>JBEPVZ010000009.1:0-35953 GCA_041690695.1 Candidatus Daviesbacteria bacterium | reverse complement strand
TCTTGGCATCATATAAATTTAGAATTGACATAACTTGGCTAATTTTATTTTGTGAATTATTCATATTATCGTTTGCTCCGATCCGCGATTGGATAGATGGCGGGTATTATTCTTTGGTTGGTTTGTTGATTTAGGATATTTAACATCCGAGTTCGCATTAAAAGTGGGAATTCATTTTGAATAAGAGTCATATTCGGAAAGAACTCTCCCAAACGACATCCTTGGTATGCATAAGTTTGAAATTTTAAACGACAGATCTCTTTAATTTCATCGCTTGTTGGCGAAGGGTAACCTTCATAATAGCCAGCTTCTCTAAAAGCCATAGCTATTTGGCCTTGTTCAACTTTGAGATCTTTTTGTAAGCTGGATGATTCTAAACTTGGTGGTGATAGTTGGTCATCAAACAATAAGTCAATCTGACTATATCGATCAATTGTAAAGGTCCAAGGGAATATGGTTTTTAAACGTTGTTCTAGGTTTTTGGCATATTGATCCTTTCGTTCTTCGGCAACTTCTAAATTCAGCCTGGCAGGTTGTCCTAAAACTGGGAAAAAATAATCAATCTCGTCCGTGTCTCCGATAATGACTCTTAAGGTTGGGTTATATCTTTGTTCAATAAGCTCTTTAAATAATTTAATAATTCGGTTTGCAATCCCCCCTTTTTCAAAGTTATTTTGGGTTGAGTCGGTTAAAATATATCTTTCCGGGGAATCGCTTAAAAGTAATCGAGCATTGATAGGAGGGCAGGTAAAAACTCCAAATTCTAAATTTCCAGTTAAGGATAAAGAATTACCCAAAGTTTGTTCAACTAATGCGGTCGCCTGCCAGTCTTCGGACTGGTTAAATCTTGTAATAGTATCTAAGGCGTTTGTTATCGTTATTTTTTCCATAAAAAAACCTCCCGTTCGTTATTCACCACGCAACTAGACGTGATAAATAAGGAACGGAAGGCATTTATGGTTTTAAAAACCATAAAAAAAGGACCTTCCGCGGTCCCATCCTTAATTCCTGAGAGAATTACTCTCTCAAGCTCTTAATGACGACTCCGCTTTCTGCGACATCGACTGTAAATCTTTTACGGCTTTTACTCTCCGTATCCCATTTTGGGGATCCGCTTTTGGATCGTGACTCCAATGCAAACGCGTTTAATATTCAGTTGTTGATAGTAATTATAGCATATTTAAAGGATTTGTCAAAATTTAGGCACGAAACTAGGATATTGTCAACTTTTTGATAGAGATTTATAATCAATTTGTGATAACTGATGCCGATATTATTAAACTAAGTAAGGTCTTTGTGACTAAGCAGGATTTTAGTTCTCTTCATTCAGAAGTCCTATCTCTTCGTTCAGAGATAAGTAGTCTTAGAAATCTGATTAACGAGTTTAGAAATGTAGTTAATGAATTAAGCAAAAGATTAGATGATCTAACTATTAAGGTTGATCAGGTTTATGGTGAGCTTCAGACTTTTAGAGAGGAGCAATCTGGCCATTTTCAAAGTCACCGCGATATTAACGTTCCTTGGCAGAGGTTGCAGGAAGCAGTTTTAGTGAGTGATGTTAGAAAATAGTTTTCTTACAAATTTATTTCTAGCAGTTTGAAGGGTTTGGTGATATTATTTATCCCCAGTTGATTATGTTACCTCCTGAAAAGATTTTTAAGGCCTATGACATTCGCGGAATTTATCCAGATGAGATTAATGAGCAAAATATTATTTCTATAATCCGGGCAATTGTAACTTTTCTTCGAGGTGATAATAAAGAATTTAAACTAGTTTTAGGGCGAGATATGAGAATTTCGTCACCCTCACTTCATAAAGTCATTATAGACACACTCCAAAAATTGGGAGTAGAGGTTTTAGACTTGGGAATTGTTTCAACACCGACTGTTTATTATGCGGTTTTAAAATTTAATGCTGCAGGTGGACTTCAACTAAGCGCTTCACATAATCCTAAAGAATATAACGGATTAAAAATTATCAAACGTGGCGACAAAGGGTTAATTAAGATCGGTAAAAATAATGGCATGGATAAGATTAAAGAGTTAGCTTTAAATGATGACTCAATAATGGAGAGTGATCTCCCTAAAAGTGGTCAGATTACTGAAGTTGATACAAATCAATTAGTGGCGGATGAAGTTGATCATGCTATGCAAATTGCGGGCAATCCTGAAATTAAGGAATTTAAAATCGTGGCCGACGCGGCGAATTCTATGGGTGCAGTCTATTTAGATGCTTTATTTAAAAAAATTCCTGGTCAATTAATCAAAATGAATTTTGATCTTGATGGGACATTCCCAGCACATCAAGCCGATCCACTCCAATCTGAAAATTTAATTGATCTTCAAAAAAAGGTAATTGAGCAAAAAGCGGATCTTGGGCTAGCGCCAGATGGTGATGGTGATCGGATGTTTTATATTGATGAAAAAGGGCAGATTATCAAATCATCAATAATTACGGCATTAGTTGCTCAAGAACTTTTAAGACAAGAATCTGGTCAAAGGATTGTGACTAATACTCAAGCGATCTTAAATCCAAAATTAGTAACTGAGCAATATGGTGGCGAGCTCGTTATTAGTAAAACTGGGCATGCATATATCACGGAAAAGATGACCGAAGTGGATGCGATTTTTGGTGGTGAGATGTCGGGTCATTATTATTTTAAAGATACCGGCTTTGCTGAATCACAAATTCCAGTTGTTTTGATGATTTTAAAAGTCATGACTAGAGATAATAAAAAGTTATCTGAGATTGTTCGAGAAATTAAAAAAAGTCAGGAATCGGGCGAGATTAATTTTAAAGTTAAAAATGCTGAGGAAGTTATTGATGTTCTGAAGAAAGAATTTGGAGATGGGGTTTTAGATACACTTGACGGTGTGACAATCTCCTTTCCGGAATGGAGATTTAATATTAGATCATCAAATACTGAACCGCTATTAAGACTTAATCTGGAGGAGCATATGGGCAAGGAAGATGAAGCTCGAAAAATTAAAATAATGTCATTAATTAATCAATATGCTGAAATTGATCAGGAGATTAAAAAGTGATTACTCAGGCCATTATTTTAGCTGGTGGAAAAGGGGAGAGGCTCCGACCTTATACTCTTGATCGACCTAAACCTATGGTTGAGATTTTGGGTAAGCCGATTATTGCTTACCAAGTTGACCAACTTAAAGCCATCGGGGTAACCGATTTTGTGTTTGCCTGCAGTTATAAGCGGGAAGCTTTAATGGATTATTTTGGGGATGGTAGTAAATTTGGTATTAAGATTCTTTATTCAGAAGAAGATCAGCCGCTCGGGCGAGGTGGCGGAATTAAACAGGCGATGAAGAAGCTCCATGACTGGGAAGATATTGTGGTTATGAATGGAGATATTCTTTGGCAATCAGATTTCCCAGGACTTTTGAAAAAACACTCAGATAACCAGGCTATTGCCACAATTGTCGTTTCGCCGCTCAGAAGCCCTTACGGGATTGTCGAATTTAATGACTCCGATCAGATTTTAGGTTTTAAAGAAAAGCCGATTTTGCCACATTGGATAAATGGTGGAGTTTATATTTTTAATCACCAAATCCAGAAACTCTTGCCAGACGTCGGCGATCATGAAACTGAAACTTTCCCAAAACTACCTAAAGAAAAGTTTTTAGTTTTTAAAAGTGAGGCTTATTGGCGGGGAGTAGATACCGTTAAGGATCTGACTGAAGCTGAAAAAGAGGTTAAAATTATTTTTTCGCCGAAGAACTAGCCGTCTTAGTTGAGCTTGGTTTAATAATTGTTCCGCTTGGCACAATATAGACAAAGCGAGCATTAAATCTTTGATCATTTTTAACTCCAATAATAACGACCATTTTATTATTCTCTAATCGGCTGGCCTCAACTTCTTCATTACCCAATTCAAAAGTAGTTGAATTATTGGTGTAAACCGATAATTTACTGGAATCTTTGAGTGCCAGCACAAAGTTAGGCGAGGAGATGGTTGTAATTTTACCCCAGACCTGATCAGTGATATTTGAGTCTCGGGGAGTTAGTTTAACAAGCCGTTTAGCGACTAAATTATTTTTATCATCCATTTCGCCTAAAGCCGCAATGTAGTCATCTTTCAAAATACTTTTGGTCAGTTTTGTTGATTGATAGGTAATATCAGTAAAGGTATTAATTAAAACTATTTGGCTTGTTCCATCAGCTAACTTTAACTCAATTTGAGAATCCGTTTTTGAGGTAATGATACCGATAAAAGCTTTATTATCAATTTTTTGAGTGACTTGATTTTTAATAGTAGCGGCTTTTGAAGCAATCTCTATTTGTAAGTCCTGAAGTTTTTGGGCGGTGTCCGCTGAAGTACTGGCATCGTCAGCGATCACTGGAGTTGTGATAATTGTTCCCATAAATACTAAATACCAGATACTAAATACCAAATACTTTTTCATGGAAGTGCCTCCGTTGAATAGTAAATATTTCGGATCACGGTTTTAAAATTGCCTTGATCGTCATACGCGGTAATCTTAAAAGAGTTTGGACCTTCATCTAAATTGACAACTCGAGAAAAATCCCCATTTTTATCGGCTGTAACTTCGCTATCCTGATCAATGCCTGAGATAATAACTGTCGCGAGGGCCGAGGTTTGCCCGGAAATAATGGTCGATTTATCAAAGCTTAAGATATTATCATCCGGGGTCGCTATTTCTAAGTTAAAACTGATCGGATCTGTTGTAACTGGGCCGTTACTTAGCCAATTAGTTTGTCCTGCGATCGGATTGACTAAAAAATATAGCCCGGCAATAAAGCCAAGACCGACGAGTAGAATTAAAAAACTACTGATTATAAAACTCTTTTGGGAAAGTTGGCGAGACACAGCTCAAATTGTAGTGGAGTCTTGAGAGGAGGTCAAGCGATATGATAAGATCAAAATCCGATGGACATTTATTGGTACGGACAGGCATTATTTAAACTGAAAGGCAAATCTGCAACCGTCGTAATTGATCCATTTGATCCTAAAATTGGCCTTAAACTCCCAAAGCCATCCGATCTTGAGGCCGATGCTTTAGTTGTCACTCATTCTCACCCAGATCATAGTTTTACTGAAGCTATTCCAAATAGTCCGGTTTTAGTTAGTGGACCAGGGGAATATGAAGTTAAAGGGGTGTCATTTAACGGCATTCAGACTTGGCATGATAAGACTCAAGGTTCGGAACGAGGTAAGAATACCGTTTATAGTTTAATTATAGATGGCTTACATATCGTTCACTTAGGTGATCTTGGGCATGTTCTAACCGAAGAGCAGGCTGAGGAGATTGGCGAAACGGATATTTTATTAATTCCAGTGGGTGGAAATTATACGATTGATGCTAAAGAAGCTAGCCAAGTTGTCTCTCAACTTGAACCAAGAATTATTATTCCAATGCATTACAAACTTCCGGGTCAGGAATTACCAATCGAGGGTGTGGAAGCTTTTCTAAAGGAGATGGGTGCTGATTCGAGCGTTCCTCAACCCAAGCTCTCGATTACCAAAGATAAATTACCAGAGGAGACGATGGTGGTAGTTTTAGCTAAAAGCTAAAATAAATCTTTCAATTTCTAGTTATATCTATGGCTAACAGTACTAACCCTAAAGTTCCACCTCAAAGTATTGAAGCTGAACAATCACTGCTTGGAGCTTTATTAATTGATAAAGAAGCGGTTATCAATATTGCCGAAATTTTAAAACCAGATCACTTTTATCGAGCTGAACAACATGGTCAGATCTATAAAGCCATCATTGAACTTTTTGAAGCTCGTCAGCCGATTGATTTAATTACTGTTACTGAAAAGCTTAAAACCAATGGTTATTTGGATAAGATTGGCGGGACGGCTTACTTAGCTGAGCTTATTAATATGGTGCCAACAGCCGCTCATATTGAATCATACGCCCATATTATTAAAGAGCGATCGATTCGTCGAACTTTAATCTCTTCTGCCACCCGATTTATCGAACAATCATACGATGGCGAGATCGATATTCAACAGATTATTGAAGAGTCTGAGCAATCAATCTTTGCGCTGTCACAGCAACATATTAAGAGGGACTTTATTCAACTCAAGGATGCTTTGGCTCAAAGCTTTGATCGTTTAGATGAACTTCAGAAAACCTCGGGTAAGCTTCGGGGTGTTCCAACCGGTTTTAGAGATCTAGATAATAAATTAGCCGGCTTACAAGATTCCAACTTAATTGTCTTCGCCGCTCGACCAGGTCAAGGAAAAACTAGTTTTGTGTTAAACCTAGCACAGCATGCTGCGGTTAACGCTAAGATCCCAGTCGGAATTTTTTCACTTGAAATGAGCCAGGAAGAACTTGTCGATCGTTTGCTCGTTTCTCAAGCTGATATTGATGCTTGGAAGTTAAAGACCGGCAAGCTTGATGAAAAAGATTTTGACAGGTTGTCACATGCCATGGGTCAATTAGCTGAAGCGCCAATTTATATTGATGATACTCCAGGCAGTTCAATTTCGGAAATTCGAACTAAAGCCCGCCGACTTCAAGCCGAGCATGGCTTAAAGTTGATTATTGTTGATTATTTACAGCTTATTCATGGTCGCCAGACCGATAATCGAGTTCAGGAAGTTTCTGAAATCTCCCAAAGTCTAAAAAACTTAGCTCGAGAATTAAAAGTCCCAGTTTTAGCTGTTTCTCAACTGTCTCGGGCAGTTGAATCAAGAGGTTCAAGGCGACCTCAATTAGCTGATTTACGTGAATCTGGTGCCATTGAGCAAGATGCTGACGTCGTCATGTTTATCTATCGTGAAGATCCAGATAATTTAGAAGATGTGACGCTAGATATTCAAAAACATCGAAACGGAGCCGTCGGGGAGATTAAGTTGATCTTTCGACCTGATCGCGTTAAGTTTTATGGTATGGAAAAAACTCGGACTAAGCCAATTACGACCTCATCCGGAACTCCTCGAGTCACAAAAGATGAAGAAGAAGCGGCCAAGGCAGCGGCAGTTTAATATCGATATTGCTGGACTTTTTAATAACTATAGGATATAATATATTGCTATGGAATACGAATTGCCTATCTATGAAGCAGATCAATTAGCTTCACCTGACACTGAATTGCCACGGTACCAAGTCTTAGATCCGAGAACTCTTTTGCCGATTCGTCGGGGCCGAAAGCTAGGCGCCAGATCGGGCGTTGACTTCTTTGATGATCCACTAAAACGTTTTCCAGCGGATGCCACTCGGGCCAAGTTTAATGCTTGGAAAGTTGAAAACCCAGACCAGCCAACACCTTATACCACTTTGGCCAAACAGTTTGGAGTTAGTCGCCAGCGAATTTGGCAACTTGATCACCTCTCAAAATAAGATTAGATTGCAAAACCCAATTTAAGAGTTGACTGTCTCTCTATCTGACGATTCGCATCGGCCGGGGCTGGGCCTGAGCTTTCATCAGGAGACTGTCTATCAGTAGGAAATTCAATGGCCGGAGTAGCTTTGTGATTGGCAATTTGTCTTTCAGCTTGGATTCGGCTTCTCGTCGCTTGTCTAAGCAAAGTTGGATTGTTGATTACCCGTTGCTCTACCAATTCAAATTTCTGTCTGACTATCTCAATTGGGGCAATAATTAATTCAACTTGTGGGTTTTTAGATCTTTGATCTGTTTGAAAACCTAGGAGTTTTGCGAAATGGGCTGATTTGGGATCTGTCTGAGCCATTAGATAAGCTGGCTCGGCCAACGTATCAGAAAATTGCTCAAGGAGTACAAAAAAAGCTCTTAGACCTCTAATTCCACTTAGAAGGGTGTGGGCATTATTATCATCAAAAGGAGTAAACCCAATTGAGGTAATAGTTGTCCGGCGAGAAATTTTTAATCGTTGGCTATCGAGTTCTAACTTGAGGTCTCGAGGGTTTGGCCGAGTGTAAAACATCACGCCTTCAAGTCCGGTGTAAAGCATCCAATCTTGGCTGGGGTTTTTTGAGGATTGAGTCAAACCGCCTTCAATATTTGCTAAAGGATAGTTTTCTAACCAATTTTCACTTGTTAGAGGAGTAAGAGGATTTATCTTCAACTCCTGTTCGATACGTGCTGGCATAAGAGAGCCTTATTAAGCTCAACTATAACACAAAATACCCTATAGTTCAAACCGATGTGCCGAAGGTGGGAGTCGAACCCACATGACCTTGCGATCAAAGGTTTTTGAGACCTTCATGTCTACCATTCCATCACTTCGGCTTAGATAGCTTTCTGTATTGAATTTTAACTGAAATCTGATAATTTTGCATGTATAATCCAGTCAATGGAAGTTTTTAGGAATTTATTTACTGGTCAAGTTAATGCTGACCCACCCATGCCGAGAGATAACTTTTATCAAACCTTAAACCAAATTGTTGAGTTAGGGGTTCCCAAGAGAGGACCTCGGGCTGGTCGGCATGATTTAAAGTCTGGTTACCCTGATCCGCATCAACTCAAAGCTGAGAGAATTAGCTTGTCAGCTATTATTGGCGCTCGAACTTATCAACGGGCCCGTAAATATTTAGGTAAATGGGGGGATGAGCTATCACTGCCATCTGCCCGCACAGTCGATGCTGCCGGTTTATACATTAAGTCAAAGCGGATCGGTCATGCGATTACGGCTTCTTTATCGATAGGCTTACTTGAGGAGGAGGACTACTTGTTAAAATTGCCCAAAGATCATCAATTAGCCCGAATTTATCGTCGGTTGGATGAGTTAGTGGCCGCATCAGTCTATAGCTTGCCATTACCGGAAGTTCAAGCTGTCTTACCAGCTGACCAGGGCACGCCAGTCTATAAGCATTTATATAACGGTTTTTCTTCAGTGGTCAGTAATACAAACTGGTTGATCGATCATTTATCAAGCCTACCAGTGCCAGATATTCTTGAAAAAACGGCCAATAGCTATACTTCGTTTATCCATATGAACGCTTCGTTGCACAGCGATGATATTGAGTACTTCAGTCGATTCTACCAAGATCATCCGGAAATTCTTGATCGAGACCCATCACGGGTTGGGCTACCAAACGATATCGCCAAATACTTACGGAATATTACCCAAAATAAAGCTGGAGAAAAATCTATTCGCACAGGTTGTCCGTTTAAAGTTCCTTCACGCTTGTTAGCTAGGGTGCTGGATGAGCCGGCTGATTACCAAAACGCTTTAAAAGCGACCTTTGATAGACATATTGAACTGCTTTCCCGCTAGTTTTCCACCCGTGCATTGACAATTGAGCCTTTCAGGCCTATATTTAACCAAATGAAAATCGCGCTCGGGACTCCTAATTTAATTTCTGAAAAAGGTGAAATTGTGGTCATACCGGTCTTTGAAGGAGCTACTCCTCAGCTAACTATTCCCGTTGAGTTTAAAGATCCAACTATTGATGCCTTTTTAAAAGATAATCCTAAATTTGGAGCACTCTACGATGATCAACTTTTTTATCTAAAAAGCCAGAAAATTCTCCTTCTAGGAGCTGGTAAAAAAGAGAAGATTAAGTTTGCTAATATTGAGCATTGGGCAGGAGCGGCGACTCGCATTCTGTTAACTAAGTCAAAAAGGATCGCTCTATTATTAACCCCTTATGAAGAAATCTTAGCTGATCAGTTAATTGATGCCACCACCTTAGGAGTTGAGATTGCCTCCTTTGATTTGGCTGAGCAATATAAATCAGACAAAGAACCAATCAAATTGACTGAGGTTTGGTTAATTTTAGATAAAGTTTTATCCGATCACAAAGATAAATTAAATACTAGTAAAACGATTGCGGAAGCCATTAACTTAGCTCGTCGGTTAAGTGATAGCCCAGCTAATGAACTCACTCCAACCGTCTTTTTAACTGAAGTCCGCAAAATTGCTAAAGAAAGTTTGTTAAAACTAACTGTTATCGATGAAAAAGCCGCTAAGAAGTTAGGCATGGGGGCGTTTGTTGGGGTAGCTCAAGGCTCAGATGAACCTTCCTACATGATCGCACTGGAGTATAAAGGTGACCTCAAATCGAAAGAAAAATGGGGTATTGTTGGCAAAGGTATTACTTTTGATAGTGGTGGAATTTCGATTAAACCGAGTGATCATATGCATGAGATGAAATATGATATGTGTGGAGCGGCTACCACTTTGGCTACTATGGCAGCGATCGCCAGATTAAAATTAAAAGTCAACGTCGTTGGGGTTATGGCTGTCACTGAAAATTTAATTAGCGGTAAAGCTCAAAGACCTGGCGATATTGTTAAAACTTTGGCTGGGAAAACGGCTGAGATTTTAAATACTGATGCTGAAGGTCGGTTAGTTTTATCCGATGGTTTAACTTATGCTCAAAGAACATTCAAAGCAACTCGATTGATTGATCTAGCTACTTTAACTGGCGCGATCATTGTTGGCTTAGGAGATTTTATTACTGGAGTTTTTAGTAATAATCCTGCCTTTGCAACTGAATTTATCTCAACTGGAGCACGGGTTGGTGAAAAGTTTTGGGATATGCCAATGGATGAGGAATATAATGAGATGGTCAAATCTGATTTAGCCGATTTAACTAATATCGGTCATGGCGGATCGATGCCCGGTTCAGCCGGCGCAATTACCGGAGCTAAGTTCCTCGAGCCATTTATTGAAGATAATCGACCTTGGATTCATTTAGATATTGCGGGCACGGCTTGGGACTTTAAAACTAAACCTTATCGGGTAGTTGGCGCAACTGGAGTCGGGTTAAAAACTTTGATAGAATTAATCAGTCATGCTTAACGTTACCGAACTTCGCAACGGAACTTATTATAAAGATGAAGGTAATCTTTACCTGGTTTTATCCTATGATCACACTAAAATGGGACGCGGTTCAGGCAATGTTAAAGTTAAAGTTCGCAATCTTAGAACAGGATCTGTCGTCGAAAAGTCGTTTATTACTGGTGCTAGGGTAGATGAAGCTAATATTGAAAAACCCAAGGTTCAATATCTCTATCGTGATGGGGAGACCTACAACTTTATGGATTCAACCAATTATGAACAATTTTCTTTAACCGCAGAGCTTTTAGGAGATAATGCCAAGTTTTTGAAAGAAAATATGGAAGTTAATCTAATCGTGTCTGAGGGAGAGTCGCTCGGGGTTGAGTTACCACTTAGTTTAATTTATGCAATTTCCGAAACTGGACCAGGCGAAAAAGGTAATACAGTTTCAAATGTTTATAAAGATGCCACTTTAGATAATGGTTTAATTGTTAAAGTGCCGATGTTTATGAAAGTTGGGGATAAAGTTAAGGTCGATACTCGAACTGGTGATTATGTTGAGCGAGTTAAGTAAAGTTTAGTCCTTAAAAGCTTGTTTTAAATATTCTTTATAAGTTGACCAATTGGCGGTGAATCCATGGGTTTTCAGTAATGGTTCGACCTCTTCAATATCAAAAAATTCTACTTTTTGGCCCTCTTCACCAAGCTTAATATTTTTAGCCTCATCAGCGGTCAGCTTCACTAAGTAAACATACACTTCTTTATCTTGGCGTTTAAATAGAAACTTAATGTCTTTGGGCTCGATGCTTATCTCCTCTTTAATTTCTCTTTTCAATGTTTGCTCTGGTGTTTCATCTTTTTCCGCACCACCACCAATTAATGCCCAGCAATTTGGTGCATTCAAACCTGGATTATCATCACGCAACATGAGTAAGAGCTTTTTATTGTAGATTATTAATCCAAAGCTGCCTTCAAATTTCTCCATCAGGTTTGCAGTATATCAAACAATGAAAGGGGATGACAAAGGGTGTATAATTTTTATCATGAAAATCACAAAGGCGCTAATTCCAGCTGCAGGATTTGGAACCCGATTTTTACCCCAAACTAAGGCTATGCCAAAGGAGATGATGCCGCTTGTCGATAAGCCGATTATTCAAAGAGTTGTCGAAGAATTAGTCGACGCCGGAATTGAGACGATCGTGATCGTAACTGGTTGGCATAAGCGGGCGATTGAGGATCACTTTGATAATAATGCTGAACTGGAGCGGAAGCTTGAAGAATCTGGGAAAACTGCTGAGCTTGAAACCGTTCGTAAAATCTCAGATTTAGCCGAGTTTATTTATATTCGCCAAAAAGGACCTTTGGGTAATGCTACCCCAATCTTGAATGTTCGCCATATTATGGAGGATGATCCATTTTTAGTTTTCTGGGGTGATGATTTTATTGATGCTGAACCATCTAGAGCTAAACAACTGATTGCGGCGTATGAAAAATATGGCACGACTATTTTAGGAGGGATGAAAGCTCGAACGGATGAAGATTATGACAAATATGGTTTTGCTTCCGGTCAGGAAGTTGAAAACGGAGTGATTAAGATTGATAAAATTATTGAGAAGCCTGGTAAAGACAATTCGCCTTCCGATCTGGCCATTATTAGTGGTTCGGTTTACACCTCAGATATTTATGAGAGTTTAGAGAAAGCTAAACAAATTTTAGAGCCAGGCCAAGAACTGGTTTATACTTTAGGGGTTCAAGGTATGGTTGATGCCGGAATATCCGCCCATGCGATTGAACTCGAAAATGCGGTTTACCGGGATACTGGCAATATCCTCGAATATTTAAAAACAGTTGTTCATTATGGTATGAATCATCAGAAAATTGGCGAAGACTTTAGAGCTTATTTGAAAGAACTTAAACCTTAAGGAATAAGTCGAAGTATTAGTAGGATTAAACTAACTGCTAAAACTTGGTTAATAATTCCCCATGGCAATTTCATCTTTCCCTGAATATGGTGTTGGAAGCCGTAAATGGCGTTAAACGGAAAAAATTTCCAACCAAAGAACCAATAAGGGCCTTCCAAAATATCCCAACTTTCTGAAGCAAAGATAGCACCAATAAAATATAAAAACGACGAAGCGTGGGGAGCAAAGATTATAAAAGTTATCGCTAGTCCTGCGATTAAATCGAGGACACTTTCCAAAAAGAAAGTTGATTTTTTCTTGTTTCGCCAACCCCAGCCTAAGTCCCAATGAGGCACCATATCTAGAAGTGGGTGTGAGATAAAAGCTAAACTGATTCCAATAACTGGGTCGGGGATTGAGGCTGCAATAGCTCCTCCAACTAACGCGTGTGCTGTCGCAGTCATGTCCTAGATTGTAGCAAGAGTCGTCAAGATAAGCAAAATATTAGAGATTTTGGTATATTTAAGACACTTATGCATCCAGTCTTACTTTCGGTTGGAACTTTTTCTTTATCATCATTTGGATTACTACTAAGTTTAGGATTTTTTCTAAGCGTTTTTGTCATTTGGCGATTAGCCCGAGTTTATGAAGTTAACGAAGAGCTCATTATTGATTTATGCTTATTAACTTTTTTTGCGAGTTTAATTGGCGCCAGACTCTTTTTTGTGCTCTTAAATCTCGATAAATATAATAGCTTAACTAAAATTATTTTATTAAATCGCT
This sequence comes from Candidatus Daviesbacteria bacterium, assembly GCA_041690695.1. GTDB lineage: Bacteria > Patescibacteriota > Microgenomatia > Daviesbacterales > UBA10151 > JBEPVZ01. Next base: position 22,568 of record JBEPVZ010000009.1, on the reverse strand, counting down.
ATCCAGGATTATCTTTTTGGGGAGGGATCATTCCAGGAGTCATTGTTGTTTACTTACTTTGCCGAAAATTTAAGTTGGCTTTTTGGGAGGTGGCCGACTTTGTCATGGTGGGACTATTTGGAGGCCTGATCTTTGGCAGTTTTGGCTGTCTACTCAGTAGTTGCCAGTATGGTTTGCCATACACTGGCCTTTTTTCGGTCCCACAGGCGGGTTTAATCGGCAGCCGATTCCCAATCCAATTCATTAGCGCTGTTTTATTTGGAATCGGATTTTGGTACCTCTGGAAGGTTTCCTTAAGATTTCATTTTGCAGGCAAGATTGCTTCCCTGGGTTTAATTGTTTTAGGGCTAATTAAACTTTTAACCAGTTTTTTGCGAGGCGATGGGATCGTCATTTTTAAAGTCATCTCGGTAGAGCAAATCCTGTCGCTCGTTATCTTAGGCTATGGAATTTGGGTCTACTATAAACAAAGTAAACGCTCGCCACGCAAAGATTTAAGTTTAGTAATAATCTTCTTACAAAGCTCTAAAAGGCGTAGATTAGTACTACTCAATCTTAAAAAGAGCTGGTATAATCTAAAAGTTAATTTCAAATTTAAGTTCAAAAACTACCTTAAATCAATCAATGTTAAGCATAAGCCGCCCCAATTTTAAAAAAATTCAATCAATCCTTCTTCGCCAGAAAAAACAGGTTGAGGAAGAACTCAAACTAGTTGAAAAAGATGATCCACTTTTTGATGGCGGACTAGCTGAGAGTATTGAGCCAGGTACAGCGAGTTGGATGGATGATGTTCATAGCCGAGTCGTGGCCGTCAAAGATAGTTCCCAAGCTCTTTTGGGGAAGATTCAAAAAGCTTTATTTCACCTTAAGAAAGGTGATTATGGTAAATGTGAGAATTGTGGCAAGATGATCGAGATGGCGAGACTTGAAGCGATGCCAACTGCCACTCTTTGTATTGCCTGTTCTAAAAAAGCTGCTAAAAAATCTTAATAAGTTTAGCGGTATTAATAACTTTCCCCACCCTGTAAATGACGGTCGTTCTTTTTTTTACCAAGAATAGCTTTAGCGAGTGGAGTATGTATGCTTATTGGAAATTCTAAACAATGGGTGGGTATTCGTCTTCCGTTATGGACCCGCACGATATATTCACGACCCCCTGAAAGGGCAACTTTAATGGTCTGGTCGGGCATGACCACTCTAACATCAGAACGGCTCAAATTCTGATCCTTCACTAATCCGTTTATATCAAATTACGAATTTAAGTGTCAAGTAGTTGCTACTGCTATATTGACACTATTTATTGGCTGGAATAAAATGCTAGTTATAAATAGTATTAAGCTTTATGTATTCTCAAACTTTTAAACATGAACCATATCCGTTTGAAGAGTTCTGGTCATTTATTGTTGAAAGGGGTCATCTATTAGAATTAGGAGCGAGTGGAGATCAGATTTTGTCCCAAGCCCTTGAGAGAAATCTAGAAGTTACCAGTTTTAATATTAATCAAATTACTCATTTGGCTAAATTTGGAGATGACTATTTTGATGGGGCCGTTTTATACAATCTTTTATCAAGTTTACCTTCGGCTCAACATCTTAATATGTTAGATGAGATTGGCAGAGTCCTTAAACCCTTTAGCTTTGTCCATATTTCAGAAGTCGAAGATGGGATTAAAGTTCATGAGCTAATTGAGTTAGTAGAGGAGTCAGGCTTTAAAATAATGAGGCTAAATTACGATCCATTTAAGGAAAAACCCGGGTTCTCGTTGGTGGGGCAGAAAGATTGACTACAATATGCAATATTATAACTTAGTTGCATCCTGTTTGAATGGCCAAGGAAATAAGGTTCAAGATTTGCTAGATATCGATTCTGAAGCAAAGCTTACAAATTATCTACCTGAAGCTTTGAGGATTTGGGCATTGGCTTTACACAAGTTTGAATCTACAGAAAGAATTTCCAAGGTTCCGTTTCATCTAATTGAAAAGGTCAAATTATATGCGCTGGATGGCGTCGTCGTGGCTGATTTATTAAATATTTTGCCCAAAATAAGGAAGCCAGAGTTAGAAATATTTTCGCTTTACTATTTATCTGTTCATCTCTTCGATGATATTGTGGAGGATCCAGCAAAATTTCACTCTAAGTTTAATTATAATAAAAAGTTATCTTTAGACCTGCAGCATAGAGCTACGGGAATGTCCTTTATTTTGCATATCCTTGCTGCAATCTCTAAAGTTCTTCATGAAAACCCAGAGATTTACTCTGCTACGGCCGCCCTCAGAATAGAAAAGGAGTTTGTCGAGAGCCTATCTCGTCAAGCAATCTTTTTTACGAGGGAAAAGGAACTTTCTAGCCTTCCCACTGAGGTGCTAACAATTAAGCAAAGACAAGTTTCTGGAGAAGCAACAAGTTTTCTGGCAGTCGCGCTTCAATTAGAGAAAAGGTATGGCGAAAAAGTTGCCAAGTATTTGAAAAAGTCTTTATTTTATCTGGGTTCACTAACTCAATTTACAGATGATATTCGAGATTATGATAAAGACAAAATAAGTGGCAATATGAATTTATTATCCAGCATGGAATCTTATTATGGTTTGGAAGCCAGAAGGAAATTTGTAGGTTGGTATTTAAAAGAAGAAGATTTAATGCTAGAGGAAATAAAAAAATCAAAATTAGATCTGGATGTAACTTTATTAAAAGCTATTCCTTGGCATCCTTTCTTTTTAAAACCACTATCACCGAATATATGAAAATAATCCACATTGGAGGAGCTAAAGGAGTAGGAAAAACAACAACGTTAGACTATCTTCAGCGTCTAACTTTACCAAGCTATACTATTAATACAATTGCTTTAAGTACCTTCCTTTATGATTTAGCCAATAAGCGTCTTGGTAAGAATTGGCAGGAACTGGATTTTAATGAACGCGCTACTATTAGAAAAAGTATTCCGGATGAGATGCTTCAATTACAAGGGGATGCTGTTATTTTAGACAGTCATTATATCGATATGGTCGAAGGCTCCCCAAAGTTAATTGTTCCTGTGGAACTTCATAATTGGATAGATGTTCATATTATTATTGAAGCAAATACGTCAGAAATATTAAGTAGAAGGCTTAAGGATCAATCTACTAGAAAACGAGATCTTAACCAGGCTTATATAAATACTGAACTTGTAGCTGAACGGTCTGAAGCAACTGCCTTGGCAACACGATTTCAAAAACCTATATACTTCTTATACAATTCAAATTTTGAAGCTACAGCATACGAAATTATGACTATTACAGAACGTTATTTATCTCGATCGAGAAAGGAGGATAATCATGAAAATTTTATTTCTCACGTCGAATGTTGCTAAGGTCTCATTAGCTAAAGAGCGGCTTTCCAAATATGGAATTGATGTTATACACCAGCCCTATGAGTTTATTGAAGCAAGGAGTTTAGACCTGGAAGTGGTCGCAAGAGGTAAAGCTCAGCAAGCAATAGATTGCTTAAATGATAATTTTTTGATTGAAGACTCTGGTTTTTATATAGAAGCTTTAAAGGGTTTTCCTGGTACTTTTGTTAAACTAGCTTTTGATACATTAGGTGACAAGAGGTTAACAAGTTTGGTCAAAGATGAATTAAATAACAAAGCCATTGTTAAAAGTGTATTGGTTTATGGCAACCCAAAAACTAAAGAGCTTAAATTATTTACTGGTCTCTATGAGGGAACTATCGCTCCAAAGCCAGCAGGTAAAAATATAAGAGGCTGGAAGGTTGTTAGAATTTTTATTCCTAAGGGTAGCGATAAAACTTTAGCTCAGTTAAATAAGCAGCAATGGCAAAGTTTCCTTGATGAATTTCGCGAACATGATCATTTTGAAAAATTTGCTCAATGGATAACCAAAAATGCCAGAACGAAGAAGTGAAAAATCTCAAGGTATCGTTTTACCCAGTAATGTCTACTTTTTAGCAGATGATTACTTTATCTTAGAAGAACGTATTGATGAGTATAAGCGCAATGTTCTTGAAGTAGGTCAAATGATGGGAGATGCTACCGATGGAGGAGGCGATACTTTTCATGACAACTTTGCTCACGAACAAGCAATTAGAGATCACGAAATGCAGGCAGTCCAGTTAGTAAAATTATTGAAGGTAAGAGAGCGTGCCAAACTTGTTTTACCTGATTATTTGGCTGGTTATGTGGGTCTAGGAAGGATTACTACTTTTGAAGATTTAGAAGAGCGGGAGACATTAACCTATCAGGTCGGTAGCTATATGACTTTTGATCGAGAAGATGCTATCTCATACGTATCTCCAGTAGCTAAAATTTTAATTGGGGGGCGAATTGGTGAGACTAGAACTGGTAAAATAAACGAACAAACAAGATCATTTAAAATTTTAGATGTTATATAGAAATGATCTTAAGTTTATATGCAAAAAATGATTAATCTTAGAGTCCGTCTGGTGATTATTAAAAATAATAAACTTCTAGTCAGTTTCGATAGCTCCAGAAACCATTACTTTTATATTGGTGGACATGTTGAGTTTGGAGAAACCCTAGAAGCAGCTTGTCACCGCGAAATCAAAGAGGAATGTGGGGAAGAGGTTAAATTTACTTTCAAAGAAGTTCTTTATATTCGCGATTTTATTGTTACTAAAGACCGTGAACATAGTCTTGAGTTATTTATCTTAGGTGATATCGATAAATTTGAAGAAGTTGAGGGAAAGCTTGATGATCAATTTCCGGGAACTCATTATCAAACCTGGCTAGATATGGAAAAATTACCGCATAATCTTTTACCCAAAGGTTTAACTAAAAAGTTCTTAGCTGATTATGCGGCTGATTTTCCCGGTCAGGGTGAATATTTAGGAGAGATTGATTAATGTTACATTCAATTTTAGTTAATGGTGTCGTTTTTAAAGATAACAAGGTTTTAATTTCTCGTAGAAGTTTTGAAGAAAAACACATGCCAGGCTGGTGGACTATTCCCGGTGGAAAAGTTGAACAAGGTTCTGAGGATATGTTTCAACTTCTTGAAAAAAGTCTGGCCCGGGAAATTTTAGAAGAAACTGGGGTTAAAGTTGAAGAGGACATGCAAATGATTACAAATAATAGTTATATAAGACCCCATGATAATCAGCATGTCGTCGCAATTGTTTTTAAATGTAAATATAAATCGGGAGAAGCTAAACCTCTGGACGATACAATCGATTGTAAATGGGCAAGCATAGAGGAAATTAAAGATATGGAATTTCCTCCTAATGTTAAAGAGTATATTTTAAAAGCTTTTGAGGATAAATTTAACTAAAGATTCAATAAATTGATATTTATATATTGACAAGTCACTCATCCTAACTTAGAATCCGGTTAGGAGTTTATTCTTTTTAACATGACTAGTTTCGACTTACGAAACGTTTCGAAGTTAATAAGAGATTTTAAATTACCGCTATCTGAAATTGGACAGTCTGATCTCTATCGACAATTTATAAACTGTTGGCCACTCTTTGAAAGTAAAAAAGCCTTTTTTCTTGGTGACTCAGGCTATTTGGCAATTCTGTTAGGTTATTTTTGCAAGACTCAGGCTATTATTTTAAATCTGGATCCAAAGCTTTCTCCTGAAATTAGTCGATGGAAGAGACTTTTAAAGTTAACTAATTTAATAATCTCTGGAAATGTGACCTTGCAAAGTGATCTTGAATCATTGATATCGATATCTTTTGTTTAAGTTTTTCAAAATATATGCCAGATTTTGATTTAAAAATGAGACTGATGTTAAATCTTGGACTTCAAAGCCTCCGTCCGAAAGGGGCGGGCTTAATTTTTCCAAAGCTCGATTTGAATAGACATTTAGTTTCTTTAATTGAGATGCAGGCATTTTTAGCATCAAAAAACACTGCGATTATCAATTTTGAAAGTAGTGCCAATGGAGCTGGGAGGGTCGAAGATATTGGAAAAAATTATATAAATATTTTGATCTGTTTTAATGGGTTTAATTAGGTGTTTTTTATGTTGACGCGGATAGATTTTAAGTTGATTAATGCGACCGACATTATAAAGTATGCGATTAAATATAAAAGATCTACATAATTTCCCGGGTAATAGCTGTCGGCGGTATATATAAAAACATAATCGGCAATGAATTGAGCTACTAAGGCAACTAGAATTAATAAAGCTCTCGATTGCATAATTCCATCAAGAATACTTCTAGAAAATATAAAAGTAATTAAAGCGATTGATATATAAATGGATTCTCCGAGAGGATAACCAAAATCCAAAAATGTTTTAATAGGATTTTTAAAGTCGAAATTGTAGTCCTTAAAAAAAAGAAGATAGGCAATAGCCAACATTATCATAGGAATAATAAGCGCGATAATTCGTTTCTGGAAAGAATGCACATTTACTTTGATTCCAGAGGACTTAGCTAGCAGTAAAACTCCATAAGTATAAAGGGGAATTGCTCCAAAAAAACCAATATCATCAAGGGCGGGATAAAGGTTTTTATAATGTAGGAAAAGATCAAGAGACATATAGAGAATCTGACCGAGTACCTGCATAAATAAACCGACCGAAAACATAAAGATTGATCGGCCAAATAGAGTTTTTAATCCCCCCCATCGATATGAAGTTTGAATTCCGTAGACTCCTCCATAGAGTGCAACTAAACAATATATTGATGTAAAAACTCTATTATCCAGAGAGTTTTTGTAACCAAAAAACTGAACATAAATCCACCAAATTACAAAAGTCCCAAAAAGGATAAAAACTGTTTTGAGTAGTCGAGACGAGCGGGGATAATCTAATTTATTTCTTACAAACTCTTGAATAGCCGGATGGATTCTAAATCGACTTTTAGTTGAATGTTCAATTAAAGACAGATCAATTAAATCCTGAAGTATTTTGGTAGTTGCTGGAACTGAAAGGCCATTAATATAGGCAATTGATTTAGCAGAAAAGTCCTTGCCTTTAAATATTGATGTTGACACTAATATTGATTTTTTAGACGGATCTAAGTTCTTATAACTAATACCAATCGCTCCGTATAGGTTCTTCTCTTCATGATATAAATCTTCAAAAAAAGGGTTTTTTTGATCAAGTAAACTGGGGAAGTCTATCAGATATTGTTCCGATTGCAAAAGTTGTCGGGCAATCAGTTGCAGCGCTAGTGGAACATTTCCAACTCTTTTCCCAATCTTAAGTAATATATCCTCTTTTTGTTTTGGGTACTTATCTTTCAAAACTTCTTTAAAAAAGGCGATAACCTCTTCGTTTGAGAATGGCTGAAGAGCAATATCGATATAAGAACCAGTAGTCTTTAGATTATCTTTTTGGGAAGTGAGGATGGTCGTACTAAAACGTGAGTTCGGAATCAATGATTGGGCACTTTCCGAAGCTTCAGCACCATCTAAAACTAGTAGGACATTTTTACTAGCCAGTAACGATCTAACGATCGTTATTCGAACTTGTTTATCATGAATAGAAGTTAAGTTTTCACCATACATTCGAGCAATCGATAAAAGAATATCCATAAGGTTATCTTTCTCGATCTTGTACCAAAGTACCCCGTCTGTGAACCGATCCTTGAGAAGATGGCTTAATTGGATTGCTAAGGTGGTTTTACCGACCCCAGCTAAACCGTGTATAAAGATAACTTTGCCAAGAATGTCTTGTTTGGTAATCAGATTATTAATAATATTTTCTCGACTACTAAAGTTACTGATCTCATTTGGTACTTGGAAGATCGGATTACTAAGCTTAGCTGGGAAGTGATCAAGCTCTTTTTCTGAAAGATAGCCCTGATTAGCTGATGATAGAAAAGCATTAGCTTGATCGATAGTGGTAATAGCCTGTCTTTCAATAAAAAGCTCAATAAGTTTTAGTAGGATGCCTCGACTTTGAGGGACTCGGGTGCCTTTTTGCCAATGCGAATAAATACTATCCTCATAAATAAATCCTTTTTGGGCAAAGGCTTCACTGAGTTCTGATAAGGTTGAGAACTCGGCTTTCAGTCTATATTTTCGAAAAAGAGCATGAAAGTGATTTGCGTCTTGTACCATCTAAGGCTGATTCTAGCATAATTTGTGTCAGAAAGTCTGACAAACGTGTCATTTCTAAATACCTATTTAAATGGCATAGTTATCATCATGATGAACAGTTTTAATTTATTTGAGCTAAAAAATAATATGGAAAAATCAGGGATTCGTACAATTGATCCATATTCCTTAATATCTGATGGGCAAAAGAACGGTCAATCTTTTTATGAGATTGAATTAGAGTATCTGAATTCTATTAAAAACTCAGATATGCATATTGTCTATAATCAGTTTGATCAAAGACTTCAAAGTAATATTAGCGAATATACAAGCATAGAGTTAGCTTATGCCCTTATTCATAATAAACCAGTTTTTCTGATATCTAGTCCCATCTTTTCAGAATCTGTTCCTAAAGAGATTCAAGAAGTTATAAATAAGAATCTTGAGAATATCTTTATTGCCCATTTAGATAAATTTACTAAAAAAGCTTTATACACATTTATTAAATTGGCAGTTAAAAGGTTTAAGTCTTATAAGATAACACCCAAAGATGAGGTTTGTGTTCTTAAATATATAACAAAATTGCTTGCTGAATGGTGATAACTACTTAGTAATTTGCATTTTTGCCTATTCTATGGCTATAATCTCCGAGATGTTAACGGCAACCCTCGGTGGATTAATTAAAGATTTTCGCCTCAAAAAAAGACTTTCACAACAAGAAGTTTCCTTACGAATTGGTTGGAAAGATACAACAAGGCTTTCAAAAATTGAGCAGGGGAGAGTTGGTAAACCAACTTTGCCTACGATTAAAAAAGTCATTAAAGCGCTCGATTTAGATGAGAGAGATACAGGTGAGTTTTTACTAACCGGTGGTTATTTACCAACTGAAGAAGAGGTTAAGGATCGGCTCAAAGAGTTAGTTAAAAAGGTTGAAGATTGGCCGTATCCGGCCTATATTAACGATTTTGGCTGGAGATTTTTATATAGCAATGGTAAGAATCTTGATGTTTTTAACTTAGATATAAAGTGGCAAGCTAGGTTACTAAAAGAAAAACCATCTTTGTTACTTTTTCCTTTCTTACCTAAAGATGTTATGCCGGTTCAGGTTTTCAAAGGAGAAGATGCAGCTAATTTAAAGCCATTTGTTATGGCTCAGGTGGCAACTTTTAAAATGGAGACATTTTTATATCAATATGAAACTTGGTATAAAAAAACGGTTCAAAGCTTAATGAGTTATCCGGAGTTTATAAGTGCTTGGGCAACTGTAACTGAAAATGATTATCATAAAAAACTATTGGACTATGAATATAAGAGAATTCAAGGTATTTATAACAAACAAGAATTAACTCTTAACTTTCATGTTACTGTTGCCAGATTAATTAAAGATCCGCGATTCCAAGTAGTTTTTTATTATCCTGCTGACAAAGCAACCGCAGAATTTAAATACAAGCATTAAATTTGACTATTTCAAAAGTAATTGAAATAATCGAGATAGATGGTGTCTATTTGGAATTTATTTTGGTCAATTTGGCCAAAAAACTATATTTCGCTAGTATTTATTTCTGCAATTTGTGAAGCTATTTCAGTTTACTTTTTCAAAATTGGAGGTAATAAAGGCCTCTCTGCCGTAACTGGGTATATTTTTGGCTTTTTCGTAGTCGCATTTTATGCTCAAGCCACAAAATATGGTCCCATTTCTCGCTCATACCCATTATATCTTGTTGCCATTGGAATTTGTATAAGTGCGCTAGTTTTCTTTGTATTAAAAGAAAAGATCTCATTACAATGGATTATTGGGTTAATTTTAGTAATCGCAGGTCTCATCGTAATAAATTCTAGCTTACCTTCAGATTGACATGAAGGGCTATATCAACACCCCAAAACACAAAATGACTTATAGTATGCTATAATAGTCAAGCCGTTAGTTTAAACTATAGGACTGTCGTTAATAATGAAAGCAACTGAAGAAGATATTTTACCTTTGCAGATTACTCATGCATTGAATAATCATGCTAGAAAGAGTATTAGATGGTGTACCCCTTCGCTTGATAATGTTTCCTCGAGAGTTGCTAATCCTTATGAAAGTGATACTTCAGTATCATATCAATTGCTCGGATTCCCTTCTGAGCCGTCAGGGATATTTAAAAAAGCTTATGATGCTGCTGCCATCGCTTATGGAGCTGACCGTACTTTATTTTCAGTAAATGGATCGACCGGAAGTAACTTTACTGTTTTGAGGGCTTTGAGTAAACAAATCCCAAATCTAAGGGTTCTTGCTCAAAGAAACGTTCATAAGTCAATTGTTGCAGCATGTGAGGATTATTCAATTAATCTAATGTTTATTCCACCTCGTATTGATAACAAATTACAAATTTTTCTGCCAAATACTATTAATGAAATATTGAGAGCCTTGCAACGAAGCACACCTCAAGTTTTACTCATTACAAATCCCACTTATGAAGGGTTAACTTTAGACCTTTCCAGTTTAATAAAAATTGTTAGAAAAAGGTATCCTAATTTAATAATATTTATTGAAGAAGCTTGGGGCGCGCATTTACATTTCTCTAAAAAACTACCTATTTCGGCTATGCAAGCGGGAGCTGATATTTGCGTGCAAAGCACTCATAAGCAAGGAGGTGCTCTGCAGCAAGCAGGTATGATTCATTGGAAAACGGACAGAATAAATTCAGAATTATTGATAGATTCTTACCGTAACTTATCTACAACAAGCCCGTCATATACGCTTTTAGCTTCGCTTGATGCTGCTCGAGAAATGATGGTAGATAGAGGAAGTAAAGTAATAGATCATATATTTGATATTGGATCTAAATTAAGTAAAGAGATAAGCCGTATTCCTAAGTTTAAATTAATAACAAAGGTTGAGATAAAAAGACAAAATCCTTCGGTATATGATTGTGACGGAACCAAGATAATTGTTGATATTACTGAGACTGGTCTCTCCGGATATCAAATTGCTCAGGAGCTTGAAGAACAGCAGGTAATAGTTGAAGCGTATAATGAGTACTCTCTTCTGTTTCTCATACCATTTAGATCAACAGTGCATGACGTAAAGCAAACAGTGAAAGCTATGAGAAGAATTAAGGTTAATTATGATAATAAAATTATTTCTAGGTTATCGTTAAAAATACCTAGAAATATATCTAGGATACTCGAGGTTGGAGATGTAGCAAAGCTATTACCTAATCAAATAGAAAAAGTTCCTCTGGTCAAGGCTTATGGAAGAATATCCGCGGAAAATATTACTCCTTATCCACCCGGAATTCCAACAACTATTAAAGGAGAAGAATTTACTCCTGAAATAATTAAATATTACCTAGCGCTTAAGAAATATCCTAATTTGCATATCCTAGCAAACGACAAATCGCTTGAAACTGTTTTGGTAGTAAAATAATTATATATAGAATAGAATTAAATATTACTTAAGTCATGTTTCCGTGGAAATACTGATATTTAACTTGTAATTATGGGTATCTTGACTTTTTATTTTAGAAAGTGCATGGTAATTATTATCAACTACTATGCGTATCTCCCTAAGCTCTAAATTAATATTAATATATTATATAATTATTCTTATTTGGTGGAGCATATTCTTTTTTCTTGGTGTAAAGGAGACATTAGCTAGCTATATTTATCAATTTGCTTTTGGATTAATACCTCTTTTTGGAGGAATTTTAGGAATAAAAAAATCTACTATTTGGGGAGGTTTTAATAGTAAAGTAGGTAGAGCATTATTATTTATTTCTATTGGAAGTATATCATGGGGGATAGGACAAATGTTTTGGTCGATACTCTACAATATTGTTCTTAAAGTTGATATTCCTTATCCATCTTTTGCGGATATTGGCTATGTAATGGCTGTTCCTTTTTGGGTGGTCGGTATAATTGATTTATCAAGGGCAACAGGTGCTAAATATTCATTAACAAAGATAAAGGGCAAGATTTTGCTTTTTGTTATTCCTTTAATTCTAATCAGCTTTTCGTATTATCTACTCGTAGTAGTTGCTAGGCACGGTGTGATTTCTTCTAACAGTGCGTTAATAAAAATCTTTTTTGACTTTGCGTATCCTATTGGTGATGTAATTATTTTAACTTTAGCATTGCTTATTTATGGTTTATCATTTGATTATTTAGGTGGTAAGTTCAAACTCTCAATATTAAGTATAATTTTAGGATTTATAGTTATGTATGTCAGTGATTTTAGTTTTTCTTATACTACTACAATTGGTGCATATTATAATGGTTACTTTCCTGACATTTTATTCCCAACAGCACTTTTCTTGATTGTTTTTGGTGTAAATAATTTTACATTGAAGGAGTAATGTTTTTATATGGATATCTTTGCCCGACTTGCTCAGGACATTATAAAAGCCCAGGAGAAGATCATTGGGCCCGTGGCATTGGAGCAGGCTAGGAAAGTTCAAGGACTAAAAGTTAATGGGGAAGTGGTTATCGAAGGTAATAAAACTGAAGTAGTCGAACATTTAGTTGAACAATATCGTGATTTATTTGGCCAAGCTTCCGTTGAAATTTGTAAAGATGCTGTTAAAATATCGATTAAAGATATCCCAAAAGATCAGCTGCCATCTTTGCTTACCTGACCTCTTCCGTGTATATTTAAGTTATGCGTTTGTTTAGTAAATCTGCCCCTGTTATCGGTGGTATACCCGGTATTCCTGCCGTTGGATCTAAAGAAGAGCTCGCTCATATTGCCCAAGAGATGTATAAGCGCAATGCGGAGCTAGCAGATCGCAATAAAACTTTATCACTTCTTCGAAAAATTGATGAGATTATTTTAAGCTCAATTACCGATACTAAAGTCATCGCCCAACAAGTTACAAATCTACTTGTCACGGAGGCTGAGGTTAAAGTGGCCGCAATTTTATTGGTTGATCCAGTTCAAAAAACTATTAACTCGATCGCTTTTAGTGAGTCTCCAGAACTAGTTGAAGCTAAAAAAGCGTATCCAAATTTACAACCCCTTAAAACGATTCCATTATTTGGTACCCAAAGTTTAGCAGTCCAAGCTATTAAAGAGCGCCAGGTCAAAACTACTGGTAACCTAGCCGTGTCGGATCTGTATGCGCCACCTTATGAACCTTTAGGCTTAGCTCAATCTCAACTCGGAATTAAATCCGGAGTAATCTTTCCCTTAGCCGTTCGTCAACAAACTATTGGGGCGATTAATATTGGGTTAGGGGAGGCTATTAATGAACTGTCAGAATTTCGGAGAGACCTTTTATATCGATTAGCTAACGTTATTGGAATTGCCATGGATAACGCCCTTTTGTATAACGAAGTTCAAGTTTCAAATGAAAAATTAAAGTTGCTAGATAACTTAAAAGATGATTTTGTGTCGGTGGCTTCACATGAACTCCGGACTCCAATGACGGCTATTCGGTCATATGTTTGGATGGCTCTAAATCGTTCAAATACTCCCTTGTCAGATCAACTCAAACGTTACCTAACTCGAACGCTTTTATCAACCGAGCGACTAATTAACTTAGTTAATGATTTATTAAATATTTCTAGAATTGAATCCGGGCGAGTCGAAATTTTACCAACCGCTTTTAACTTATTAACCTTAATTGATGACTCAATTTTAGAAATTACACCTCAAGCCAATGAAAAGGGCGTCACAATTAACATTTTACAAATCCAGATTCCCCAAGTGTTTGCCGATCCGGATAAAGTTCATCAAGTTTTACTTAATTTATTAGGTAATGCTTTAAAATTTACTCCGGCCGAAGGAACGATTACCGTTTCTTTCTTTACAGATGGAATGTCAGTTGAAACTTCAATTAAAGATACCGGTGTGGGGATTAGCGAGGACGATTTATCTAAACTTTTCACCAAATTTGGCCGTCTAGATAGTAGTTATGTGGCGTCTGCGACCTCAGGTGGTACCGGATTGGGCTTATATATTTCTAGAATTTTAATTGATCTAATGAAAGGTAAAATTTGGGGAGAATCAGCCGGGGTCAATAAAGGCGCCACTTTTAAGTTTAGTCTGCCAGCTGCTACACCTGAAACCATTAATCAAGCCGATAAATTCACCAGACGTTTTGCCGGTGAAGTCAAATATTTAGAACCCGTCACTGTTTAATAAAGATTGGTATAATCACTTATTATGGACCGCGAATTTGAAACTAAAGTTTTAAAAATCGATGTTCAATCAGTCGTTACTAAGTTAAGATCGATAGGTGCGAAAGAAACCCCCGAAATTTTATCTCGCAGATATGTCTTTGATATTAATAATAAGGAGATTGAATGGCTTCGACTCCGTCAGACTGGTAGCAAAACGACCTTAACTTATAAATATAAAGTTCGGGGTAATACTGAAATTGGTAAAACTATTGAAATAGAAGTTGAGGTTTCAGATTTTGATAAAACCGCCCAAATTTTGAAAAAGTTAAAATTCATAGGAATTTATTACCAAGAGAATAAAAATCATATTTTTAAGATTGACGATATTGAATTCTCGATCGATACCTGGCCAAAGCTTGATCCATATTTAGAAATTGAATCAGTCAGTAAAGCCAAAGTTGAGAGTGGGCTTAAAATGTTAGATTTAGAAGGTCAAGATGTTGGCGATAAAGATATTACAAGGATTTATTCAGAACAGGGCATTGATTTGCATAGTTATTTAGAGTTGAAGTTTTAATTTCTAGCGAGATGTGGTATAACAAAAGTTAATGGATAACCCAAATGCCACAAAACGAATCTTAATCGTTGAAGATGATCAATTCTTGCGTGAGTTTTACCAAGAGCTTCTTCAAACCGAAGGATTTTTAGTTGATGTTGCGGCCGATGGAGAGATCGCTACTCAAAAGATTCATGAGGGTGGCTATAATTTAGTTTTACTCGATATTATGCTTCCTAAAAAAGATGGTTTGCAGATCTTGCGAGAATTAAAGATTACCGCTCCTAAAAATCCAATTGGGGCAGTCGTAATGTTAACTAACTTAGGTCACGATACGATTATTCAAGAAGCCTTTAAGATTGGGGCTACCGGTTACATGATTAAGTCAGCTCTAAATCCAGATCAGGTTTTAAACGAGATTCATAATTACTTAAAAAGTGCTGCTTAAAGTCCTCTTTGAAGATTCCGATTTATTAGTTATCGATAAACCTCCAGGATTGGTTTCAACTCCGGCCGAGTCAGAAAAAGGTTTGACTTTAGCCGATTATTTAACAGACCAATTTAAGATCGAGCTTGATCGAGGAGGGTTAGTGCATCGTTTAGATAAAGATACTTCAGGCGTGATCGTGGCAGCTCGAAACCTAGATAGTTTCGAAAACTTGCAGGCACAATTTAAAGATAAAACTATTCAAAAAACTTATACGGCTTTAGTTCATGGTCAAACAGACTCAACCGGTCAAGTTGAAGGACCAATTGGACGAAATCCAGGTGACCGGGAAAAATTTATTGTGACCCCAGAGGGCAAAGAGGCGACGACAGACTACAAAACTTTAAAATTTATTAATTTATCGGAAGATAAAATAAGATCGATTTTTGATGAATTTAATAAGATTCAACTTCAAAAACTGTTCCGGAGTGATTATGGCCAATTTAGCTTAATTGAGTGTTTCCCAAAAACTGGACGGACGCATCAAATTAGGGTACATTTAAAACATATCAACCATTCAATAGTTGGGGATAGTAAGTATGGTGGTCGGAAAATAGTTCGCTTAGACCATCGTTTTTGTCCGAGGCAATTTTTACACGCTTCAAGGATTGAATTAATTCATCCTCGAACTGGGCAAAAGTTAGTCGTCGAAAGCCCTTTAGCCGAAGATTTAAAAAATTCCTTAGCGATTATTGAACAATAGTTGATCTATTTTTATGGATACGGATAACATCTTTGCCCAACTCGCCTTTATCTTAACCCTAGCTACCATTTTCGGTTTTTTAGTTCGTAAAGTTAACCTGCCTTTAATCGTAGCTTATCTTTTAGTCGGAGTTCTAATCTCTCTAGCAACAATTTTTAATTTTCAAACCTCGGCGGTGGCTTTACTTCCGGAGATTGGAATTGCATTTGTGCTATTTTTAATTGGCATGGAGCTTGATCTACGCGAACTTCATTCTTTAGGTAAACAGATTTTAGCGGCTGGAATTTTACAAATTACAATCTCAAGTTTGGCAGGTTTTATTATTGCCAACTTGTTTGGCTATCATCATCTCGAAGCAATCTATTTAGGAGTGGGTTTATCCTTTTCTTCAACCGTCGTGGTTGTCAAAATGTTACTTGAGAAAAAAGACTTGAGTTCGCTGTATGGCAAGATGGCGGTCGGGATTACTTTACTTGAAGATTTAGTGGCAGTCGTGATTTTAATGTTTTTATCAGTTAGTCATCCAAGTGTTGGCGCAACTTTTTTAGCAAACTCGCCAATTTTTGATTTTGTAATTAAAGGCTCATGTTTATTAATTTTAACTTTTATTGTCTCAAGGTATTTGCTTAACTCGATTTTTAAAGCGGTCGCTAAATCGCCTGAGCTGCTTTTTCTAACGGCCTTAACTTGGTGCTTCTTATTTATTACGATTGCCCTTTGGGTGGGTTTTTCGGTGGTGATCGGAGCATTCTTAGCTGGTGTCGCATTGGCTGCTTCACCATTTCATTATCATATTGGCAGTCGGATTAAACCACTTCGAGACTTTTTTATTATTCTTTTCTTTGTCTATTTGGGCTCTCAAGTTGGTTTGGATAAAGCTTTTCACCACCTCGATCTGATTGTCGTTTTTGTAGTTTATTCAGTGGTTTTTAAACCTTTAGTCTTTTTGCTGGTGTTAGGAGCATTTGGTTTTAGAAAACATACTATCTTTCAAGCGGCTTTAAGCTTATCGAGTATTTCCGAATTCTCTCTAATTATTACCTTGTTTGGAATTCGTTATGGAGTTATTAGTCAAGAGCTCTTGTCGGTCATGGCCCTAACGGTTACTTTATCAATTATTCTGTCATCAATTTCAATTACTTACTCCCGTCAACTCTATTTAATATTTAGACCATTTTTAGGTTTTTTTGAACAGAAGGGCAATTTATTCAAAGCTGAAAAGCGCCAAGAACATAATTTAGAAGATCATGTCGTTATTATTGGGGCAGGTCGAATTGGTGGGCCAGTTGTCGATTATCTAAATGAGGCCAAAATTCCATTTATTGTTTTGGATATAAATCCTGACACGGTTGAAGCTTTAACGAAAAGGGGAGTGACTGCTATTTACGGTGATTTAGGTGATACTGAAGTCTTAGAGCATCTGAAACTTGATAAAACTAAATTGATTATTTCGACAGCTCAAAATGTGGATGATAATTTAGTTTTACTCTCAGAAATGAAACGCCAAAGATTATCCGCTAAAGTCGTTATGCGAGCTCAGGATGATGAGGAAGAGGCTTTATTTAAGCGTAAAGGCGCTGATTACATTATTTTACCCGAAGCGGTCTCGGCAGATTTCTTAGTCAATCAATTAAAGACTCATTGGCCAAAGATCTATTTTAAACTTGATTAATGTAGTTGACACTTTTTCACGATCAAGCTACCATTAACTAATCCAGGAGGTGAGCTGTTTATGCCAGGGTTCGGATCATTTTATAAGGGTGAGAAAAAGAAAAAAAAGAAGTCAGGAGATAATAAACCAGTTGGGATAGCGCCAGTTTTTACACCTCCAACTATTCACAAAAAAGGGAAGGATATTAATTAGCAGTGTCAGGCCGTGCCCGGGCCAAACCGACTAGTGTAGCTAGTCATGGCTCTAAATCTTCAGTTAAACTTGCAGTCTTTGTCTTGGCGGTTTTAGTGGTGGTGATTATTTTAAGTAAGTTTATTACTTTCTTAATCTCACTTCATCAACCGTTTAGCCCCGATATTTTGGTTCAAAAATCATATACTTGGAACGGTAAATCATCCCTTAATCTCGCGATTAAAGGCTCAACCATTTCGATTTTAAACTTTGACCCAGTTAATAATCAGGTTACAATTCTAAACGTTCCTAATGATACTTATTTTGATCTGCCGAAAGGTTTTGGCTCTTGGCCGGTGGCGAGTATTTATGAGTTAGGACAAGAAGAGAAAAAGCCAGTTGGGGCTGAACTTTTAAAGCAATCCCTGGCTAAACTGCTTGGCTTACCAGTTGATGGTTACATTATTATTAATGACCCTAAATTAGCCGCGGAGCCTCTTGATCAAACGATTACCTCCTGGAAGAATCCTTTAAATATGGTCGGCTTTTTTAGAAATATTAGTACTGATCTAACTCCGATTGAAGCCAGCCAAATGTTAAGTTCAATCTCAAAAGTCCGGTCTGATAAGATTACTTATTTAGATATTGGTCAATCAAATATTACAGTCAGTAAGCTACTGGCCGATGATTCAAGAGTCCTAGGAGTCAATACAGTCGCTTTAGATGTCTTTATTCGCGATAAGATGAGTGATCCAGATATCTTGCAAGAGGCGGCTCCAGTGGCAATTTTTAACGCTACAGACCATCCTGGTTTAGCAGCTGATGCAGCCCGAGTTATCACTAATTTAGGTGGTAATGTTATCTTTACCGCTAATATCACCACCCACCTTCAAGAATCGTTAATGGTCTATAAAAACCCTAGTCAAACCGAAAATAGGCTCGGTCAAATCTTTTCACCTCGTTGTTTGGATCAAAGCTGTCAGGTCAACGATTCTCGAATCCAATCCCAAAGAGCCGATATTAATATTGTTTTAGGCGAAGACTTTTACGAAAACCTTTATAGCCGATGATCTGGATACTGATTATCATCGGCCTTTTTTTACTGTCACTGGCTTTGTCTTTTAGATCAATGCATGATTTTCAAGAGAGTCCTCATAAAAAGATCACACATGGTTTATTTTTAGTTAGAAATATGGCCAATTTTAACCAAGATTTTCTTGAAGATTTAAAAGCGCGAGCTTCGGTCAAACCGCGTATTTTAGCTTTTGAGAAAGTGATTAAAGGTCCTCATCAGGCTATTTTGATGTACGGGCCACATAGTTTTATAGAACAATTTCCCGAGTTAAATTTACTTGAACTTGAGGATTATACCGATCGATTAATTATTCAAGAGATTACCGCTGAAGAGTTAACCTTAAAATCTAAGCAGGAGAGTCAAGTTAATATTGAAGAGACCTTTTTAAATAAAGTTCCACTCGACGGGGAGGATGAACTATTTTTACAGATTGTTTGTCGGTTTATTCCAGCTCAAAGTAACCTTTTTGCCAGCACCATTCGAGTTCTGGTCAAGGCTCCTACACCTGCCAGCAGGTCAGATATTATGCGAGATGTCAATTTTCGGATGAGTCATGTCAGTAACCTTATTAAACGGATCTTTCCGCGTAGTTCCGAGCAATTATTTAAAGACTATAAATTGCGAAGCTTTTATCCCGAAGAGAATTCACGGCTTTATTTAACAGATCAACAGATCGTAACTTTACTAGGAGTTTGATTCTTCAAGCTCAGCATTATCGTTTGTAGAATCATCATCGTTTGAGATCGTCAAGCTGTCTGATGAGTAGGCCACAGCTTTAGAATCACCAATAAAAGATGGTTGATTTTTAAACTTTTTAGATCGATATGTTTCGCGAATCAAAATAGATAAACTGCCAGTCTTAACAGATTTAATTAAAGCTTGGTATTTATTGCCACCATTAATTAACCGAATTAATAAATGAGAAGCATCATCAGGTAAAACCCCTAAATAATTATTATCTAAATCGTTAACACTAACTGATCGACTTTTGGCGTTTAATTTAACCATTAGACCAGGGGAGAGGCGGACCAATTTTTGAGGCTCAGTCAGCTTCGTTAAGCTGACGACTTTAGTTATGCCAGGTTCTTCTAAAAATGAGTTAGCTGAAACTGCCATTAGATTTTGAGTTGGTAAAATATTAATTACTTTGCCATTAAAAGCACTGACTCTTTTTAAGTTTTTCTGAGCGATTATATTATAAGGATCAAGTTTTAAAACTTCTTGGTAGAGTTTTTTAGATTCAGCGTAATTACCAATCTCAAGATTAGCTCGTCCCAAACGGTTTAAACAATCAACATTGGTTGGTTGAGTCTTTAAAATCTCTTGATTAAGTTCAATTGCTACGGGCCAGTTAAAAGTTAAAGCGGCGTTAATAGCCTTTCTGCTTAGAGTTTCAATCGAATCATTAATATCCATTTTTGCCTTCAAATTGCGAGTATAGGGGTCTAGACTTGCGATTGTCAAGGGTGAGCCTTGAGTGATAGAATCTAGCATAACATACAAATATGTCCGGACATAGTCATTGGTCAACAATTCAAAGACAAAAGGGTGCCGCCGATCATAAGCGTGGTCAAACCTTTACAAAATTAGCTAATATGATTACCGTGGCCGCTAAAATGGGCAATAATGGTGATCCGGATAGTAATCCACGTCTAAGGATGTCACTTGAATCAGCCAGGCAGGTTAATATGCCTAAAGATAATATTCAAAGGGCGATCGATCGCGGTTTAGGTAAATTGCCAGGCCAAATTTTAGAAGAGGTCACCTATGAAGGATTTGGGCCAAATAAGGTCGCGTTTTTAGTTGAAGCCATTACCGATAATAAACTTCGGACCCTCCAAGAAGTTCGAAATATGTTTGATCGAGCGGGTGGGGCATTAGGCGGAACGGGCAGTGCTATGTATATGTTTGATAAAGTTGGCCAATTAATTGTCGCAGCCAAGATCGGGGAGACTGATGATCAGATTCTTGAGCTAATTGATCTTGGTGCAGATGATGTCGACGATTTTAAGGATGAAGGCGTGGTCAAATTTGATATTACCACCCAGCCTCAACAATTAGCAGAGGTGAGTACTAAAATTGTTCAATCAGGTTTTATAGTTTTGGAGAGCGGCTTAGTTTTTAAACCTAATTTAACCGTTAATGTAGAAAATGAAGAAGCTATTCAAAAGGTTATTAATTTAATTGATAAGATAGAGGAGAATGATGATATTCAAAAGGTCTATACAAACCTCATAACGAATGGTTAATTTTTTGCCGACTAAACGGCATCGGATTATTGCAGCGTCAATCTTAATTACAATCGGTTTTTTGGCAATCCAAATTGGGAGCTTTTATTTTTTAAGGTATCCATTAATTATTGGTTTAGCTTTTTTTGCTTTATTAATAACCTTGGCGGCTTTATGGGAAGGTTTAACCAGGTTAAAGGCGGGGATGTTGGTTATTTTACCCAGTCTTTTTACCTTTGGGTTTAGTGCTTTTTATTTTTTAGTACCTGTCAGATGGTTGACGAGACTGCCAGCGGCGGTTTTTTTCGGGTTAGCTTTTTATCTATTATTGTTATCCCAAAATGTTTTTAATGTGGCGTCTTTTCGGACGATCCCACTTTATCGGGCGGCTTCGACGGTTTCTTTTGTTTTTACAATCTTAACCAGTCTTTTAATCTTCCGGGTTTTATATGCCTTGCATCTGCCTTTTTATTGGAATGGTCTATTGGTTTTGGCAATTAGTTTTCCGCTAATCTTACAAGAGTTTTGGTCAATTCAAATGGAGAAGCTAACTGTGCCTATTGTCGTTTATAGCTTGGTTTTAGGCACCGTTTTAGGCGAGGTGGCGATGGCTTTGTCGTTTTGGCCAATTGCACCTACTATTTTAAATATGTGGTCCGTAGCATTATCAACTCTTTTATATATTTTACTGGGGGTTACAACAGAGTTTTTTAAAGACAAGCTAAATAGGAGAGTAGTATGGGAGTATATTGGAGTAGGCGCAATTATCTTCCTTGCGACCTATTTAACCACAAGCTGGGGTGGGTAGTCCGGAGCAGGAGAGTGGCCTATAGTTATATCCTATAGTAAATATATCTTCGTGGAAACTCATGTAAGAAACCGTGAAAAAAGACTGATATATATTGATATAGTTAGCTGTGGATAACTATAAAGGCTATTCTGGCCATGTCCAGGGAAGTGGTCAAAATGCCCAAGTGCCACTCGGCCTTGTGTTCCTTTAAGTACCTACCGAGTACTTTAATTATTAATTATTTTCAAAAAAATTTAGTGACTCTTCCCCGCCTATGAATAATTAATAATCAAGTAACGCTAGACAATAAACAAACAACGGGTAAATTATAAACACTTAAATCTTTTAAAATTTACGATTTAAAGAATTGTTTTTTGTGGATAAATTATTTTTAACTTTTATAGTTCAGATTGTTATGACAGTCTAAACTTGAGATGACCAATTAGTTATCTCGATAAGCCAGAAGCCGTTTTTGAGGCCTTTTTGAGGCTTGTATCTGAGGCTAGAATAATGGTGTTATTTACCAATGGGACTTTTTCCTTTTTAGCAGTTTCAGCTTCGTATCTCCTTTTGAGAACTCTACAGATGAGATTCGCATTTAGCTTTATAAAGCTAAAAATAAAGATATATTAAATGAAAAATCTTTGATCAATATCCGGAATTCCCTTGAGTCGTTGCTTATGCATGAGGTATTGACAGCTTGATCGAAATTAACTAGTATGAGTATAATCACTGTTATACTCATACTCAATGCAAACTCCTACTCAGACCAAAGTT
>JBEPVZ010000008.1:0-37925 GCA_041690695.1 Candidatus Daviesbacteria bacterium | reverse complement strand
GGTCAAATACGTTGAACAAACCCATTCTGAAATTCTAAAGGATTTTAAAGTTGAACCAGTTGCTTTTGGTCAAATTCCTCGTTTAACTTTAAGAGAAGCTCAGGAAGTGGTTTTTAAAGAATTTGGTCGAGATAATCGCCAAGAAAAAGATTTAACACCTCAAGATGAAGTCGATATATGTAAATGGGCGCTAGAGAACCACAAAAGTGATTTTGTAACTATTACTCATTTCCCAACTAAAAAGCGAGCTTTTTATACCAAGCCCGATCCAAAGGACCCAGAATTTTCATTAAGTTATGATTTATTATTCCGAGGAGTTGAGATTTTATCTGGTTCACAGAGAATTAATGATTATCAAGAGTTAGTCGATGTTATTAAAGAACGGGGGATGGATCCAGCTAATTTTGAGATGTATTTACAAGCTTTTAAATATGGGATGCCTCCCGAAGGTGGCTTCTCATTTGGGCTTGAGCGGGTCACCATGCATATTTTAGAATTAGCTAACGTTCGTGAAGCTTCACTTTTCCCAAGAGATATGGAGCGGGTTGATGTCAGATTGTCGACATTAAAGAAGTAGTTCTTTAATGAAAAATCTTAAATTAACAATTAAATCATATACATTGGTGTTTGCCTTACTGGGGCTAGCTCTCGTGACTTTACTGGGTGGACCTAAACTTATTAGCTTGGCTCAAGCCAATTTGGCTTATTATATTCATGGCCTACCATCTCCCGATAATACTCCGCCTCAAGTGGCAGGAGTCAGTGCTAGTCCTCAAATTGAGATTTTGGATAAAGGTGCACCTGCTCCGACAATCTCAGCCCACTCAGCTTTAGTCTTAGATCTGGATAGTGGCAAATTACTTTTTCAAAAAGATATTCACGCTCATTTATTACCAGCCTCCACAACTAAGTTAATGACGGCTTTAGTTGCGGTCGATCACTATCAAAGCGGCGATTATTTATCAGTTCCATCTGAAGCCTTGGTTGGTGGTTCAACAATGGGTCTTCAAACCGGCGAAAGTTTATCTTTCCATAGTTTACTTTATGGAATGTTGCTTAATTCAGGAAATGATGCAGCGTATACTTTAGCTCTCGATTATCCAGGCGGCATGCCAAATTTTATTACCGAAATGAATAATCGGATTATCTCTCTTGGATTAAAAGATACTCATTTTGATAATCCGGCTGGATTTGATAGCCCTAATCATTATTCAAGCGCTTATGATTTATCCCAGATTGCTAAAGAGGCGATTGCTAATCCAATGTTGGCTAAAATTGTGGCAACTAAAGAAACTTCAGTTGAATCACCTGGCGGATACCCAGAACATATCTTAAAAAATGTGGATACTCTTTTACAAAATAAAGGCTTTATTGGTATTAAAACCGGTTATACCGATAATGCTGGTCAAAACTTTGTTGGACTAGTCAATCGAGATAACCATGAGTTAATAACCGTTGTCTTAGATAGTCAAGATCGATTTGGTGAAACAGAAAAGTTAGCCGATTGGGCCTACAGTAATTTTACTTGGCAAGAAATTCCGAACTAATCGCCGGAACATAAGCTAAAAAGTTATCTCCCTCAAATAAATAAACAGGCTCAATATAAGGCAAGTATTGATCAGACTCAAAATAAGCTAGTTCAACTTTAGTAATAGAAATATTTGGGCTTGAGGGAGCTTTGACGATACTGGCATTACCACTTTTTAGATCTTCAAAAGCTTGATCACCTGGTTTTAAAGGGTAAGTTGAAGAGTTAGTCGAATCAGTTGGCCAGATCGTATAGTTTAGTTTTAAGTAATGCTCCGGTGAATCTTGAAATTTACTAATAGTTGCATTAACTAAACTTACATCGCTCTTTGGGGTAACAATTGTTAAATCGTCAATTTTACTTGGCCAGATCGAAATTGTGGCTTGAGTGCTATCAGCTGGGGTTTGACCGTTATAAATAACTTTGGTTGGTCCGTTACGAAGATCATCAGTTAATAAATGTTTGTCGCTTAGAAATTTTTGAAAAGCAGTTGTTAATTCGGTCGAATTTTCAAAGTTTAAATTAGAATTTTCAACATCATTTTGAGGATCAGGTCTGACTAGCTGAAAATTAGCGGTCGTTAGATCAATTGATAGAACTCCGGATTGGGAATCATTAAATCGGTAATCGGTTTGGTTAACAATATCGGGCCCGTTACTAAAAGATAAATTATTAGCTAGTTCCCGAACGTGGTCTGGGGCTAAGAGGGTTGTGCCTAATTGCGGAACAAAGTAGACTTTGATAAGCTTCGGAAAATCGGTTGGAACTGAGCCGGTTTCAGTATTTAAAGCATACTGTAAATTTGGACTAGAAACGACGGATTGGCCAAATAACGGCTTTGGTAAGACACCATATTTAAGTTCAGGCTGCTCCTCAAGCTTTGGTTGACGGGGTAAATAGTAGTTATAGTAGTAAATGTGATAACCGACGAAGATAATTATTCCAAATACAATTAAACCCATTAAGCCTAGAAAGGCTTTTTTACTGAATGAAGCAGCTTGGGTCAGAGTCATCTACTTTATTATATAATAGAGCCATGCAAATAAGAACTCGAATGGCACCATCTCCAACAGGTAACTTACATCTAGGTACGGCCTATGCGACTTTGTGGCCATATTTATTTGCCAGGCGTAATCAAGGTCAATTCATTCTTCGAATTGAGGATACTGATACTGCGCGCTCAACTAAAGATTTTGAGGCTAATATTTTTAACGGTTTAAAGTGGTTGGGTTTTAGTTGGGACGAAGGTCCCTATCATCAGATGGATCGATTGCCAAATTACCAAAAAGCCGTTGACCAGCTCCTTTCAGATGATAAAGCTTATTACTGTTTTTGCACGCCAGATGAATTAGATAAAGAGCGTCAAGATCAAGCGGCTAAAAAGGTAGCTCAGGTTTATTCTGGAAAATGTCGTAATTTATCAAAAGATCAGCTTGAAGAGTTTAAAAATGGGAGTAAACCTTATGTTATTCGTTTTAAAATGCCGGATGATCGAGGTTTAATCAAATTTAAGGACTTAATTCATGACGAGATCTCATTTGATAGTAAATTGATTGGTGATACAGTCATTCAACGTGGAACGGGCATTCCGCTATATAACTTTGCCGTAGTCGTTGATGATATTGAGATGAAGATTAGCCATGTTTTGCGAGGAGATGATCATATCTCCAATACTCCTAAACAGATTGTTTTATTTGAAGCTTTAGGAGCGACCTTACCGCTCTTCGCCCACTACCCGATGATCTTAAATTCTGATCGAATTGGTAAGTTATCAAAACGGGATAATTCAACTTCGGTTGATGATTATCGGAAAGAGGGTTATTTACCGGAGGCGATCGTGAATTATTTAGCGATTTTGGGTTGGACGATGCCGGATGACCGAGAGATTATGACTATAAAAGAGATGGAAGCTTTTTTTGATCTATCAAAGATGCGTCCATCAGCAGCGGCCTTTGATTTAAACAAGCTAGAGTGGATTAATGGCGAATATATCCGAGCGATGTCAGATTTAGATCTCGGAAAAAGATTATTAGCTTTTTTAGTTGACCCACATTTTAGTGAAGACAAAGTCGTTAAGCTTGTGCCACTAGTTAAAGAGCGGATTAAAAAATTATCAGATTTTGTGGCTTTAACTGATTTTATTTTTGATGCGCCAGAGTACGATTTGTCGGTTTTTAAGAAATTAAATGTTGAAAAAGCTGGTCGAACAAAAGAAGTTTTAGCGGCAATTAAGCAAGCTGCTGAAAAATTGTCTAAGCCATGGACTGCTCCTGTTTTTGAAGAAACATTCCGAAAGTTATCCGAGGAATTAAGTATTCAAGTGGGAGATATGTTCCAAATTCTCCGTGTTGCGATTTCTGGACAATTAGTTACCCCACCGCTTTTTGAAAGTATTGAAATATTGGGACAAGAAGAAGCTTTGAAAAGGATTCAAAATGTCTCTTCGACTTATCCGAATTTTCCAGATTCTTCAGCTGATTTTTCAATGAAAGAGTTAGCTGAGATTAAGTAAAAATAGCGCTGTCATGGAAGATTTCTCAACGCCAATGATGAAACAGTACTTGGCGATTAAAGCCCAGTACAAAGATTGTTTACTCTTTTTTCGATTAGGAGATTTCTACGAGTTATTTTTAGATGATGCCCAAATTGGTGCTACGGTTTTAAATATTACTTTAACTTCTCGCCCCCGAGGTAAAGATGGTCGAATTCCCATGGCAGGTGTGCCATATCATGCCGTCGATAGCTATTTAGCAAAATTAGTTAAGGCTGGTTACAAGGTAGCAATTTGTGAACAGATGAGCTTACCCGATAAGCGGGGTATTGTTGATCGTGAGGTTATTCGGATTGTTACTCCCGGAACAGTTTTGGACGAAAATGCCCTCTCTAAAAAAGATAATAATTATATTATTAGTTTGGGGATTAAAGATCAGATATTAGCATTAGCGGTTGCTGATATCTCGACCGGTTATTTTGCAACGACCGAATTAAAATTTGATAATCTTCAACAAACTTTAGCTGACCAGTTGGCTAAATTAAATCCTTCGGAGTGTTTATTATCCCCAGAACTTTATAAGAATTTTGAGCTGCTTAAAGTTTTAAAAGTCTCAAAAAATTTAAATGTCTATTCATTCGCCGAATGGTCAGAATTAACTGATCGAGCGGATAATTATTTAAAAAAGCATTTTAAGGTTGAGAATTTAGATGGTTTTGGTTTAAAGAAAAACAGCTTAGCGGCTGAAGTAGCCGCCGCTTTAATTGGTTATCTTAAAATAACTCAACAAAGTCAGATTGAACATATTTTAAAAATTGTTAATTTTGAGGATCGAGATTATCTAGGACTTGACCGGTCAACAATAATTAATTTAGAATTATTTTCGACAATTCGGGATCATGACCTGAGAGGCTCTTTGTTATCCGTTATCGATCAAACATTAACCCCGATGGGCGGTCGGATGATAAAGCAATGGCTAATTAAACCATTAATTAATGAAGTCCAAATTAATCATCGCCTTGATACGGTTGAGGTTTTTGTTAATGATCTGGCCTGGCGGGAAGGAATATCCCAAATGCTCAGTCAAATTCCAGATATTGAACGACTTTTATCACGAGTTTCGGTTGGTTTAGGTAATGCTCGAGACTTAGTTAATCTTAAAATAGCGCTGGTTAAGTTATTGGAAGTTAAACAAGAATTAGTGAAGTCTAAACTTACCTTAATTAAACAAATTAACAATAATTTATCGAGTAAATTAGATAAAGTTATTGAACTTATTGATACTCAAATTGCTGAGTTACCTCCGATTGATTTAAGAATTGGGAGTTTAATCAAAGAAGGGGTTAAGCCAGAATTAGATAAATTAAGGACTCAAGTTTCAAAAAGTAGACAATGGGTTGCTACGCTTGAGCAAACTGAGCGCCAAAGAACTGGAATTAGTTCTTTAAAAGTTCGATTTAATAAAGTCTTTGGATTTTATATTGAAGTTAGTAAATCTAATTTAAATCTTATTCCTGATGATTACATTCGTAAGCAAACTTTAGTTAATGGTGAAAGGTATATTACTCCCGATTTGAAACATCATGAAGAAATTATTTTAAGTGCAGAAGAAATTATTAATAATTTAGAATATGAGCTGTTTTTAGAAGTTGTCAAAAAAGTTTTAAGCCAGGTTAAAATTATTCAACAGGCTGCTGAAGCAGTTGGAACGCTAGATTGTTTAGTTGGTTTTGCAACGTTAGCTAATCAATCAGGATATACTCGGCCTAATTTAATTAAAACAGGTCAGATAAAGATTACAGCTGGTCGTCATCCTGTTGTTGAACAGCTTCTTGAAGATAAATCTTTTGTTCCAAATGATATCTATCTAGATAATAGGGAAGATCAGTTATTGATGGTGACTGGTCCGAATATGGCCGGAAAGTCTGTTTTAATTCGCCAGGTAGCCTTAATCTCGTTAATGGCTCAGATTGGCTGTTTTGTACCTGCAAAGAAAGCTGAATTAACAATTGTCGATCAAATATTTGTCCGAAGTGGCGCCTCTGATGTTATTACGGCCAATTTATCAACCTTTATGGTTGAAATGGTTGAAACGGCCTTTATATTAAACCGTGCTACAGCTAAAAGTTTAATTATTATGGATGAGATTGGTCGAGGAACAAGTACTTATGATGGAATTAGTTTGGCTTGGGCTGTCGCGGAGCATTTAATTGCTAACCCTAAAGTTACTCCTAAAACTTTATTTGCAACTCATTATCATGAGCTTCAAAGACTTGAAGAGTTTTATCCACAAAAAATTAAGAATTACTCGATGGCAGTTGAGGAGAATGGTGAGAATTTAAATTTTTTGCATACCTTTATTTTAGGAGGCGCGTCACATAGTTTTGGAGTAGCGGTTGCAAAATTAGCGGGTGTCCCACAATCGGTTATTGAAAGTGCTCGTCAAAAGCTCAAAGACTTAGAAAAACGTGATTTGCCAATCAGTAACTCTTTGGTGCAAAATGATCAAGCAGATTTAAATAGCTTTCTCGAAAGGTTTTTATATAAGGAGTTAATTGATTTGGATATTCATCAGATGACTCCTCTGGAAGCTTTAAATAAATTATCTGAATTAAAAAATAAATTAAGATTACTCTCTTATGCCGACAATATACCCGCTACCAGCTAATTTAATTGCTAAGATTGCGGCGGGTGAGGTTATAGAAAGACCGGCTTTTGTTGTTAAAGAGTTAATTGAAAATTCTCTTGATGCCGAATCGACAGAGATTTTAATTAACGTCCAAGGATCTGGCTTAAAAAGTATTAAAGTTTCCGATAATGGTCATGGTATGTCTAAAGAGGATTTAGCAGAGTCTTTTAAGTTACATACCACTAGTAAAATTCAGACAATTGATGATTTAATCTCAATTAGTAGTTTAGGATTTAGAGGGGAAGCCCTAGCGAGTATTGCGGCAGTTAGTCAATTGATTATTAGTAGTCGAATTAAGTCCGACTCTATCGGGACGACCATTGAAATTATTAATGGACAAGTGTCTGTTCCTCATTCGGTGGGAATGGCAGTGGGAACTGTCGTTGAAGTTCACAGCTTATTTGCTAAAGTTCCAGCTCGGAAAAAATTTCTAGATAATCCAAAGTCGGAGATGCGTCTAATTACAGAGGTTGTTAGTAATTTTATTTTAGCTTTTCCCGACATAAGTTTTAGATTAACTCATAACAATAAAATTGCTCTTGATTTTAATAAAAATGTAGATTTAAAAAGAAGAATTAGCCAGATATTGGGTTCTAAAACTTTTCAAAGTCTTTTGCCGGTATCGTACCAAGATAATTACTTGATGTTGTCAGGTTTTGTGTCTACTCCCAGTGGGGGGGCACAGGGATTAAGTAAGCAATATTTATTTGTGAATAGCCGGCGAGTTCGCGATAAGGATCTGAGTCAAGCATGGCGAGATATGTATGGACGTTTATTAGAAAAAACTGCTAATCCAGTCGGAATTTTGTTTTTAGAATTACCATTTGAATTGGTCGATATTAATGTTCACCCACGCAAAGAACAGGTTCGTTTTATTAACCCAGATCATATTTTGGGAGCGCTCAAGCAAGCGATTAATACAAGTCTAGTTAGTTTTGATCTAAGTCCCAAAATTAATTTACCATCGGTAATGGATTCTTATGTGAGTGATCTATTGCGCCAAGAAACTGAAACCTGGCAAGTTAAGAAACCACTCGCTATTTCTAAGATATATCAGATTAGTCAGCTTAATAATCTTTATTTAGTAATCCAAACAAGTGATGGTTTAACTCTGATAGATCAGCACGCCGCTCACGAACGGATTTTATATCAACAATTTTTAAAAGAGTTTCAAAGTCAAAAGAATCAACAAACTAAAATAGCTGGAAATAAAGTTATTGAGCTGTCAGTTGCCGATTCAATTTTACTTAATGATTCAGTCGATTATTTTGAAAAGTTGGGCTTCAATATCGAATCTTTTGGCAAAAACTCATTTAAAATTAGCCAATTACCAGAGATATTTGAGGATTATGATTTAGATAAGTTAATAACCGAAGCACTGGAGGACTTAAGAGTCAACAAAAGAATTAAAGACGTAGATCTCCAAAGCCAAAAGATGATTGCTTTTTTATCATGTCGAGCTGCCATTATGGCTGGTGAAAAACTAACCCAAAAAGAGATGTTGGATTTGGTTCAAAAGCTTGAACAAACAGATAATAATTCGACGTGTCCTCATGGTCGTCCCACCAAAGTTAAGTTATCAATTAAAGAACTTGATCGATTATTTAAACGCTCGTAAAACTTTGCACTTTTAACTCTATTTTTGCTACACTAAATATATGCCACATAAAGTTTCGACGCTCGAGAGTTTAAAAGAGGAATTTAACAATCTCAAAAATGTTAATGAAATTCATCGCAGCAGGCTGTCTAAAGTTGATAAATTAGCTTTATTAATTACTCAAAAAATTGGCACAATGGGTTTTTTCTTTACAATTTTTATTTGGACCATTTTTTGGCTAGGTTGGAATACTTATGGACCAACTAATTTACGTTTTGATCCTTTCCCGGCCTTTGTTTTATGGCTCATTATTTCAAATCTAATTCAAATTCATCTAATGCCACTTATTATGATTGGACAAAATATTCAAGGCAAACATGCTGAACTTAGGGCAGAGTATGATTTTCAAACGGACAAAAAAGCTGAAAAAGAGATTGAGTCGATTTTAATGCATCTAGAAAATCAACAAGAGTTAGTTTTGCAGGTCTTACAAAGAATTGAAAAATTAGAAAAAAAGTAAAGGAGGTGAGTATAAATGAATAAAAAGATGAAGGCTTGTTTTTCGCCTCACGTTTTAATGCACAGTTTATTTGGACTAGGGCTTGGAGTTTTACTGGTTTCATTAATGCCCCAATTTGGGATGGTTTGGATTGGTTTAATTTTAATGTTAGCATCAGTTCTTTTGGACTGGATGCGAAAATAAAATTTTAATTACACGTTTCATACCCTTTTCATAAATTGCTATCTCTGGAACGAACTATTCTACTAGCGAGAAAGGAGATACAAAAATGCCAGAACCAAAAGATGAACCAGGTGGTCATAAACCACCGCCACCACCGAAACATGGTGAAGTCCCCCCACATATTTTAAAAGAGATTATGGATCTTCGCGAGAAGGTCGGTAAACTTGAGGGAATGATGGAAGTATTACTTAAAATTCAGAAAGTTTAAAACGATCAACTTTTTGACCATCGATTTCAACTTGTTCAAGCCAATTATCTAAGTCGCGTACAAAAGTTACTCCCGAGTGATAAAGTGCTTCATATATAACACAAATTTTATCCGTTGCTTCTTGAACGGCTAAATCGGAGACTTTGTAAAGATTATCAGGATTTTTATAATGTGAATAAATTCCGTTAACTTTAATCTGATTTTTGGCAATTAATAATTCCTGGTCCAATTGTTCTAAACTTTTGTGTGGCATAAAAGTAAGTATACCAGAAGGTTTTGGGGGTTATGATAGAATAAATCATTAATGTTAACTATTGATTCGGAGATTGCTAGAACTCAAGATGTTAGGCCGCGAGTTGGCCGAAATGAGTCGGTTTATGCGATCGCTGTTTCGGGCAGGTCAGCTCATGGAGATACCGAACAAACCTGGCAGGCGATGCTAAATGGAGATCCGCTAGTAATTAAGATGATGGACAATCGAGATCACTCCCTTATGTCGAACCGGTTTACCGATTTTCATTGCCCGTTACCAACAAATCCCTTGTTAGAATTCAAGGATCATCATGAATCTCGCTGGTATTCGCGCAACGCGGCTTTAAATATTTTACATAGTCGAGATTTGCTTAACCAGGCTGGTTTATCCGGAGATGATGGGCTCCATGTAAACTCTGAATTGATTGATTCGTCATTGATGGCGGTTATTATCGCGTCGGGTTATGGTCCGAATGGAGCCGCTATTAAGATCCAAGACATTATTGAGAGGCGAGGACCAGCTAAGGTGTCAGCGACTGAGGCTGGTAAAGAGTTTCCTGAGCAACCGGTTGCTCAAGCCATTGCCGCTATCTCGGGTCCCGAAGGCTTTGGCGGTTTTTCTCTGAGCTTAGCAGCGGCCTGTGCTTCTGGTTCTCAAGCCATTGCGATGGCAATTGATCAGATTAAGCTGGGCGGTTATGAATTAGCAATTGCGGGTGGGGTTGAAACGGTGGGGGATGAGTACGAAGACTTAGTGATGGGCAGTTTTAGTGCTTTTCGAGCTTTGTCAGATGAAAAAGAAGATCGTTCTCGAGCGAGTCGGCCGTTTGATGCTAAACGAACTGGTTTTGTGGCTGGTAGTGGAATTGGGCTGGTCCTATTAGCCAGTGCTAGTTTTGTAGATAGAACCGGAGTAACACCACTCGCCCAAATTAATCGACGGGCAGTTTGGAACGATGGTAGTACGGAGATGACTCGAGCGATTCCAGACATTCAGGCTCGTGAACTAACTAGAATGCTTTATGACCTAAGCTCTAACGGTGTTATTGTCCCGGATATTCTATGGGCGCACGGCACCTCAACTGGGTTGGGTGATCGCAATGAGATTGCGGTTGCCAAGAAGGTTTTCGGGGATTTAATTAGAAGTTATATAGATATTTATGCTCCAAAATCGGTTTTGTGTCATACCTTAGGAGCATCAGGCGGGCATGCGGTCCTGACTGCGATCATGGCGATTAGGGATCGAAAAGTGCCATTTATGCCGACTTTAGATAATCCCCAAACTTATTCCGATCAAGAGTTGGCAAATCCTAACTTCCGACCTGACCCAAAGATTCCGGAAGATTTATTTGAGGGAGTAAACTTTCGAAGAGGTTGTGTTAAACCTTTGAATCCTAACCAACCACTTTCAATCTTAGTTGGAAATCAAGGTTTTGGTTCTAACAATGCTTATGTCTTGGTAGAATCAGTTTAAGATGGCAGTGGTGTCATCGAGGGCGAATCTGTCGGAGTTGGGGTAGAACTCGGCAGGTAAATATTAATGACTGGAGAAGGTTGTGCGGTTGGGCTCGGAGATGGCGAGGTGGTCATGGTAGGCGAAGGGGTTTCTGTTGGGGTTGGGCTAATTAGTGTGGCATTATCACCTGGCCCGCCACCGACACCGGGGACAAATCCACCGTCTTGGTAACGGGGTGGCAATCGATAAGCAAATAATACCACTGCACCAATTACCAAAATAGCCGTGACTACTAAAGTGGTTCCGAGATTCCGATTGGTTACGTTCATGATGTCATTATCTGCTAAAAGATTTAAAAATCCGACAAAATGGTTAAAGAATTGTGTAAGAAGATATGATATTATCCGGGCATGGCTGGAAAAAGAAGCTACTTGGAGTTATTAGGATGAGAACTATCGATCGTGAAATTGTCTCGGCTTTAATTTTCTCAAAAGATGATCAGTTATTAATGGGTAAAAAAGACCCTAAGGCGGGTGGGGTTTATACCGATTGTTGGCATCTTCCTGGAGGAGGAGTTGAGGATGGGGAAGAGCTCGATGTTTCGTTAATGAGAGAAATCTTAGAGGAGGTCGGTATTGATATCTCAAAATATCACAGAGAATTAGTCGATGCAAATGGGAGTGCCAGTGCTGATAAAACTCTCAAAACAGGCGAGAAAGTTTTTGTAAATATGTGGTTCAATGTTTACAGGGTAATCTTGCCAGATAAAAGTGATCAGATAAAAATTCATTTAAATGATGATCTTGTTGAATCAAGCTGGTTTAGAAAAGATGAATTATCAGCGGTGAAACTAACTCCACCTTCGATCAGTTTGTTTAGAAGATTAGGTTATATAAAAAATAAGAGCTTTTAAAGCGCCCAGGCTTTACGGAAACGCTCAGGTAAATCAACTCCAGCTTCGCGGAACATGATAATTAGCTGGCCTTGATGAAGATACTCATGATTTGAGATAGCTAAAATATCTTCGATAGAATTAGCCAAGTTTTTAGAAGTAAATGATTTAAGTAAGTTCTCCGTTATCAGCATCTGTTTCTTAAGTTGGTTTTTAATTATATCGATAGTAGTATCTTTTTTATTAACAATTTGATCATCTAATACTAAAATGCCGTAACTAGTGTTACTCGATTTTGATAATTTCCTATAATAAGCGTCCGTGGTTGTCACTAAACATTGAAACTGAAATAAAATTGGTTGAAAAGTATAGGAAACTTTTTGATCAGTTTTTGATACATAGTTCAAAATATTCTGTTTTTGGGCTGACTCAAACAATAAGATCGAATTATTTCGAGTCCATTTCCAACGCCGGACAATCTTTTCTAAAGTTGGATCTGTAAAGTTCATTTTAACCATTATTCTTCTTACCTCCAAACCGATCTGCAATGGCCAGCGCGATGGCAATTTTTGAATCACCAAAAAGCGGTGTAACCCATTCTAGTACTGTTGTCCCACCTGGCATTTGGTCGATCAATCCTCGAACTTTCTCATAGCGTGCCAAGCTTAAAGTAGCGCGTGAATTGCGCCAGCTTTCCACCATCGACCGGACTGTTGCCACATGATTTCGATTAATATAAGCAAAGACCCGAGTATTAATTGATCCATCTGCCAAGTAAAAGATATCTTCTAAACTAACATGCGTTGGCCGTTGATTATCTGGGAATACTCTTTCAATTCTTGTTTCGACAGCTCGTTTTTGATAATGATCGCTGATACACACTAAATTTTGCCAGCTGTTGTTATGAGCAAGTGTTTTAAATGTTTTTAACTCTTGGAGGGTTGTTCTGGCGGTCTCCTCGACATGAATTCTTTGACGGGGAATTTCAGGAAATAATCTTTTAAGATCGGCCCTTTGTTCAAAGGCCATGGACCAAACTCTCTTTGGTGAATGACGATCACCTGTAAAAGCAATATCTATTAATTGTTCTTGACGGTACATGATTCCAGCCGCAGCGGTTCTTAACCGACCGATATCATCGGGCCAAATTTCAGTATCTAGATTTGAACCATGGGCATGGACTAACGCAACCGCAGGATTAGAAGATTCCATCATACTTTTTGATTATTATACTTCTTAACTTGAGTCCAGCCAATTAGATCAATATATTCATCTTCGAGTTGTTTATCAATTTTACTCACATCTTGTAATGGTTGGCCATGTTCAAGGGCACCTTTAATCATCTTGGCTCTTAGCTTCTCGCGAAATTCTGGCAT
The DNA here is from genome assembly GCA_041690695.1 of Candidatus Daviesbacteria bacterium. Lineage (GTDB taxonomy): Bacteria > Patescibacteriota > Microgenomatia > Daviesbacterales > UBA10151 > JBEPVZ01. Next base: position 24,694 of record JBEPVZ010000008.1, on the reverse strand, counting down.
GTGATCAGTCAGCCACACTCTGGCTTGCTCAGTAACATGGTTAATTAAATTAATGAGTTCTTGATCTGTCTCTTGAAAGGTCCAATTAATAAACTTTCGAGATTTTGGATCAACTTGATCGAGATCACTTTTAGACATTGGATAAGTATAGCAAAAGGCCCTACTTAATTAAGGATATTTTTTTAAGCCGTGACCAGGATTTAATTTCGATCTCACGTCTCCGCGCTTCAAGGAGCGTTTCAAAGGTTTCGGAATATTTTAAAATAACTGGTCGACGAGTTTTTGTGTAGCGAGCTCCCAGCTTTGTTTGGTTATGTTGGTTGAGTCTTCTCTCAATATTATTGGTGCATCCGACATAATAAGTTTGATCAGAACATTCCAGAAGATAAACAAAAAAAGGCATTAATAATAAGTATACTTAAGTTTTAAGATATTGTCTCGTCAATCCAAATAACCAATTCCTTCCGTCCATTTAAATTAGTGAGCTCAATCATTGGCACAAGTGAGCTACTGGCCTTTTGTTCGGTGAAAGTAAACAGATCGATATCATAGTAGCCCATATCTGGAAAATCTCCATTCCAGGAAAAGTTAGCGGGAGTTTTAATGGTTTGGCTACCGCAGCGGAGTCTATTTCCTAAAAGCTTTTTAAGAGTTTTTTCAGATTTGTCCTGGTCTTGATTAGGTGGTGTAACCACAATTTGTAGATATTTAGAAGTCACGACCAGATTATACTTCATTTATGATTGTGCTAGACTAAATTGATGAAATATCTAGCTTTACTACGCGGAATTAATGTTGGAGGGAAAGGGATTATTAAGATGTTAGATCTTCGCCAAATGATGGAGACAGCTGGTTTTAAAAATGTAGAGACATATATTCAAAGTGGCAACGTTGTTTTTGAATCAGATTCTGATAATCAAAAGATTTCTGAAAAACTCGAAGAATTATTGCTTGTAACATTTAAATTTAATATTAAAGTCGTTGTTATCTCAGATATTCAATTAAAAAAAGTTTTAAATGATGTTCCTAGAGCCTGGAAAAATTCTACTGATTTAAGACAATACATTGCTTTTATTAAAGAGCCACTAACTCCCAGTCAAGTAGTTACGGAGGTTGAATTAAAGGATGGAGTAGACTTTGTGGACGTGGGTCCTGGAGTTTTATATCTATCAACCAAAATGGCTGGCTTAACTCAAAGTAACTTTCCAAAATTAATTCGAAAAAAGATTTATCAAGAGATGACGATGAGAAATTATAATACGGTTCAAAAGTTGATGGGGTTAACGACTCCTCAAAAATAGTACCTAGTCACTATAAGTGTAAATCATACATAGTTCTATGTTAAAATTTGGGCAGATTGCGGGATGGTGTAATGGCAGCACAATGGACTCTGAATCCATTAATCTTGGTTCGAATCCAAGTCCCGCAGCTTTTTTCTAGGTACGATTTCTATGCAATTTCTCTTTTTAATGATGTTATAATTAATACATGGGGAATTTGATAACTAAGTATCACCAAGAAGTTAAAAAGATTTGTGAAAAATCAGGAATAAGTTACCTGGCTGTATTTGGTTCTCAGGCTCGTAATGACGCCAGAGAAGATAGCGATGTTGATTTATTAGTAGAATTTAAGGACACTCCAGGACTTATCGAATTTATTCAAGCAAAACAACAGTTCGAGAAGGTTTTAAATCGTAGAGTCGATTTGGTTACTAAAAAAGGTTTATCTAGATACATAGCCCCTTATGTGAAACAAGACCTCCAACAGATATATGGTTAAGGTACTGATACCCTTTCTATTACACATTAAAGATGCTATTGATTCAATCACGGAGTATATTGGAGACTACAACTTTAATCAATTTAAATCTGACCAAAAGACACAGGATGCAGTTATAAGACAGCTTGAAATTATTGGTGAATCAACAACTCGGCTTGAGAGTGAAATAAAAACTGAACATCCTGAAATTTCATGGAGAGAGATGCCTATTTTCGTATGTTTTAGCACATGAATATTGGGATGTAGATATTGAAATTGTTTGGAAAGCAGCAACAACGGAAATTTTAGAGTTGAAGAAAGCTTTACTTCCTATTTTAGAGAATCAAGACTCCAAAGTGTAATCAGTATTTGAATTTATAATAAAAGTTCTAAAATCCTCCACCACTCCCAGCCAAAGATTCATAAACTGAAGATCATTTATGAATGTTATAATCAGTAGATGTTTTATACCCCAAACGTTGAAAAAGCCATTCGGTTTGCCATAAAAGTTCATCAACTCGACCAAAATCAAACCCGTAAAGGTTCAAAGATTCCTTATATTATTCATCCGTTATCGGTGGCTATGGTGGTGGCTCGAGCTGGTGGAAATGAAGAGGCGATTATTTCAGCCATATTACATGACACCATTGAGGATGCGAGTTTAGATTATCCTGTAACTAAACAAGATATTGCCAAAGAGTTTAATGACAATATTGCTGAGATGGTCGATGATTTAACCGAGCCAACTGGAACGGGTAGTTGGGCTGAGCGAAAAAGACAAGCCACTGAAAAAGTTTTAAAAGGCTCACATGATTCACAATTGATTAAATCAGCCGATATTTTATTAAATATTTCGGATTTAATTGAGGAATATAAAACTATTGGAGACGAGATGTTTAAAACCTCTTTTACCCATGCTTCAAAGATGGATTATTTAGATGGTTATAAAAATCGAATTGAAGCTTTGGCTAATTCTTGGCCAGAGAACCCGTTAATCCCAGAGCTACAAGAAAGAGTCAAAGTTCTAGAAGCGGTCTGGACTGTCGCATAAGTTTAAATCTGATTAAAAACACTTAGCCAATCATTAGCAATTTTGTATTGAGCATCTTTTAGTGTCATTAAGCCTTTACAAACTTGATTATGGAGGTAATTTTCAACTTTATCCTTTTCGTGAAATCCAGGAGTTGGAGAAGCCGGTTCAGGCCAAAGATTAGCTATATCATTTGATCCGCCCAGCTCGAGGCTAATTAAGTGATCAACTTCGTAAGCTCCAGTTGGGTGGGTCACAACATTATATTCTGCAAAAACTTTATTTTTAGTTGAGGTTGAAACATCTCGAACTGAAGCCGAGTAACCTGATACACAAACCTGGTCTGCTGTCACATCCGGAAAAACAGCTCCAGGACTACAGTCTTTATCGGGCAAAGCATTAGCGGATACGCAGTTAGCGGTTTTGGTAGCTTGGCCTAAAACATCTGAAGAGGAGGTTGATTCTACTTTATCAACTGCGATAGTTGGTGAGGGTGTCGAAGTAACTAAGGTTTGCGTTTTATTTGAACTGGTCGAAATACTAAAGATTAATAATCCACTTAACAGAGCCAAAACTATTAATAAAACATGATTAGATTTCACAATCAAGCGGTTTTATTCTGTCGGGCTGCCCAACCATGAGGATCTTCATACCAATCTTTTAATGATTTTTCCATTCTTTTGTTAACCATTCCACTTTTAATGCCCACTCTTAATAGGTCAGGAAATGTTGTTAAACTGACAGGTTTGATTTGGGCTTCAGCAAATTTAGCTCGAGTGCTCGACCAGTCATAACTCATAATTGCCATGGCATGGGTGACAACTTCATGGGTATCATTAGGGAACTCGGTATGCGCTTCAGCTCGAAGGTTATTTAAAGAATCAATGGTTGACCCGCCAGTTGAAAAAACGTCCTCAATTCCCAGGTAGGTCGTCCCCTCCGCAATTCTTCCCGCAACAGCGGAACCAGTGCCATGAGTTTTGGCTACTGTTTGGACTCCAACCAGAGGTAATGTTAGTTGGTCAACGAGTAGGGCTCCATAAGCCAGTCCAGCAGTTACAACTCCAGCCAGACCTTGAAATTTAAATTGAGGGTCTTCTGCTTGAAGCTGGGCGATCTTAGCCATATATAAAGAAACTATGTCAGATCGGGCTCTCGGTAAAGATAAAATCTCTCGACAATTTACATAAAAAGGGTGTAAACCACCTGATTTCCATTCAACTGGCTTATCTGGGGAGAAACCGCCGATCTGTTCCTCTAAAATAATTTCAGCAGATCGTTCAGCAATGCTACTCATGTTTGATTATTTATATCAGAAGAGAAACGCTTTTCGCAAGATAGTGGTAAAATAGCTCAAAGCAATGAATTCATTTCAAAATAAAACAGTTTTAATTAGTGGAGCAGGCAAGGGGATTGGGCGTGCGATCACACTAGCCTTTGCAAAAGAGGGTGCTAATATTGCCATCTTCGATAAGAATCCAGATTTTATTAAAGCCATTAAAAAAGAGCTCGATAGTCTAGAGGTAAAGTCAGTTACCCAAGTTTTTGATATTAGTAATCAAATGGCTATCGAATCTTTTCTTAAAGTTGTTCAAATAGATTTGGGTAAAATAGATACTCTAGTTAATAATGCTGGCTTTGGAATGGTTAAAAAATTTACTCAAACGACTGAATCTGATTTTGATGAAGTAATTTCAACTAATTTTAAGGGGGCGTTTTTCTTAACCCAGCAAACACTGCCTTTGATTAATAAAGATGGCAATATTATTTTCATTACGTCCATTCATGCTGAACACCCTTCACTTGATCCCGTCTATGACGCTAGCAAGTCGGCCATTAATAATCTTGTTTTAAATTTAAGCCTTGGTTTAGCGAAAGATAATATCCGGGTTAATGCCATCGCTCCCGGCCATATCGATGTATCCATACGTCGAGGAAAACCGAGACGCCAAGAGGATGTGCCCTTAACCAAAAAAGCTGGTTTTCCAGACGATATTGCTGAGGCTTGTCTGTTCTTGGCTGACAACCTCCGGGCTCGTTATATTACGGGTGTCATTTTACCCGTTACAGGAGGATTACATATTCCGATTGCCAGAGATATAAAGTTTTAATTTATTACTTAATCTTGCCAAGTCTTCGTGCTAGTTTTTCAGTCTTATTTAGCAGATCATCAATTTCGCCTAATCCTTTTTCCCAAAACTCAACCTTTGTAATATCAATTCCTAAATCTGAAAAGATATTTTTGGGAGAATCAGACATTCCGGCGGATAAAAATTGTTTAACTTTTAAAATAAACGTTGGATCTTGTCGGACTGATGATTGCAAGGATTTAGAGATTAATAAACCACCAGCATAAGAATAAACATAGAAAAACATTCGGATATGGCTCCAATAAATCCACCAATTTTCAGCGCCTTTGGATTGTTCAACAGACGTTCCCATGTAAGCTTTCATATGTTTCTGAAAAATCAGACCAATTTCGGAATAAGAGAGATAACCTTTTTTCCGAAATTGTTGGTGTAGTTCAGTTTCAAAGTTATAACAGGCAATCTGGCGATGAATAGCTGAGATATCATCGTTTAATTTCATCATCGAAAGTGATAATTTTAATTCGTCGTCAGCCGATTTTAATAACTCTTCCAAAACAAAGTCTTCCATAAACGTGCTAGCAACTTCAGCGGTTGAAGTTGGTGTGCCAAAGTTTAAAGCGTTCTGTTTAGTTTTAATTAGTTCGTTATTTAAACCATGACCAAATTCATGGGCAATTGTTAAAACATCAGTCAACTGATTATTAAAGTTTAAAATAATGTAGGAAGGTTCAGAAATTAAGTGATTCCAGCAAGCTGCTCCACCGCGTTTGCCTGGTTTAGGATAAACATCAATTAATCCTTCTTCAACAAACTTTTTAAATTGCTGACTAAATTCGGGATCGAGTTTAATAAGCGTTTGGTTAGCTAACTCAACGGCTTGGTCATAGCTATAACTTTTGTCGACTTTGCCAAAAGTTACGTTGCGCTCATGATAAGCTAGTTTAGGTAATTTCAGAAGTTGGGCCTTTAACTTATAAAATCTTTGAGCCGTTTTAAAATGACTGGTCACAGTTTTAGCTAAAGTATCGACAACTTGGCTATCTAAATCATCACTCAGATGGCGCGAGGCATCTGGACGGTCAAAATGACGCAAGGAATCGTCAATCTTTTTATTAGCTAAAACGGAATTTATTTCAGCTTCAGCGATATCTTTGTATTGATCGAGGATTTGATTAATACCCGAGGCTGCCGAATCTCGGATGGCTTTTTTCTGATGATTAACTAAGCCAAACATTTCAGATAAAGTAAGATTCTGCTTTTTACCCTGGTTATTTAAAATAAGACGAGTTTGTTTATAGAGGAGCCCCTCTAACATTTTGACCCAGTTTTCATAAGCTAAACTATTTTTTAAATTTAAGATCTTTTCTTCGGGCTCGGATAATAAATGTTTTGATTGATTAAATAATCGTTCAATAAAGTGGCGATAGTCTGATAATCTGGGATCTTTTAAAAACTTTTTCTGAAGGTCTGAAGAGATTTTGGCTAAGTTTAATTCAAAGAATTGGAGATCATTTTGGATCTGTTTGCCAAGTTCTTCAACTTGGTTATATCGAGCTTTTAATTTAGGATCATTTTGATCTTGTGCCGTTCTTAATTCGAAGTAGTAACCAACGTTGCCTGTGTATCCATACATGGCAATAAGTTTCCGGTAGTCATCTAGGGCTAGTTTAAGAATAGCCGAGTCAGTTAAGTAATCAGCTCTCCTCTGCCACTTGTTGATAAAGGCATAATTAAACTTTTTTAATTTATTTTTGTAAGTTTCAATATTTGGATCTGTATCAGATTTGAAAAGAGGAGTTAGGTTCCAGGTAGTCGGGAAATTAGATTTAGACATAGCTCTGAGTATAATACTGAAGGTTAGAAATTAGAAGCTGGAGGTTGGATTAAAACTGGTCGGAACTGATTATGATTATGTTCAAAAACTGTCAGTGAACCATTTTCGGGATCATACTTAAAGCTCTCTTGTCTTGGTGTATTTAGTAAATGTGGTATTAATGCCCGAATGACTCCACCATGGGTGACAATAACGGTATTTAAACCGCCATTTTGTTCTAAAATTTTGTTAAGAGTCTTAATAAGTCTGGCTTCAAATTCTTTCCAGGACTCGCCAGTCGGTGGAGTATAGTTAAAACGCTCTTCTAAACTCATTTGATCAAGAACTCTCTGAACTTCTGTCCAAGGTTTTCCAATAAACTCTCCCCAATTTCTTTCTTGAAGGCCATCAATCGATTCGATAGGAATATTAAGTTGCTGGGAGATCAGTTGGCCACTTTGAATAGCTCTGTTTTCTAGCGAAGTGTATATTTTAGAAGGTTTAAACTTCATTATCTGCTCTGCCGCTTCCTTAATTTGTATAATTCCAGTACTGTTTAATTCCTCCGTATCATTTTGACTATGAAGTTTTTTATCAACATTCTTACGTGTTTCGCCATGACGAATTAAGATTAAAGTTTCCATTAGATTAGTTCTTTTCTCAGATCTTCAGCCATGAGAGGATTATAACAAAATGTAATCCCACCTCCGAGGTGGGATCTATTTCCCAAACCGGTGATATGCTCTCTCGATTAATTGGTTGGTATGACTTTTTAGGATGCCAAGAGTATAGGGTTGTTGATCTTTTTGGTAGTCGTAGTCTTTCGCTAACGTTGAGCTGGCAATTGTAATGGCGGCCTTTTGAGCCTCTATCGAAATTGCGTTGGCTACTGCATGACCACTACACCAAACTTCATAATTGACGGGTTGGGACTCCTCCTCCTTCAATCGTGATATTTGGTGATTTGCGACAAAACTAGGCCTTTTTAGGAGTTGATCATTAACCTTATCAATGGTTAGTTCTCCATCAATTGCTAACTTTAAGTCGTAAATTTCATGATTTATAGCGAAACTTATACCGATCAATCCGGCGTTAGTGTCAAATACAGATTTCATAGCTGGAGCTAAATTAGGATAGCGATCGAAGTAGTTCTCGAGCATTCCAAATATTCCTGCATTTAAAGCTCCTGAAAAGCTTCGAGGGTTGGTTTGTTCCCTAAATGCTTGATCTGTGCGGGTAGCTAGCGGGATTGGGTCGGAGCTATTATCTCCAAAAGCTCGACCGGTTGTTAATAGTGCTAAATAGGCTAAAGCTGTTCGGACGTATGGATATTCAGTTGGTGAAAAGCTTCTTTCGACACGATTACCTTCAGGAATAATTCTACCTAAATAACTCTGACCAGGTTTATAAAAAGGCGGGACGTCATCGCGCAGGTGTCCTCCGAACTGAAATGAGGGGGTAAAGTCGCTAAAAGCTTGGTAAACTTCGTTAAACGAGGCGTTCCCAAGAGGTAAATGGGCTAATCGAGCTTCTTTATTTTCAGCCATTTGCGAATTATAAGAGGTTTGACTTAAATAGGCAAATTAGATCAGAGAGACTGGAATAGAACAAAACAAGACTTGAGCTTGTGCGAATAATCTAAACGTGATACTATAAGCTGTCCTAGACAAGACCAATGATTAATAATTTACGAAACGTTGCCATTATTGCTCACGTTGATCACGGTAAAACCACGTTAGTGGATGCTTTGCTACGCCAATCGAAGACCGATTTAGGTAAGGAATTCACTGATCAAAGCCACTTAATCATGGATTCAAACGAGCTTGAAAAAGAACGTGGAATTACTATTTTCTCAAAAAACGCCTCAGTTAATTGGAATGGCACCAAAATTAATATTATTGATACTCCCGGCCACGCCGATTTTGGTGGCGAGGTTGAGCGGGTTTTGAAGATGGCCGATGGCTGTTTATTGTTAATTGATGCCAAAGAAGGCCCAATGCCTCAAACCCGATTTGTGCTAAAACAAGCTTTAGCCATGAAATTAAAGATTATCGTGGTTATTAATAAGATTGATAAAGCCGACGCGCGTATTCCTTACGTTATTGATAAAACTTTTGACCTCTTTTTAGAACTTGGAGCGGATGAAGAAACCGCCTATTTCCCGATCGTTTACTCTTCCAGTAAGTTGGGTAAAGCCGGTCTTGATCCAGATTTATCAAAAATGGAAAATATTACTCCAGTTTTTGATGCCATTTTAAAATATATTCCAGCTCCAACGGGTGATCCTGAGTTACCATTGCAACTTTTAGTAACGACCACCAGTGCCGACAATTATAAAGGTCGAATTGCGACCGGACGTGTCCATAATGGTGTTTTAACTTCTGGTCAAGATGCGATGCATATTAACAGAGAAGGTGTTAAAAAGATCTTCCGAGTGACCTCTCTAATGGCTTTTGAAGGATTAACTCGGGTTGATATTCAATCAGCGAGCGCCGGTGAGATCGTGTCTTTGTCTGGAATTCCGGAAGTCACAATTGGAGAAACGATCTGCGATCCAAAACTTGCTGAAGCGTTACCGCTTTTATCAATTGAAGAACCAACTGTCCGGATGAGTGTCAGCGTCAACTCTTCGCCATTTGCTGGTAAAGAGGGTGAATTTAAGACTTCTCGCCAAATTCATGACCGACTATATAAAGCTGAAGAAGCGGACGTAGCACTACAAGTTGAAAATGGATCGAATGGGGATTGGTTAATCTCTGGTCGGGGAGAACTTCATTTAGCCATTTTACTAGAGCGACTTCGAAGAGAGGGTTATGAGTTCCAAGTCTCACGTCCCCAAGTTATTCAACGGATGATTGATGGTCAAAAGATGACTCCCTTTGAGCGAGTCTTAATTGAAACTCCGGAGGATTATTCGGGAATAGTTATGCAAAAGATGGGAGTTAGACATGGAGAATTAAAAGACATGAATACCGAACAAGGCATTGTTTATTTAGAGTTTATTGTGGCTACTCAAGAGTTATTTGGTTATCGCAGCGAATTTATTACTGATACTCGGGGTTTAGGTTTAATTAATGCTTCTTTCTTAGAGTATCGTCCAGATCCAGGCATTAATTTAAAAAGAGATCGCGGTTCGCTGGTTGCTAGCGAAAGTGGGACAACTAAACAGTATGGCTTAGTCGGAGTTCAGGATCGGGGAGAGATCTTTATTATGCCAGGAACACCTGTTTATAAAGGTCAAGTTGTCGGACAAAATTCTCGAAATGATGATATTAAAGTTAACGTTTGTAAAGAAAAGCAACAAACTAATATGCGGTCACGAGGTGAGGGGACAACCGATCATTTTAATGCCCCAAAAGCGATGGGACTTGAAGATTCACTCGAATATATTGATGATACCGAACTTGTTGAGGTTACTCCAAAGACTATTCGAATTCGAAAAATTGATCTGAATCGATAATGATTTTAAAAAATCGAACCAACTGGTTATTATTAATCACTCTATTTCTGGTTTTCCCGAGGACAGTATCTGCACATAGCTTTGGTCAACCGCCTTATTTTAAAGTTAATGGTGTTTATTCAAATCTTTATACAGTTCCAACGACCTCACTTGAAGATTTTAATTTACCCCAGGACCAAACTCCTGATAAATATTTAGTTAATGTGCCGATTAATTTTGAAGTTGATACTGCCCGAATGTCAGTTCCATCAGACATCGTTGCTAAAACTAAATTTACTTGGGATTTTGGTGATGGCTCAACCGCAACTGGTTTAAAAGAAAGCCATGCATATTCAAAGATCGGCTCATATATCTTATCGATTCATGCCCAAGATAGCACTGTTCCCACCCCTCAACTTTTAGAAACGGCCGAATTAAATATTGTTCCAAGTATGGACTATCAGCTACCTACGGCTGTTATAAAAATTAACGGCCTCCAAAGTAAAGACCCGTTAACTGATATTTTAAGTTTTAAACTAACTAATCTGATTAGTTTTGATGGTTCAAGCTCGAGTTCTCCAAATGGCCAGATCACCTCCTATACTTGGGATTTTGGAGACCAAAAGTCAGGCGACCAATCTAATATGACCCATGCTTATTCAGATGATTTAAGTCAGGTTTTCCCGGTCTTACGGGTGACCGATAATCAGGGATTTTTCGGTGACGCCTTTGTCGAAATTAAAAATGGTAATCAATCAATTGCCAATCCGATTCTGTCACCAGCTCCTCAGACCGGTTCTAAACCAAGCTCAGGATCAAATAATTTAGGAATAATTTTAGGAGCGGGCGTTTTAGCTGGAATAATCTTTCTAGTTATCTTGAAAAAATTACGCCGAAATTAAAATTGATTTTTTATCGGCCAAATGTCTTTCCCGAAGTAGCTTATTCCAAAAATAATCTACTTGTTCGCGACGATCAGGAATGGTCTTAACATGCATCAGTTGCCCGAGTCTTTGTAAAGTTTCATTTTCAGAAACACCTTGGAGAAGCCAGCGTGGACCCAGTGTCGCAACTGTTTCAGCCATATCATCTGGAAAGATAATCCATTCGTGACCCATATGCATTCCAGCAATCGTCGGCTGAAAGATGGTCCCATCTTTAACAAAATGAACTCCACTCCAAATAGCTGTTTCAGGTTGGTTTTTAGGTCTCAAAAAGCTAGGGGTAACTAAATTTTTAAGTCTAGTCAACTGGTCAGGCTGAGCTTTTTTAGGCAGATAGTTGTTACAAATCTCATTCATTGAGAAGCCGCCATCAGAAGTGTCATCAATCACAATACCTTTTCGACCGTATAGTCTTATTGCCAGAGGATGGGTGATAACTACTCGATGAGTCCGTTCCATGTTATGAAACGAACTCGCACCAAGCACTAATACTTTTTCTTCGATCCCGGCCTCTCTTGCAAATTTAGCCGCTGGAGTAAGTCCGCCATTGGCAACCGCAATAACTAGATCCATCTTTATACCCATTTTCTTTTCGTGATCAGCTAAGTCCCGGGCCATTTTAAAGGTCAGAGAGTCCATCTGATCATAAGTGGGAGCATAAAAACTCATCTGTTCTCCATCAAACTGATAACGTTCTAAAGGTGTCATAAACACGCAGAGTATATTCGGAAGCCTTTAATTTTGTCAAAGCTTAAAATAAGCATTCTCTTCCTGAGTTCTTACTCAATTGTTGTTTGATCTTTAAACAGCTTCGGTAAGATGCGGTTATCATAAAAGGAGGTGAAGAATAAAAATGAATGAGAATAATCGTAAAGGTCGAGGTTGGCATGGTAGTTCAGCTGCTCATGCTGCAGCAGGTCGAAAAGGTGGTTTAAGTCGGGGTAAAAGGCTTAAAGACAACCAATCTGCCCCGGCTCAAATTAGCCGCTCAAATAATCAAAATGAGCCAGATATGTAAAAATAGAACTATACAGTAGGTGGCCGTTTTGCCATCTGCTGTATAGGGTTTAGTTCTATTCCGCTGGTCATAATTAAATTAGCTAATTTAATTGTTTTAGTTAAAGATTCAGCTAAAATCTGACTGTCTTCGAGAGCGCTATTGATGGTAATTTTAAAAGTGCCTCGGGAGGTATTAATCCAGTCCCAGGAGGTGTCACCCCGAACCGTTACTTCATCAAGACCGCTGGCTAATTTAGCCTGACAGAGATACTCAAGTAAAATATGCTCAAATAAATGACCAATTTCAGTCTGTTTAACCTCTTTAGAAAAAGATAAATTTCCTGGATTAAAACATCGGGTTTTTAAGACTCGGGGGAGCAATTGTCTTAATATATGATATGTTTCTGGTAACTCAGCGGTATTCATAACTGAAGTTAAAACCTCCATTTTAATTACCACCTGATCAATTTGTTGATTTAAATTGAGCGAAAAATAAGGGCTTAATAAATATTTAACAGACATAATTCTGATATTAGGATAGAAGTTTAAGTTGCTAGCTGTCAAGCAATTTACATACTAAATACTGACTTAGTTCTCACAAATTTCTTATTAATTAACTTTATAATTCAGTTATTATGATCTACTGGATAATTTTTGGCCTAATGATTGGCTTAAGCACTCATTTTTTAAAACCTACAAAACCTGTTCGGCCAGTATTTGGTTCGATGGTGGTTGGCGTATTAGGAGCAGTCGTAGGTGGGCTAATGGCCAGTATCGTTTTAAATGGTTATATAACAAATGCTTCAAGTTTAAGTATTATCGCGGCACTAATTGGGGCTTCTTTTTTAATGATTATTCAAAAAACATCACGAAAAATCTAGGCAGTATTGCTTGACTAAGACAATAGGCTCTGGTAGATTAACCGTTACTACCCTAACGGATGTCTGTACTGCCTAATATACTCGCTGGAAAATGGAAGTTATTCGCAATTAGCTCAAGTTTAACTTTCTTAATGGTGATTTTGCCCGCCATCGGCTTACACTTCCCTAAATTAATTAGTCCAGCTCCGAACCAACCAGATAAATTTGATCAAGTTATTCAACCAAAGCTTGATCAAAAGGTTAATACTTTTACACTTTCCAAACCAATTTCACTGGTGGGTCCTGTTAGCGCGGCCGGCCAATATGATCAAGCTAAAGCTTACTTAGTAATGAATTATAAAACTGGCCATATCTTAGCTGAAAAGAATGGCCAAACCGAATTACCGATCGCATCTTTAACTAAAATTATGTCAGCTGTCGTGGCACTAGATTTAGCTAATAAGGATGAGTTAATAACTGTTCCACAGTCAGCGGCTGAAGTTATTCCAACTCGAATTGGGGTTATTCCTGGGGAACAGATGAGTGTTGAGGATTTACTCAATGCCTCTTTATTAACATCAGCCAATGATGCCATGCAAGTTTTAAATGATGGGATTAATCAACAATATAATTTACCGAATCACCCTAACTTATTTGTTGACAGTATGAATGCTAAGAGTGGTGCAATCGGATTAAAAAATAGCCATTTCACAAATCCCCAAGGTTTTGATGATAGCCATCCATTTAGCACGGTTGAAGATCTCGCGGTTTTATCTCATTACGCTTTAGAAAACTATCCCTTAATTGATGAGATTGCGGCTAAAAGTTATGATTATTTACCGGCTGATCAAAATCATAAAAAGTTTGATTTATATAATTGGAATGGATTGATGAATGTTTATCCGGGAGTTAGAGGTTTAAAAATTGGCAATACTGATGATGCGGGTTATACAACGGTCACTGTTGCCGATCGAAATGGCTCCTCAATTCTGGTGGTGGTATTGGGAGCTCCTGGAATTTTAGAACGGGATCTTTGGGCCGGACAATTACTTGATTTGGGTTTTAAACAAGTCGCCAATTTACCAGAAATTAATATTACTGAAGCAGAGCTTCATCAAAAATATAAAACTTGGCAATATGGAGACGACTTAAATTAATAGAGAGTTGAAAAACAAAATATGAATGATTTAATTAAAAAGATTTTAGAAATTTTATTTCCAATTCCAGCGGTTGCTAAAGTGCCAGGACGTTAAAAAATATTCAAAATTGAAAAAGCCATCATTAAAGCAATTAGGTCGACAAATAAAACTATTTTGGCACTAATATATCCACTATTTTTCTTTAAAATATAATAGGCAAGTATAAAATTAAATATAGCAAATAAAAACAATCCGACTTCGCTAAGAGTATAGAAAATAAATCCGAAAGCTTCGAGCCCGTGGATGGGGTCTGAGTTCCAAAGGTTGTTGGAAAACATGAAGGTATAGCCACTTAATAGAACCATAAAGATTGCCATCGCCAGCGTTAGCTTGCCGACATCACGTTGGTTTTTTACGAGTATTAATGTTCCTAACCAAACAAGCATGATAAGAAGAAGTTCTACACCAACAATCTCACCGTAATTAGATAATCCAAAGTTTTGTGGGCAAAAGAACTGGGTTGGATGAGGGTAATAAGTGCCATTGCGGGCGATTGTATAACAACTCGATTTAATTATTGGCATGAATCCTGAGATACCAATTATTAACAGAATGTTAGTAATTATCAGATAATAAAACTTACTCATATTTAAACAATAGCATATTTATAAGCTATTTTGGTAGAAACTCTGAAATTGGTTTGGCTGTTTTCCAAAGACTTTCAAAAATTGATCTTTGCATCTCAGTAAAGTTTTGGCTTTCAATTTCAAAACCGTTAATCTCTTCATCATGGAGATAAATTAACGAAAATATATTGTCGTAAATAAAAGTCTCGCCTTTAACTAAAACTTGAGTCTCATTTAGTCCTCGAATATCTGTGATAGCAGTTCGAGAAGTTGAAGAATTAATATATTTGCTGATTGAATCAGTCACTCTCGGAATGGGATTAACTAAAACTTGCTCTTTAATTTGTCTATCTTTTGATTCTTTGACAAAACTTTCATAAAACTTCATTCCAACATAGCGTCCGCGTCCCCAAGCACTATAAACATAAACGACACTTTTGGTTTTTAATGTATTCCAGAGGAGTTGTTGAGCGCCCGTTTTACCTTTATAATATCGGATAATAGTTGTACTCAATGAGCCTACAGGCGTGACTATCGGCAAAGATTGCTCTAATTTACTCAATGTAGCTACTTTATCCTTAAGTAAGTGCATATTCTCTTCTATTCCATGTCTCATCGAGCTAATTGGGTAAGGTTTAACTTTTATGAATTTATCGTTAAGAATTTTTTCAATTAGACCTAATTCAAAAAGAGTTTTTAAATCTTCATAAACTGAACTTCTGGGAATTTGGCAAAGATCAGAAATCTCTTGAATTCTGAGTTCACCGTGAGTAATAAGTAATGAATAGATTTTGGCTTGCTTATTTGTTAATCCTAATTTTTCTAAATCAGTGACGACGGATTCCGTCGTCGGATTTACAGTGTTTGTAAGCTTCGACATAATCGGGAGTATAGCATTTCAAATGGAAAGATTATTAGGACCTTTTTACGATCCCAGTTTAAGTTATGAAGACAACGAAGCGTCTGGTCCGTTTGGGCTATTGGCCACAGATTTTGTTTATCAAGATCAAGGTCAACCAACTTACCAATTTTTTGATCATCAAGTTTATTTGCCTTTAATTATTGCAGCTGGTCCAATTTTAAATGGTCGGTTTGGAAAACGGGCCTTTGAGGTGGGTTGGGATATTGTGACTTATAAAACAGTTCGAAGCGCTTTTCATCGTTCACACACAGCTCCTAATTTGACTAGGACTTATGTTCCGGGAGGAGTTTTAAGTGATGAACAACGTGATTTAGGAGTGTTTGCAGTTCTCGAATCTGATGGTCGACTGAATACGGCGAACACTTTTGGGGTGCCGTCCTTTCATCCAGCTATTTGGCAACCCGATTTAGCCAGACTGGTGGCAACTGCTAGAAAAATTCCTGGCAAGGTGGTTATCGCGAGTGTTCAAGGGACTCCTAAAGGTGATGGCAATATTCAAGCTTTTGTAGATGATTGTGTCAATGTTGGCTTATTAGCCGAAGCAGCGGGGGCAACCATTATTGAAAAAAATACGAGTTGTCCAAATGAGGGTAGCAAACACGTTTTATGTTCAGACGTGAATACGACGGAGAGAGTGGCAGAAGCAATGAGAACGAAGTTATCTCAAAATACTAAATTGTTAATGAAAATCGGTAATTTTTCCGATGATGATTATCTCCGGAGATTTGTTCGTCAAGTTGGTCCATTTGTGGATGGTTTTACAGCTATTAATACGATTGCTACTAAAATCTTGGATGAAAATGGTCAGCAATATTTTCCTGGTGAGGGCAGGTTATATAGCGGAGCTGGGGGAGATGCGGTCAGGCCGTACGGCTTGTCAATGGTCAGAAGACTAGCAGGGGCTCGAGATGAAGCTGGATTAACATTTAAGATTATTGGGGTGGGTGGTGTTCACATACCTGATGACTATCTAAACTATCGACGGGTACGAGCTGATGCCGTTGGGTCTGCCTCGGGAGCAATTTGGTGTACTGATTTAGCGGCTAGGCTAAAGCAACAACAGATAGAAAAATCACTAACCTTTTTGAAAAACTTCGATTTGCTTTAATTCTTGAATGAATATTTAAGCTGCTTTCCGAAGTTGGGTAATCTGATTATGTAACTCATGGGTTTTAGCTCGAGCAGCTTCTGCAAAATCGCGACCATTTGAAGCAAAAATTATGCCACTTGAGGAGTTAATAATCATGCCCTGATTTCTGGAATCAGGAGCATATCTTAGCGTTGCAGCTAAATCACCACCTTGAGTACCAATTCCTGGAATTAGAATCGGTCCATCAAAAACTCGCCTGACTGGTCTAAATGATTCAGCATGGGTTGCTCCAACCACAATGCCAATATTAGGGTTTTGTTCCCAGAGTCGACCGTGACGATAAGCCATGACCACGTAGAGTGGTGCTTGATCCGGATCTAAAGTATCAATCGCATCTAAGCGACTATTTAATCCTGCTCTCTCCTCAGTGGTCATTGCCCCAGTTGCAACTGACTCTCCGAAGTTGACGACTAAGTCTTGAACAGAGGGCGAGAACGGATTACTGGTTTTAACCATGGCAATAATGCCTTTACCCGGATAAGGTTCGTTGCCTGCTTGATCTTTATAATTTAAAAATGGGGGATAAGTATCGGCGCCTAAATAACTATGAACGGTCGTTGCATCAAAGCCATAACGTCCCCAAAGTGTGCGGGCGTAGCCTGAATTCGTGTTTAAAATATCTCCCCGTTTGGCATCTGCGATTACCGGCACATCAGTCATGGCATGAATATATTTGACAGTATCTTCAAGCGCCGCTTCACCTTCAGGATCATCTTCGAAAAATGCTAAATTGGGCTTATATGCTAAAACCATATCCTTTGTTGAATCAACAATCCGCATCATAAATTCTCTTTGGCTAGCATATCGGCTTTGGCCATTTCTAATTTTTAAATGATCGGGAAGTTTAGAAGTATCAGCATCAAGACCAACACTAACAAATTTACCTTGGTTCCAACCAGCTTGGAGCTGATCTATAAATTGAGGTCTTTCCACTGAAGAAAACTATAATACTTCGTCTACTGTCAGTCAATAGGGTCCGACCCTATTTTCTCGACACAAACGGATTATCTTTAATATAAAACCGATAAGGTTCATCTTTCGCTTGAGGTATGCCAATTCTTGGCCCACGGGTGACAATTATTTTTTCTGTTTGAGGGTTATGATCAGCAGACAGAATTGTAATTGGACCAGTAATTAAACTGGTGCCATTATGAATTAGCTTAATTCCCATAGCTTGGGTCAATTTGCCTGGACCATTGGCCAAGTCATGAAGAGTTTCTTTATGTCGGCGAGCTTTCATCAGCTCAATGCCTTCAACTGGTTCTAAGGCTCTGATTAAGATAGCTTCGCCATTTTGAAGAGGTCCGGAAGTTAGATTAAAACAGTTATGAATGCCATAAGACAGATAAACATAAGCCTTGCCAGGAGGACTAAACATGACTTCGGTTCGAGGAGTTTTACCTCCAGAGGAATGAGCTGCGGGGTCATTAATTAAATAAGCCTCAGTTTCAACAATTCGCCCTAAGGTCCGACCCTCTGGTAAGTCAGTAGCTAGGTAGCAACCCAGTAGAAGTTCGGCAATTATTAAACTATCTTGCTCATAAACGTTTTGAGGTAAAACCATAGATCTTGTTAATCGTTATAGGGCCCGACCCTATTATGCGTTAAAAATGGTCGAAGACGAAAAATCCCGCACGTAGCGGGATTCCTCGTAAACTCACTTTTCAGCAAGCGTCCATGTTTATATCACGCGCTCAAGAGCCCAGTCAAGTGGTACAATAAATTTATGATTTTTATTGGCTCCGACCACCGTGGATTTGAGTTAAAAGAGGAGTTGAAGAAGTTTTTGGCCAGCCAGAACTATAAATTCACCGATTTAGGCGATGACCATCTAGATCCCCAAGATGATTATGTTGAATATGCCGAAAAAGTTGCTCGGGCGACGGTTGAAGATAATAACAATCGAGGGATTTTATTATGTGGCTCTGGGGCGGGTGTTGACATGGTTGCCAATAAAGTTGATGGAGTTAGGTCAGCTTTAGTTTTTGATTTAGCTCGAGCTATCCAAGCGCGCGAGCATGAGGATGCTAACGTTATCGCTTTACCGGCCGATACACTTGATCCGGAAATTGCTAATGATATTGTTCGGGCTTTTTTAGAAACGCCTTTCTCGGCGGCAGAGCGTCATCAGCGCCGTTTGGCCGAGATGAAAGCGGTGGAGGAGGAATAGATGATCCAGATCGTACCGGCTGTCTTAGAAACGACTGAAGAAGGCTACGCTCAAACCGTAGCCCGTTTGAATGAGGCGCCTAGTTTAGAAGGTGCAACCGTTCAGATTGATTTTGCAGATGGCCAATTTGTTAATAACCGAACTGTTGAGCAATCAATTATTAAGGCCCACCCGCTTAAATATCATAAAGAAGCTCATCTGATGGTCAAAGATCCTTTAAATTGGTTGTCGAGTCTAAAAGATTTAGAATTTAAAACAGTTCTTTTCCCAATTGAAGTTGACCAGACTGAAGCGACGATCGATCGAGTTCGTGAGTTAGGTATGAAAGCCGGACTAGTTTTAAATCCGGAAACTGAGATCGAGAAGGTTAGGCCTTATGTTGCGGCGGTTGAAGTCATCCAATTAATGGGTATTCACCCCGGCGAACAAGGCCAAGTTTTTATGCCCGAGACCTTATCTCGAGTGACGGAACTGGTGGCACTTCGACAAGCGACCAAGACTATTTTTCAGATTGCAGTTGATGGCGGAATTACCGCTGAGGTGGCAGCTTTGCTCAGTAAAAGTGGGGTCGATGTTTTGGTGATTGGTTCACATCTTGTTCGTGGGGATGTTGAAGATAATTTAGAACAGGTTTGGGAAGGGATTTTTGATGACGAAACCAACTAAAGCTCAAACAATTGAAAACATTGCCATCTTTGGATCTTCGTCCAGTTGTCCTCCCGGCAGTCCACTCTATAAACAAGTCATGGTTGTAACCCAAAAGTTGGCAGAGTTAGGTTATACGATAGTCGACGGTGGAGGTCCGGGTGTGATGGAAGCGGCCACGGTTGGGGCGAAGCTGGGTGGTGGCAAGGTTATTGGCGTCACTCTAAACCCCAAAGATATGACTCACTTTGAAGGCCGAGATCTTAAAAATAACTTTGACCAAGAGATTAAAACGACTAATTATGTTGAGCGGACACTGACTCTAATGAAAGAGGGGCAAGTCTATGTTATCTTTAATGGAGGGACTGGTACGATCTCGGAATTTGGGATGGCTTGGGGGCTAGCTCGGCTTTATTTTGGTCATCATAAACCATTAATTTTATACGGTAAATATTGGAAGCGAATTATCAAAGCTTTTAAAAATAATATGATGATGCGGCCGGAGGAATTCAAAGTTTTTAAAATTGTTAACTCGCCGGATGAAGTTTTAGAGGCGATTAAAGAGTTTGAAAAAGAGATCGAGCGAGGTGATCACCATCATTTGAAAGCTACCAAAGGAGATTTTTCAATTTAAAATATGTCACTAAACGATTGGCAAATTCATACATTAGAAGAACAAGCTAACAGTATCCGTCAGGATATTATTAAGATGTTGCTCGAAGCAGGCTCGGGGCATTCAGCTGGGCCACTTGGGATGGCGGATATCTTTACTGCTCTATATTTTCATGTCTTAAAAATTGATCCTAAGAATGTCACCGATCCCGACCGTGATCGGTTAGTTTTATCAAACGGGCATATCTGTCCAGTTCTTTATACAACTATGGCTCACCGAGGTTATTTTCCGATCTCGGAATTAGCTACTCTTCGTAAACTTGGTACCAGGCTTCAAGGCCATCCTCATCGTGAGGCTTTACCTGGTTTAGAAACGACTTCTGGTCCGCTTGGCTCTGGTTTATCTCAAGCCTCAGGGATGGCTTATGTTGCCAAGATGGATAACTTAAAATGGCGAACTTACTGCTTGACCTCAGATGGCGAACATGATGCGGGAAATACTTGGGAAGCAGTTTTATTTGCGGGGAAAAATCATTTACCGCTAACTGCCATCATGGATCGCAATAATATTCAGATCGATGGAGTAACAGAGGAAATTATGCCGCTTGAATCCGTTAAAGCTAAATATGAGGCTTTCAACTGGCATGTGATAGAGATCGATGGTCACAACTTTGCCCAAATTGTTGATGCTTGTGATCAAGCCTTAGCAGTTGTTGAAAAACCAACTATGATCCTGGCTCATACTATCCCGGGTAAAGGAGTCGATTTTATGGAAAAAAAGTTTGAATGGCATGGTAAACCGCCTAATGCGGAAGAAGCTAAATTAGCTCTTCATGAGCTAAGGACGCTCGGGAGAAAGATTCAGAGCGAACACCAATGATAAATCCTACTGCCCACTTAAATCCTAAAATATTTGATGATGATATTGAGAGAGTACCTTCGCGGGACGGTTTTGGTGAAGGACTGGTCATCGCTGGGGAGGAAAACTCCCAGGTGGTGGCTTTATGTGCAGATTTAACTGAGAGTACCCGAATTGAAGCTTTTAAAGCTAAATTTCCTGACCGATTTGTCGAGATCGGAGTAGCAGAGCAAAATCTAGCAACGGTTGCCTCAGGCATGGCAGCCGCTGGTAAGATTCCTTTTATCTCATCATATGCCACCTTTTCGCCTGGTCGGAACTGGGAGCAGATTCGAACGACTATTTGTTATAACAATCAGCCGGTTAAAATTATTGGTTCACATGCCGGAATCTCGGTCGGTCCGGATGGGGCGACTCATCAGGCCCTTGAGGATATGGCCATTATGCGGGCATTGCCAAATATGGTGGTGATCTGTCCAACTGATGCGGTTGAAGCTAAAAAAGCGACTATTGCTTTGGCTAAAACAATGCAGCCAACCTATCTCAGGTTATCTCGGGATAAAGTTCCAACCATCACTACCCTCCAAACCCCATTTGAGATTGGTCGGGCTGAGGTTTTATATGAGGGTAAAGATCTGACGATTGTGGCCTGTGGGCAATTAGTCTATGCAGCGCTGCAAGCAGCTAAAGCTCTTGAAGATGAAGGTATCAGCACACGAGTAATTAATTGTCACACCATTAAGCCTTTGGATCACAAAACCCTTCTCAAGGCGGCTGAAGAAACTGGAGCAATCGTCACAATTGAAGAGCATCAAGTTACGGGTGGATTGGGTGGGGCGGTAGCAGAGTTTCTCTCACAGAATTTTCCAGTTCCAATTAAGATTTTAGGGGTTGAAGATCATTTTGGGGAATCTGGAGAAACTCAAGAGTTGTTGAAAAAGTTTGGTTTAACTAAAGAGATGATTATTAAGGCCGCGACAAAAGTTGTTAGGATGAAGGCTTAAGTTAATAAACTCTGTTTTAATTTAGCCATGCGGCTGGGCGGAGTAACGATGACAGGGCTTTGAGCTTTCAGTTCGGCATTCTCAACTTCTAAGTTTTTAATTCGCAGTTCAAGTTGTTCAACTGTTTTTTGAGAAGCTTTGATTTGGTTATTCTTGCCAAATAAGGTTAAAGCGAAGGCGGTCGTCCGAACTAGATAAATAATCCAAGCAAGGATTAAACCGATTAAGAGTGCTCCGAGAGCAACTATATAGATAGGAACTGAATAGAAAAAGTAGTGACCAAATTGAAGTGTTACTCCAACAGTGTTTTGAGTTGCAAAGTAAGCAAATCCAACTCCAACTAAGACGGCTGCGATTAAAGATGACATATAGCTATGATAGCTTTTCAAGGTCAACAATATGCTTCAATTGGGTAAGAACTAGGTAATGAATTGCTTTAAAGAGGAGTACTAAAGTTTAAATTAACCATCCCCGGAGCTCGTTTAATAAGATTGCCAAGGTGGGCAGCGTCTTCCTCAGCAAACAATGGGTATTTGCCTCGCAGGAGATCTTCTAAACTTTTACCACCATGAAAGAGACTATCTTTCCAGCAATAAATATTAATGTGTGGTGCTACAGAATTAAAGGCGATCTCCCCACTATAGCTTATGGCATCGCGCTGAACTAATCTACGCAAGTCGGGAATTGTTTGGGGTATATCTATTACCTCGCGAATATCTTTGGCACCAAATTGAAGCCGGAGCTGGCGATCTTTGCCAGAGGGACTGTAGCCACAAGCAATGCTTAAATAGCTGTTATCAATTTGAGCAATCCAGCCTCGGACTAAGTCCAGAGGAATTAGTTTACCTGGGATCGGTCTTCTACCATTATGACCGCTTGGTTGAATCTCCCAATTGGCAATGTACTGAGATTGGAAATCTACCAATATTGCGCCGGACTGTTCAGAAAATTCGTGAGTTGAGGTGATCACTCTCTCGAGCATTCGTTCGGGAGTCATAGTGTGGAATATTACTCTAATCTGCTAAGATAATAAAGATGACTGATTCTAAAAAAATCTTAATTTTGGGAGCTGGTTTTGGCGGAGTTAGAGTAGCTTTAGATCTGTCAAAAACTTCAGCTGATTTGACCTTAGTTAATAATACGAGCTTTCATACATATATTCCGAGCCTTTATGAGGTGGCTAATGCAGTTATGTCAAAAAATAAGCGGGTCGATTTTAAAAACTTGGCCAGCACGGTTAATATTCCTTTAAAAACTATTTTTGAGAACAAAAAGGTTAAACTCATTGAAGATCAGGTCACAGGCATTGATTTAACTAAACGCCAGGTTAAATTAGCTAAACAATCAGCTCTTGAATATGACTATTTAGTGATTGCTTTAGGCAGTACCACTAGCTACTTCGGGATTAAAGGCTCGGCTGATTACTCACACCCATTAAAAAACTTGGAAGACGCTTTAAATATTCGTGATGATATTCAAGAGTTAATTTGGCAACATAAAGAGAGTATTGGTAATCCACCGTTTGAAATAGTCGTGGCTGGGGGGGGATTTACTGGAGTTGAATTTGCGGGCAAGTTAACTGGAGTTTTAAAGAAAACTGGCAATGTGACGATTTTAGAAGGTTCAAAAACGGTTTTACCAGGCATGCCAGCTTGGGCTGAAAAGGTGGCCTTAAAGCGTCTAACTAAACTTGGGGTTAAGGTTAAACTGAATTGGTTAATTGGCGAAGTTAGTCAGGACAAGATTACTTCAACGACCAGTGAATCTTTGAATTATGATTATTTAGTTTGGACAACTGGGGTAAGGGGAGTAGCGTTGCCAGAGTTAACTGGTCTTGAGCCGACTAAGCGTGGGCAGCTCCAGGTGACAAGTTTATTAAATACTGAAAGCTATCCCGAAGTTTTTGTAGTGGGCGATATGGCTGAATATTTTGATGCGACCCATAAAAGTTATGCTCCTCCAGCCGCTTGGGCGGCGATTAGTCAGGCTGAAACAATTGCTAAAAATGTTAAGGCTAGTTTGTCTGGCCAAAGTTTGCGTCCATTTGTCTTACCAAAATCGGTTTTTGTGGTCCCGATTGGTCGGATGTATGCTGTTTCAAATTGGCTAGATTTAAAGCTTATTGGTTTAATCCCGTGGATGATGAAGCATGCTGTGAGTCTAAAGTACTTGGTGTCAATTCTGCCTTTGACAAAAGCGTTCCTAATTTGGTTTAAAGGACTAAGGATATTTGTGGGTTAACCTCTCTTCGCGGGGTTGACTTTCAAGCCATTTTGTTCTTAACTTAAGACTATGCCAAGAGCTCACCTTTCCGAAACGCCTCCTCCTCCAACTCCAGGTTTAACTAATCCTTGGGCAATTGTGGTCGGATCAATTATTATCTCAATTGCGATTGTCTTAAGTAATGGTGGTTTGCATATTCCGTCTGTTAAATACACCGCTCAAGCGGCACCTTCACAAGTCCCGCTCCCATCTGGCGCCTTAGCTAGTGCTGCTCCTGCGGCCACACCACTACCTGCGACAGGTCCGATTAAAGTCGGCTTAGGTAATGATCCGATGCTTGGTTCCTCAA
This sequence comes from Candidatus Daviesbacteria bacterium, assembly GCA_041690695.1. Classification (GTDB taxonomy): domain Bacteria; phylum Patescibacteriota; class Microgenomatia; order Daviesbacterales; family UBA10151; genus JBEPVZ01. The sequence goes on along the minus strand of JBEPVZ010000008.1, from coordinate 62 downwards.
ACGCGCCTATTACCATGATTGAGTTCTCTGATTATGAATGTCCGTTCTGTAAACAGTATTTT
>JBEPVZ010000007.1:0-38334 GCA_041690695.1 Candidatus Daviesbacteria bacterium | reverse complement strand
GTATAAGAGACAGGCTTATCTGTTTTAAAAGTTTTAATGCCAGCTTGGCTAGCTGCCAATGCAACTGGGGAGGCGGTCAAGACCTTCTTTCGTCCAGATGGTTGGTCTGGGGCGGTGACGACGCCCACAACCTCAAAGTTGTTAGTTAAACTTTCTAAAACTGGGACTACAAAATCGGGGGTTCCGAAGAATACAATTTTAATATTTCTCATAGATTAAGTATTTAAATACTTAGATTTATCTCTTCAAATACTTCCGCACCAGATCGGTCTTTACCTGAAACTTTAAATAGCCTCGATTTTTGCTCTAAAACCCGATCAACAAACAGCTTGCCTTGAAGATGGTCATATTCATGTTGAAAGATCCAAGCATCAACTCCGGACAGTTTCTTACGAACGGGCTGACCAGACTTATCAATGTATTTGACCTCGATTTGGGTTGGTCGTCTAACTTCACCATAATAATCAGGAATCGATAAACAGCCTTCAAAAAAAACTTTGGTAGTCTTGCCTGATGAGATGATTTCAGGATTAAAAACTGGAATGAATATTTCTTCTTGTTTGTTGCCCTCTTTTTCATCATCAGCTTCGTTATCAACTTTAGCTACAAAATACTGTTGATCTTGGCCAATTTGGGTAGCGGCTAACCCAACTCCTTCAGGATCAATAAAGGTTTTGGTGAGCTTGATCATCTCATCCATAATTCGTAGGAGCTCAGGCGTGACCTTTTTAACTGGTTTAGTTTTAATCCGAAGGCGGTTATCAGGAGCTTTAACAATATCCATTTGAGATGAATTTTAACATAAATTTCGATAACCAGAATTATTGAGTATTTCTTAACTCTTTTAACTTCCACATAAAGACTTTTGGTCTGGATTTAGCCATGGTGTAGCCTTTAGTAAAAGCTAAAGCTTCTTCTAAAAGGGCTCTAGGATAATCTTTAGCCAACTTCATATAGAGAGAATAGTGTTTTAAGTCACCAAGTTCCTCAGTTAAATAGACTCCAAAGTACTGGAATTCTTTAGATAAGTTTTTGGGTCGGTTAATATTTTTAGTTTCATCGAGAATAGTGGAGAGGGATTTCATAATATTAGCTTCTTAAACCTAGTTCCTCATTTGCTATTATCAATAGACTTCAGTTTGCTCAGAGCATCCGGATCATTTGGGATCTGTTTTAAGACCTCATTTAAAACTTCCTTAGCCTGATCTTTCTGCCCCAGCTTGATGTATAGATCGGCTAAGGTCAACTTAGCATCTCTATAATCTGGCTTTAGAGTTATGGCTTGTTTTGCCGCATCAACTGCTAGGTCTGTTTTACCAAAACTATTTAAAATTAAAGCCTTATTAATATATGTTTCAGGATCGGTTGGGGCGAGCAGGGTAACTGTGTCGACTGCATTTAAGGTCTGCTCTTGATATTTTGGATCAAGGGCAGACAAGACAAAGAAGCTACGATAAGCCGTTCGCCAGAGTGAGACATTTCTCGGACTGGTATTGAGCGCCTCAAGGGTTGCTCCAACGCTTCGATCTTTAATTTGGCCTGATAAAGTCGCATCTTCACTTTGCAAAGCTAAAGCAGCATTAGCTGCTGCCAAGCCAAGATCACTTAAGTAAAGTGGTTCATAAGGATTTAAATCAACCGCCTCAACCAGTTCGTTGTAAGCTTGACCAGCATTATCATTTTGAAGATATTGTTTACCTAATGCATAGTGAGTGTCGGCCACCCACATATTATGAATAGTGATCATCAAAAAGCCACTAATTATAATAACGATCCCAATAATTATGTTGTAGGTCAGGCTATTCTTGGAGATTAAAGTTATCGCGATTTTATTTAAAGACCTATCCAGCCACTTAGGTAAAGCGACTTTTTTAAATGGCCAAAAATCCGTCTTTTTTAGATCAGTCAAACTAAAAACTACTGCCGGAAAGATAAAGAAAAAGACTGCAATAATAACTACTGAGAATTGAAAGATATTTTGAATTAGATAGCTAAGATAGGCGCCTAAGATCGCTCCTGTAAACAGTTTTTTAGACTGATCGACTTGATTATACATTGACCGAATTGACCAAGCGATGAAGGTCAGAATTAATAACATATAGCTTCCGAAACCCAGTACACCAGTAGTGGCCAGATAATTTAAGAATTCGTTGTGAGCTTTGTTATACAGAAAATCCCACTCCGACACCAGATTATGTTCAACTGGGCGATAGTTATAGTAAGAGTAAGCAAAAGTTTCGACACCAGATCCGAGTATCGGATAATGAAGGAAGATCTGCCAAGCTCCTTTCCAAACGATTAATCTGATCTGTCCTGACTCAGTACCACCACTTTCTAATTGGCTGCCACTGGTCTGACTAACAATTCCAGGACGGGGTGGCGGAGCATCTTGGTGAATTAATTTAAAATTAGTTAAGGCTGAGGCAAATAGGAGATTAATAATTAGAAAAGTACCAATAATTAAGCTCCAAGTACCAAACAGTTTGGTTCTTGAGATTTGGTCCTTGGTCATTGATTTATAGAAGAACCCTAACAGGCCAAACATCCCTAATCCTACTAATAACCCCAACATCGCCCCTCTGGAATAGGTAAAAGTGAAAGCTAAATAAATTAAGATACAAGAACCAAGATACAAAGCCTGCAGAGTCTTATTTTTAGTAACCAAGCTAAAGTAAATGGCGATAAAAAGTAGCATTTCAAGATAGGCCGCTAACCAATTGGGCTGGCCTAAACTGGCAAAGACTCGTGCTTGGACATCTTGGACCCAACAACTATCATTAAATTGACCGATCAGTAATTGGCAAGAAAATGAGTGACCAAAATGTTCTAAAATTGCCCAAATTGAAATTAAAACTCCGCTTAAAATACCAACTCTTAAAAGATTAAAAATCTGTTTAGTTTGGCCATAAAAATTGGATATAAAGGCCCAATAAAGCAATAAATATGAGATTGTTGAGAGTAAACCACCATTTAGACGTGAATAATAGCCAAAGATTGAGGTATGTTGATCAATTGAAAAGATTGTCGCTAAAATTTGAGTTATTAGAAAAATAATTAATGGTAAATCGAGCGGACTTGATTGAAAAATCCATTTTTTGGCTTTAAGCATTTTTAAAAACCAACTGGCGGTAATAATGACAGTTAAGCAATAAACCGCAATCATCTTATTAAATTCAAACAGTTCGAAGTTTTTAGAATAAAAGAGGAAAGGAACTAGACCAATAAGTAATAAGTAGCAACTATAGATAATTCGATTAATAACCATCTTGGTCTTTAGTATATAGTATCTTGTATTTGGTATACAGCAGAAATTTATCTATAAATAAAACTACCTCTGTATACTGGATACTTTATACCAGATACTAAATACCAAAGTATGTGTTAAACTCATTTTGAAATATGTTTGGATCCTTTTGGCGACTCTTTTCTCATGACATTGGAATAGATTTAGGTACAGTTAATACCTTAGTGGCTGTTAAAGGTAAAGGAATCGTTATTCGGGAGCCTTCCGTTGTGGCAATCCACAAAAAAACTCGTCAAGTTCTAGCGATTGGTGTCGAAGCTAAACGGATGATCGGTCGAACTCCGGCTGTTATTGAGGCTATCCGACCACTCCGAGATGGGGTTATCTCTGATTTTGATACGACCGAGGCGATGTTACGCCATTTTATTCAAAAAGTTCATGCTACGCCTGGGGCTAAAGGTCTTCGGATTCCTAAATTACCTCGTCCTCGGGTGGTTATCGGTATCCCGTCAGGTGTGACTGAAGTTGAACGTCGGGCGGTCATTGATGCCGCCATGTCGGCTGGGGCTAGGGAAGCTTTTTTAATTGAAGAACCGATGGCGGCCGCCATTGGAGCTCAGATGCGAATTGAAGAGCCAGAGGGTAACTTTATCGTTGATATTGGTGGGGGAACAACTGAAATCGCCGTCATCTCACTTGGAGGAATTGTTATTAATCGGTCACTTCGAGTGGCTGGCGATGAACTTGATCAAGACATCATTAGCTATATGCGGATGCGTTATGGAATGTTAATTGGCGATCGCACGGCTGAGGATATTAAGATCGATATAGGTTCAGCTATCCCTTTAAACCAAGAAAAAGAAACTATCGTTCGAGGTCGTGATTTAGCTTCTGGTTTACCGAAGTCAATTAAAGTTTCTTCAACTGAGATTAGAGAAGCTCTGTCGGGGACGATCGGTTTAATCATTGGAGCAATTCATGAGGTTTTAGAAGAAACTCCTCCCGAACTCTTATCCGATATTTTAGAGACAGGGATTGTTATTACTGGTGGAGGTTCTCAGATTAGAGGTTTAGCTAAGCGAATTTCTGACGAGGCTAAAATCCCGGTCATAATCGCCGAGGACCCATTAACGACGGTCGTCAGGGGCTGTTACAGTTTACTAGACGATTTAGAGCTTTTGAAAAAGGTCAAAGTCACTGGTGGATTGGGATAAAACTTTGAATTTTGCACTTTGAACTTTAAACTTTGACGTGCTATATTGCCCTCATGCCTTGGGGCTCTTTGCCACACCCACGAACCTTTTTAATATCTTTTTTAATAAGTCTAAGCTTATTTGGCGCTGATTTTGGGGGTGTATTAAATTACCCAAAATCGATAGTTTCAACTGTTACAGTGCCTGTTCAATTTGGGTTATATAAAACTAGCCAAGCTTTTTTTAAGCAATTTGAATTTATCTTTTTGGCTCGGAGAGCCGTTCAAGAGAAGACCGCTTTAACCGAACAACTCGCGACTGTTTTATCTGAGAATGCTGACTTAAAGCGTAAATTAGCTGAAACTCAAGGTTTTTTAGTCGAGCAGCAAGCCCTAGATCCATTGACTTATAAAACCGTGCCGGCTCGGCCACTCAGCTTAACTCGTTATTTAACGATTGATAGAGGCCAGACCGATGGAATTTTGATAAACCAACCGGTTGTTTATAAAGATGTCTACTTGGGTCAAATTAGAGATTTGTCAGCGAAGACGGCTCGAGTTTTACTCTCAACTGATCCTGATTCTAAGATTGAAGTCTTTGCTTCAAATCAACAGGGTAAAGCCCGAGGTATCTTAGTTGGTCAATATGGGTCGGATATGTTAATGGATAAGATTCTTCACCAAGAGCCTATTGCAGTTGGCGATTTAATTTACTCAGAAGGCACGGAAAACCTATTGCCCAGAGGCCTTATCTTAGGCCAAGTCTCATCAGTCTTAGATCGACAAAATGAAGTCTTTAAACAAGCGGTTATTAAACCAATCTTTGATGTCTCAAGCTTGGATATCGTGTTTGTGATTACAAATTAATTAAAGATGAAATCATTTATTTTTATATTGACATTGGCTATTTTTTTACAAGCTTCATTCTTGCCCGTCAATTTAGTACTTTTGTTACTCATTTCTAGAGCATTAATAAAGTCTGACAAGGCAAATTATTATTTAGCTTTATATGGAGGCATCTTATATGGTCTATTAACATCTTCTAATATTGGTTTTTACAGTATAATTTTGATTTTATTTGTTCAAATCATCGAGATTTTAAAGAAAAGCCGGTTGTCGACTCACCCGTTAACAGTTTTAATAGTCATCGCCATCGCGAATTTAGTTTTGACATTAATTGAGAGTTTATTTTTTCATCAACAGATTCTTATTCAAGTTTTAATTTTGACAACGGTGTTAGCTTTGCCAGTTTATGGATTAATGCGGATTTGGGAAGAACGATTTGTGCCAGATCGCGCGATTAGATTGAAAATTTAATGATAAAACGATCACTCAAAAGACGTCTTGGACCGGTTTTTGCCGAAACGATTGGTCGGGTAAAGCCTGGATCACGGGTTCATAAAAATGGTTCACTTAAACAAGATAGCTGGGATGACAGCTTACTTTATGGATTTAATAATCAATTTATAACCAGCTTTCTATCGAGTTGGCGACGGGCGTTCTTATTACTAATCTTTTTAGTAACTTTTTTTGGACTTTTTTTAAGACTTTTTCATCTTCAAGTTATTGAAGGTAAAACGTATCGGGAGTTAGCTGATTCAAATCGAGTTAAAGTCCGAATTATTCATGCGCCAAGAGGAGTTATTTACGATCGAAATGGTAAAATCTTGGCTCAAAACGAGCCGGGTTTTAGATTAACCCAAACTGATGGTAGCGGGGCAATCCATACTCAATTAATTAGTCGTGATCAAGCTTTAAAGATGGAAGCTGATAATTCACCTCAATTTAAAGACTTAGAAATTGATAGTTTAAGAGCTTACCCAATGGCTAGTGTGACCGCGCACATTTTAGGTTACATGGGTGAGATCGCCCCAGACGAGCTACGTAGCTCTCAGTTTGCTAACTATCGGGTGGGTGACCAGATTGGCCGAGGAGGTATTGAACAAACTTATGAAAAAATATTAAGAGGGATCGATGGTGGAGAAGTCATTGAAGTTGATGCTGAAGGTAAAACTATTCGAACTTTAACAAAAACTGATCCGATTTCCGGTCAAGATCTTTATTTAACAATTGATGCCAATCTCGAGGAGCAAGCTTATAAACAGCTGTCAGATGCTTTAGTTAAAAATAAAAGCTGTTGTGGCACGGCAATGGTTTCTGATCCTAATAATGGCCAAATTTTGGCATTAGTTTCTCTTCCCAGTTTTGATCCAGGCAAGTTGACTGAGTCTTTACAAGCAGGTAATTTTCCCTTTTTAGATCGGGCTATTGCGGGCACTTATCCGCCTGGTTCGACTTTTAAAATTGTCTCCAGTTTAGCTGGACTTGAATCGGGTAAGATCACCCCTGAAACAATTATTCAAGATAACGGGGTCACCTCGCTTGGACCTTACCAATTTACTAATTGGTACTTTACCCAATACGGTCGAACTGAAGGCCCAGTTGATTTAGTTAAGGCTCTTCAACGCTCAAATGATACCTATTTTTATAACTTAGGAGAGATAGTTGGAGAGAATCAGATAGCGACCACCGCCCGGAGTATGGGCTTTGGAAAGCCAGTTGGAATTGATTTACCGGGTGAAGTTTCCGGTGATATACCCGATGATGCTTGGAAAGCTAAAAACATTGGAGTAGTTTGGTATCCGGGTGATACTTTGCATATGGCCATCGGTCAAGGCTACACCTTAGTTACCCCAATTCAAATTTTAAATATGACCTCAATTATTGCGGCCAATGGCCAATCTTTTCCGCTGCATTTAGCGAGTAAGATTACTAATGCCGATGGCAGTTTAGTTAAACAGTTTGAATTTAAATCTAGCTCAATTGCTAAGGTTACAAGCCAACAAATTCAAGTCGTTCAACAAGGTCTTGATTTGGTTCCCAAATTTGGAGGGACGGCGTGGCCATTATTTACTTTTCCAATCCCAACGGCTGGTAAAACTGGCACCGCCGAGTTTGGAAATGAAGATAAAACTCATGCCTGGTATACCTCTTATGCACCAGCTGACCATCCCCAAATTGCGGCCACGGTTTTAGTTGAAGGAGGTGGAGAAGGCTCAAATGTCGCCGCGCCGGTTATTAAAGAGCTCTATCGATACTACTTTTCGCCGGATAAAGCTCATTTGATTAAGGACACTAACGATATTGCAACAGACAGTGGAAAAAGTTTGGGAGAATAAGGTTGGTAGTTGGGCATCACATGTTTAATTCTGCATATTTAGTAGCACTTCATAGTGTTGAATGACTTGGCTTGGTTAAGCTAAAAATTTTGCTGCAAACTTTTAAAGACCCAAAACTTATTTGGAAAGCTCAATCTAAAGAGTTAATTAAAGCTAGTTTATCAGGTCGAGTTTTCGATAAGTTGGTGACTACCCGTCGAGAACTTAAAAAACCGGCTGATCAGATTTCAGGAATATTAATTAAGCTTGAAATTATGGGAGTGGTTCAAAACTTAGGCCAGGGGAGATATTGTCTCTAGTCTCTGTTTTCCACGCGGTGGAGCAATTAGATTCTGGATGATAAGTTCTTTTCGGGTAACGAGATAAACTGGAATTATTTGAAGGCTACGTAAGTAGATCTTATGTGCTTGGCTCGCTTCATCTTCGGGTTCTTCTTGGTCATATGCGCTCCAAAGCCTCTGAAAAACATCTTGATGGTGCATGACTGTGGTGTGATCTCTATTAATGATTCGGCCAATTTTAACTGGGCCAAAACCTTGTTTCTGAAAGATACGGACTGTAACTATGCGGCCTGTAACCTCCTGCGCAAACTTGGTGCTGGCAAATAATTGAGGAACAGTAATTGAGCATTTGTCACAGATGACTTCTAATATAGGAAGACTCTCAGCCCGTTCAGCGATAGTCAATTCCTCAATCTCTCTAATTTTTTCGGCTCGCATGTGGATGCGATTCTAACAGAACCAAAATTACTTGACTAGTCACCACTAATTTTAATGGCTAGGTAGATTCCAGCGATTGCCCCAATCCCACTCGTTAAAACTCCCCAATAAGATAGGATTCCAGCTCCAAATAGACTTGGAACGAGCCCACCTAAGGTTGAGCCAATTAACATGCCAAGCCAGATTAGACTTTTCAGTGACATGACTTTAGTGTAACATGACATTAACGATGAATTATAGATTGAAGCTTTTTCTAATAAGTATGTCAACCATTCTCGTCGTTTCCGCGATTATTATTTTACCCAACCTCCACCATAATCCTTATGATCAGACAGGTGATAGCTATAAGTTTGGCCAAACTCCAGAGATCGATCAGGCTCTTAAGAAAGCCCAGGCCTTATTTGTTGAACAAAAGAAAGCTGGTATCGATTTTTCTAAAGGACCTTGCTTAACAAATGATCTTGAGCCTAATTGGGTGGCTGATCTTGTCCATAATCCTCGCCAGTTGGTCGATGACCTTCCGGGTAATGAATGCCCAGCTTATATCGAGGGACGAGCCAGGCATTTTATTGAATTAGATATTAATGGGAAATTAGTCAGAATCCACTAGAAGATACAAGACCAAAGGTCCCGCGGGAGATAAATAATATTCAATTTTTCAATTTTAAAACATTCATTTTTGTGCTTGTTTGTTTCTTGTAACTTGTTTCTTGGTTATTATTCCTATAACCTATTAGGACCTTTATGCAAAATTTAGTCATTGTTGAATCGCCAACTAAAGCCAGGACTTTATCAAAGTTCTTGGGTTCAAAATATCGAATTGAAGCCTCTATGGGGCATCTGCGTGACCTGCCAAAGAGTAAACTTGGTGTCGATGTTGATCATAACTTTGAACCCCAATACATTATTCCTAAAGATAAACAAAAGCGGGTCACCGAATTAAAAAAGCTCTCTGAAGGAGTCAAAGATATCTGGTTGGCAACAGATCCTGATCGGGAAGGTGAAGCGATTTCTTGGCATATTGCCAATATTTTAAACGACAATAAGGGTAAAACGAAGGGGACACTTCATCGGGTGACCTTTCATGAGATAACCCCAGATGCCATTAAAGAGGCTTTTAAAAATCCTCGTGAGATTGATTCAAAACTCGTTGACGCTCAGCAAGCCAGGAGGGTCTTAGATCGTATTGTTGGATATAAATTGTCGCCAGTGCTATGGAAGAAAGTTAAGAGCGGATTATCAGCTGGCCGAGTTCAAACTGTTGCTCTCAGACTGGTTGTCGAACGGGAAAAAGAGATTGAAGCCTTTAAGGCCGTTGAATATTGGAGTATCGAGGCTGACTTAGATGCTGCTGAAGCTCGCTTCAGGGCTCAAGTTATTGAACTATCGGGTCAAAAACTAGTTATTAATAACAAAACTGAAGCTGATGGTCACCTAAAAGCCCTTCAATCATCAACCTATCAGGTCAATAAAGTTACCAAAAAAGAGGTTAGACGTTATCCCGTCCCGCCATTTACGACTTCAACTCTTCAACAAACGGCCGGTAATAAACTCCGTTTCACGGCTAAAAAAACCATGTCTTTAGCTCAAAACCTGTATGAACATGGATTGATCACTTATATGAGAACTGATTCGGTTAATATTGCAGCGGTCGCCTTAACGGCAAGCCGAGAATATATTGCTAAAAATTATGGTCAAGATTATCTTCCGAAAGTTGCTCGAACTTTTAAAGCTTCCTCAAAAAATAGTCAGGAAGCTCATGAAGCTATTCGGCCAACTGAGGTTGATAAAGTCGCCGACAAAATTAAATTTGAAGGTTTAACCCGTGATCATGTCAGGCTTTATGATTTAATCTGGAAAAGGCTGATCGCCTCACAAGTTAATGAGGCTATTTTTGATCAAACTAGTGTTGACGTCGAGGCGATAGGCCGAGATCCTGAGCAAGCACAGGGAGCCGAAGGATTCTATACTCTTCGGGCAGTTGGGACGGTTCTGAAGTTTGATGGCTGGCTCAGAGTTTATGGAATTAAAGAGTTATCGGAGGAAGAATCAGAGGACCCTTCTAAAAATCAATCATTGCCAAAGAATTTAGCAGAGGGTCAAACTTTAAAGCTTATTGAACTCTTACCAGAGCAGCATTTTACTCAGCCACCGCCTCGTTATACCGAGAGCTCGTTAATCAAAAAACTAGAAGATCTTGGGATTGGTCGACCTTCAACTTACGCACCAACTTTATCAACCATTCAAGATCGATTTTATGTTGAAAAGATCGATAAAAAATTTAAACCTTCCGCTCTTGGTCGAGTCGTTAGTGACTTTTTAATTGAACATTTTCCGGCGGTTTTTGATTATGAATTTACGGCTCAGATGGAAGATCAACTTGATCAGATCGCGCTTGGTGAGCGGCCATGGAAAGAAACTTTATCTGAATTTTATGGACCGTTTCAAAAAACGGTTGAAGCAACTGAGGATACCGCGGAGAAAGTTAAATTAGAAGTTGAAGTGACTGATAAAGTTTGTTCAGAATGTGGCAAATTCTTAGTCGTTAGACAAGGTAAATTTGGTAAGTTTTTAGCTTGCAGTGGTTTCCCAGATTGTAAGCATACTGAGAGTATTGAGGAGATTTTAGCCACTAAATGTCCGAAAGATGGTGGGGATGTGGTGGCTCGTCGAACTAAAAAAGGCCGAACTTTTTATGGCTGTAAAAATTACCCCAAATGTGATTTTGCTTCCTGGACAAAACCAAAGTGATCTAGTTTTTGGTACTTGTGATTTTCTAATTGATCATTATATATTTAGATCCGAAATCGTTAAATGAAATATATCTTTGTGTCGGGTGGTGTTATCTCCGGGATTGGTAAAGGCATTGCTTCTGCCTCGATTGCTCTTCTCCTAAAATCTGCCGGTTTCAAAGTCGCCGTCTTAAAGATGGATCCATACTTAAATGTTGATGCCGGGACGATGAATCCACTAGCTCATGGCGAGACCTTTGTCTTAGATGATGGCCGTGAGACTGACCAAGATTTAGGTCATTACGAGAGATTTTTAAACGAAGATTTAAATTCAACGAATATTGCGACCCAAGGCAGTATTTATCTGTCAGTTATCCAAAAGGAGCGTAATCTCGAATATGACGGTGATTATGTTGATATTCATAACGTTACTCAAGAGATTATTGATCGGATTAAACTAGCTGGTCGGGATCGTAATGCCGAGATTACATTAGTTGAAATTGGTGGAACGGCTGGGGAGTATCAAAATATGCTTTTTCTGGAAGCTAATCGGTTGCTTAAGTTAAAAGCTCATGACGATGTCATCCATATTCACATTACTTATTTACCAATCCCACCCTCGGTCGGAGAGATGAAGAGTAAACCAGCCCAGATGTCGGTCCGAGATCTGCATTCTGTCGGTATTCAGCCGGACATTTTACTTGCTCGCTCTGAAGAAACGATTGATAAACCTCGTCGAAAACGATTAGCTTTTAATACCGGACTTGAGGAGGATGATATTATCCCGGCTCCTGACGTTGCCAATATTTATCATATCCCGCTTAATTTTGCCGAGGCTAACTTAACCGAGCGTATTTTAGGAAAGCTCAAATTAAAATTTCATAAAAACGGTCAATTAAAAGATTGGCAACAGTTTGTGGATAATGTGGAAAATAGTACCGAACAGGTTCGAATCGGGATTGTTGGTAAATATTTTGCTTCAGGAACCGGAGTTTTAACTGATTCATATATCTCAGTCATTGAAGCGCTAAAACATGCAGGTGCGATCTTAAAAGTTAAACCCCAAGTTGATTGGCTGGATGCTGCTAAAGTTTTAGAAAATCCCGAGCAATTAAAGACTTATCAAGGAATTATTGTGCCAGGTGGGTTTGGTTCAAGGGACGTTGAAGGTAAGATCGTGACTGCTCAGTATTGCCGCGAAAATAATATTCCTTATCTAGGCTTGTGTTATGGCTTGCATATGGCGGTCATTGAATATGCCCGCAATGTTTTAGGTTGGAAAGATGCTCATACCACCGAAGTTGATCCTAAAACTACTCACCCCGTTATCCATATCATGCCGGACCAAGCTAAAAAGTTATTAAAACAAGATTATGGTGGCACGATGCGATTGGGTGCTTGGGATTCCGTCCTCACAGCAGGTAGTCTGGTCCGAAAATTATATGGTAAATCAAAAGTTTCAGAGCGTCACCGCCATCGCTACGAAGTTAATAACGAATATCGTAAACAACTCGAAAAGAAAGGTTTAATATTTTCTGGAACTTCACCAGATGGTAAATTGGCTGAGATTATTGAGATTCCGACCCATCCATTTTTTATCGCCACGCAATTTCATCCGGAATTAAAATCTCGACCCTTAGCACCACATCCCTTATTTGTTGGGTTTTTAAAAGCAGCTAAAGAGGTTTCCAATGCTTGACTTTGAACAGGCAGTTGGTTGGTATGGTGATCTGGCTGAAGCTGGTCAAATAACATGTCTTCCGGATCGTTACCGGAAACTGCGACAACACCATGATGAGTCTCTGGCACTTCATTTACCGTTTATTCACCAGATGACTTCTGAGCAAGCGGCCGAACCTGTTCCGGGAGGTTGGCACCGACGCGATGTGGTCGCGCATATTAAAAGCTGGCAAGAAAAAGCAACGGAGGCTTTTAAGAGCCCTGATTCCGATCAAATCAGTCAGTTATTACTTCGGATGGGTTATGAGAGTGTAGATCCCTTTGACTTTTACAAAGCTAATCCCAGCAAAGTTGATCAGTTGAATAAATCTATTGTAAAAACTTCTAGGAGAAGCCCTTGGACTTTACTTCAATCTCAGGCGCTATATAGTGCCAAAGAGTTATCTCGGCAGTTTCCTAAACAGCCTAAGCCTGAAATTTTAAAAAAACTTGAGGGCACAAAAGATCATAAATGGCATATTATTAGAGGAATAGATATCCCAGCTGGGTGGTATCTTTGGATGGTAGCGATTGAACATCAATCTCTCCAACACTTTTCAGATTTGAGAGCGCCAATTTCGTGATCATGACAAAGTCCAATTTACCATTTTTAACCCATGGTGGGGCAACTTTATCTGATCGAGATATTAAAGTAGCTTTGGAAGCTAAATATTTTGAGATTGAGTCACCGTTTCCGCTTAATATTCAACCCTCTTCAATTGATCTTCATCTAGCTCCAACAATTTTGATCTTTCCAAGAGTTCGGAAAGGCAACCCGATTATGGATTTAAAAGAACCAGCTGATCAATTTGTTGAATATGTCGAGATTCCTAAATCGGGTTTTGTCTTACATCCTCGTGAATTTTTGCTGGGAGCGACATCAGAGTGGTTAAAGCTTCCTAAGCAACTCTGTGCCAGTGTTGATGGTAAAAGCAGTCTCGGTAGACTGGGTTTAGTTATCCATTCCACCGCTGGCTTTATTGATCCAGGTTTTGTTGGTCATGTCACATTAGAAATTACTAATTTAACTGAACAACCGCTCCGAATTTACCCAAATATTCCGATAGGTCAGATTAGATTTTTAGTCTTGACATCGGAGGCCGAAAATTCTTATGGTAGTGCCATATTGGGTAGTAAAAAGTATAAAAATACTTATTCGCTAAATCCAAAACCAATTGCGAGTCAATATTGGAAAAACTTAAAATGACATTTAATAAGGACAATATAAATTTATGTGTGTAATTGGCATCGATGAAGTTTTACGGCGGGTTAAAGACCAAAAATTAATTGAGAACTTAAGTGAGCGTGAGTTAAATAATCCTGAAGGAGTTGGTGTAGACCTACGTTTAGGTGAAGTTCATGAAATTATTGAAGGTGGGGCTTTTATTGAAGCTGATGGCCCGGCTGGATTAGGACTTCGAAAAGGCGTTAAAACTAGACTATTAGCAGAGTTTAAAAAAGGTCGAAAGAAACAACAAATTGTCGAAATTGAGCCAAGTAAGTATTACTTACTTAAAACAGTTGAGATTACAAATACCCCCAAAGATTTAATTTCTATTCCTTACGGTCGAGCTAGTTTGATGAAATCAGGCCTTTTCTTAATTGCATCAAAAGTTGATCCGGGATACTCAGGTCACCTAGTTTTTGGTCTAAAGAACTTCAGTGATTTTCCAGTTCGCCTTCAGATGGGTGCCCGCGTGTGTAATTTAGCTTTTCATAAAGTTGAGGGTGAATCGGTTATGTATCGAGGTCAACATATGGGTGGGCGAATTGCCATCGAAAAAGAGGAAAGACAAGTTTGATCTCACCAAAATATAAAGGTCATTTTGTGGTTATTGAAGGGACAGATGGGGCAGGTAAAGCTACTCAAGTAAAACTGCTACAACGATATTTTCAAGTTAGGGGGGTGCCACATAAACTAATTCAGTTCCCCCGTTATTCAGGTAATCCATACGGAAAGATCATTGAGCGCTATTTAAAAGGGGATTTTGGAGGCTTGTCGGATGTTCAGACCTCACTGATCTCGCTAGCTTATGCCGGTGACCGGTTTTTAGCTAAACCGATGATTGAAGATTGGTTAAAACAGGGCAATCTAGTTTTATCCGATCGATATGTCTCCTCAAACAAAGCTCACCAATCGGCTAAGTTGCCAGAAAAAGATCGCCAAGAGTTTATCGATTGGCTGGACGACTTGGAATATAATGTTAATGGTTTACCGAGAGAAGAACTAACCCTCTTTTTATATGTGCCGTCTGAAATTAGTGCTGATAATTTAACTAAACGTCAAAGTAAAGATCTCCATGAAGCTGATCAAAAATATCAAACGACTAGCGCGGATATGTATTTAAAGATTGCTAAGAATGAAGGCCGGAGTTGGGAAGTTATTGAGTGTGCTGAAGATGGCAAGATGAGGCCACGTCAAGATATTCATCAACAGATTGTCGAGATTTTAGAGAAGAGGGGAATTATCAAAAAATGAATTTGGATCAAAAATAATGGCAGAAATTGAGAAAGTTAAACCAGCTAAAACTGTATCGACCCAGGATGGATACATCTGGACAGTTTATGATCCAAAAGACACCTCTATTCAAATTGTGGGGTTGGAGAGCCGATCGACTGGTTTACAAACTTTTACGCCCTTAGTTAACCCGAGTAAGCGTGGGGCGAGTGTTAAAGGTTGGTTAGCGGCTCGTCAGTCTCGGGCAGGTGGCTCAACACCTGATATTGCTTTTCAGATGCAAGAAAAAGGGGTTGACCCTGATCAGAAATTAGAAGAAACTTTTCGAGGCTATGGCCATGGATCGGTGGCCGATGGGGCGAGGCTAGACGTTTCTTTTTTTCAAAGTCCACTTCATTTACCATTGGTGGTTTTTAATTTAGGGGCAATTAATTCTGGTCAAGAGAACTCAACTCGTTATCAGCCTAAATTTGGTCGCTCCAATTTAAGTCCATTGGCAAATTATCTTGATGGGCCAATTAATCCGCAACTTGATGAAGCTTATTTAGCTTTGGGTCAATTATCGTTGGATAATTTTAATAAATGGCGTCCAACATTAACTAATGCTTTTGGAGCTTATTTTAAAGTCGATGAATCTGGGAAGGCGGCTTTAACTTCAAGAGTTTTAGATTGTTGTCGATTTTTTCTATTGATGGGTCAGCAAAATGGTTTTTCATTTGAAACTTCAGCGAGAGATTTCTCAAGAATTATTGGAACTTTGAAAGCCTCGCCAATTGATTTTTATAATAAAGCTGGTGCCCAAGTTGAGCGATTACTAACTCCGTCTCTGGATGAAGAAAAGGAATTAGGTTATTTGGCCGAAGCGCCTAGTTTAATTCGCCATACTGAAGCCGCAACGTTAGTTAACCAAAACTTGGGAAATCTAAAGCGACTTCTTGAATCTGATGATCATTTTCTTAAAACTATTCGACCAGACAAAACTTTTCGAGGTCAACAGCCCCAAACAACCGCTTTAATTTCTGATCAGATTGATGACAAGATTGTCACTCAATATATTTTGAATCTTTATCCAGGAATCGATGCTGCTAAATTGATGACTTGGGTTAAAGATCAGGATCCGACTACTAAACTTAAAATTGGTCAAACTATTTTTAATGGTCACGATTGCTATCGTGATCTCCCAGTCATGGCTGAAACAACGGGACTGACCTTACAATTTGACGCTGGTTTAGGTGAGATTCGGGATTTTAATAGACATAAAGCTTGGAGTAGATTTTTAAATTTACCCTTACTATATGGTCAAAAATGGAACAAAGACACTTTTGATCAGATTTTATCTCCAGGTTATACCTTACCTCTATATTTAACTGATGTTGACCAATTTATGGACTTAGGAAAAGAATTTAGCAAAGACTTAGGCGCTTATTACGAAAAATTAAATGATTTTACAAAACTTTTAACAGCAGAGTATGGACCACAAACGGATTACACTTTATTAGTTAACCTTTTACCATTAGCTCATCGAGTCAAATTATTTATGCATGGTGATCTTCGTCAATCGGTCTATTTTACTGATCGAAGGTCGCGACCAGGTGGACATATCAACTATCGAATGTTGGCTTATCAAGCCAATCAATTAATTGCTGAGTCGACGCCTTATTTTAAAGCTATCGAACTACCAAATAAACCAGATCCTAATAGCCGTAGCGAGTTCTTAGATCGTAGTTAAAACAGTAATTGATACGGAGGCTTGATTTAATATAGGTCTTGATGCTAAAATCTCTCCATCAAACATCTATTGCTAGATTTTCCTGTCGGTTTGTTTGCAATAGAGGTGATTAAGGAAAACAATGAATAAAGTTAAAGTACCTACTCTAGAAGAGCTGCTCGAAGCCGGTGTCCATTTTGGTCACCAAATCCGCCGTAGTAACCCAAAAATGCGTTCCTATATTTATGGTGCTCGCGATGGGGTTCATATTCTTGATCTAACTAAATCTTCAGAACTTCTTGAAGTTGCTACTCAAGCTGCTTATGATTTTGGAAAAGCCAATAAAGTTTTACTAATTGTTGCCACTAAAAAACAAGCTCGTGTCATCGTTGAAGGCTTAGCTAAAGAAGCTGAGACACCATACATTACTTCTCATTGGATCGGTGGTTTATTAACAAACTTTGATGAAATTCGCAAAAATCTTAAGAAGCTAAATGACTTAAAAGTCGAAAAAGAAAAAGGTGGATTAAGCCACTATACAAAAAAGGAACAACTTTTAATTGATCGTAAATTGCAAAAATATTTAATGGAATTTGGTGGTATTGCAGATATGAATCAACCACCAGATGCCCTCTTTTTAGTTGATACGGTCACCGAAATTAATGCCGTTAAAGAAGCTAAAAGAATGGGTTTGCCGATTATTGGAGTTGCCGATACTAATTCAGATCCATATCCGTTAACTTATCCAATTCCTGCGAACGACGATGGTATTAAAGCCATTAAATTAATCACCGAAACTATTATTCACTCTTATGCCGAAGGTAAAAAAGAAGCCGTCATCGTTGCGGCCAAAGAAAAAGTCGATAAAGAAGCTCTAGATAAAAAGACCGCTGAAGATGCAGCTGCTGCGCTTCTTGCGCCGGTAGATGCGGCTGTGGCTGACGAGACTGCCGCGCTTGAGGAAGTAATTGAGAAAGCTACTATCGAAGATTCATCTCGAAAAATAGAGTAATGGACATTAATTTAATTAAACAATTAAGAGAAGAAACTGGAGCTGGAATTGCCGACTGTAAAGAAGCTTTGAAAGAGGCTAAAGGCGATTTAGCTAAAGCTAAATCGGTTCTCCAAAAAAGAGGTTTTGATAAAGCCAATTCTAAAATGGATCGAGAAGTTAAAGCTGGGGTGGTTGAGGTTTATTCTCATGCTGGTAAAGTTGGAGTCATGGTTGAAGTTTTATGTGAGACCGATTTCGTAGCTAAAACTGAGGATTTTAAGACTTTAGCCCATGAGTTAGCTTTGCAGATTGCTTCAATGAAACCGGCCTCAACGAGCGATTTATTAGCTCAAGATTATATCCGGGATTCATCCTTAACTATTGAAGCTTTAATTAAGCAAGTTATCAGCAAATTAGGTGAGAATATTCAGGTCGGAAGGTTCGAACGGATAGCTCTCGGAGAATAATGGATCCTGTATTAACTGCCGCCCAAAATAAGATAGAATTAACTATTAATCATCTCCAACAGGAACTTGGCGCGATTAGAGCTGGTCGAGCCAACCCAAGTCTAATTGAGAATGTTTTAATTCCTGTTTATGGAACTCACATGAAATTAGTTGAGTTAGGCACAATTGGTGCTCCCCAAAATACTCTTTTAACAATTCAAGTTTGGGACCCATCGATTCTTAAAGATGTCCAAAAAGGAATTATGGAAGCAAACCTAGGGTTGACTCCAAGTATCGAAGGCCAGATAATACGTTTACCTCTACCACCATTAACTGAAGAACGTCGTCAAGAGTTTATTAAGCTATCAGCTCAAAAAGGCGAAATTGCTAAAGTTTCTGTTCGTCAAGTCAGATCTGATCAGCGAGCTGAGTGGGAGAAAGCTGAGACAGCTGGTGATATTGGTGAAGATGAACTAGATCGTCGGGAAAAGTTTTTACAAATTTTAATTGATCAATCAATGGCTCGGGTAGATGAGATGGTTAAGGCAAAGGAAGAAGTTTTAAGAGAGATTTAGATAGTTATTAATTAATTTTTAGTATCTTAATTAATAATTAAACATTTTTTAAAAATTACAAAATTAAAAATTTATGGTGTTCACAATAATTATCTTCGTATTTACTCTAACCCTCCTTGTCACTATCCACGAGCTTGGACATTACCTAACGGCACGGAAATTTAATATTAAAGCCCTGGAATTTGGATTTGGCTTGCCACCTCGAATTTGGGGGAAACAGATCGGGGAGACCTTATGGTCTATAAATTGGCTGCCAATTGGTGGTTTTGTGAGACTACTTGGTGAAGATGAAGTTGATCCTAAAACTCGTGATCATGCTCGCTCTTTTGCTGCTCAAAGTGTTAAAAAGCGAGTTATTGTGGTGGTGGCTGGGGTAACTATGAATTTGGTTTTAGCTTGGGTTTTATTTTGGGGAATTTTAGCCGTTAATAATTTTAAAGTTGATCTGCCTCTTTTAACGCCTCATAAATTTGCTTTAGTAGATCAGCAAAATGAATCAATCATCTTAATTGGTTCAGTTTCGAAAGGTTCACCCGCCGAAGTGGCTGGAATTCAGCCTGGCGACCGAATTGTGGCTTTAAATGATCATTTTATAAATACGGCGGATGAATTAATTGCTCAAACCAAGGCTTTGGCTGGTCAATCTATGAAAGTGACTGTCTCAGACCCGGATAAAACTAGCTATCGGAATTTGACCATGACTCCACGAGTTAATCCACCCAAGGGTGAGGGAGCGATTGGAGTGGGCTTAAGTAGTGTTGAAGTTGCTCATTTAGAATATAAGGAGTGGTGGCAAAAAGCCTTAGCTGGTCCGGCTCACAGCTATAATATTGCGGTTTATTCCTTTGAAATTTTAGGTCAAACCATTGGTCAATCTGCTAAATCTCATGATCTGACTCCAATCTCAGATTCTGTGGCTGGACCAGTTGGAATAACTTCGGTTTTGGATCAGCTTTTGAAAACTAAAACTCCGTTTTTATCATACCTAAACTTCTTGGCTGCAATTTCGCTTAATTTAGCGATTGTGAACATCTTGCCATTCCCAGGCTTAGATGGAGGACGATTATTATTCTTGGCTATTGAAGGGATTACTCGTAAAAAGGTTAATCCAACTTTTGAAAAGTATGTTAATAGTATTGGCTTAGCATTATTAATCGGTTTAACGATATTGATTACTTTCTCCGATATTAAAAAATTAATTTAAAAGTGAATTTTGTTTTATGAAATACTCAACTTTATTTGCCAAAACTACTAAGAACCCGCCTAAAGAAGCGGATACTGTCAACCACAAGTTATTAACCCAGGCTGGATTTGTCGATCAATTAATGGCTGGAGTTTATACCTATTTACCGCTCGGCTTGCGAGTCCTTCGCAAAATTGAGCAGATTGTTCGCGAAGAGATGAATGAGATTGGTGGCCAAGAGGTTTTAATGCCAGTTCTCCATCCTAAAGCCAATTGGCAAACCACTGGTGGTTGGGACAATATTGATGTCTTATTTAAGATCAAAAGTCGAACGGATAAGGAATATGCCTTGGGTCAGAGTGAGGAAGAAGTTGTTACCCCTTTGGTTTTAAGTCGAGTTAACTCCTACCATGATCTACCGCTCGCTGTTTATCAGATCCATTGGAAGTTTCGAGATGAACTGAGGGCTAAATCAGGGATCTTACGCGGACGCGAGTTTTTTATGAAAGATATGTATTCTTTTCATGAAAATAATGAAGACTTTCAGCGTTTCTACCAAATCGCTAAAGAAGCCTACTTACGAATTTATAGCAGATTGGGTTTAACTGCCAAAGTGACTGAGGCTTCCGGTGGCGCTTTTTCTAAAAAGATCTCCTATGAGTTTATGGTTTTAACTGATGCTGGTGAGGATGACATCCTTTATTGTGATAAATGTGATTTTTGCGTCAATACTGAGATTGCAGAGGTTAAAGAAGGCGATAAATGTCATCGTTGTGGCGATTCAACTTTACAGAAAGCTCGAGCTTCTGAGGTTGGCAATGTCTTTGATTTAGGTCAAAAATACGGTCAAGATTTTAAATTGTCGTTTATCGATCGAGAGGGTAAAACTGAATATCCGGTTATGGGCTGCTATGGAATTGGCGTTTCGAGGGTCATGGGGGTAATCGTTGAGAAATTTAACGATGACCAGGGGATTATTTGGCCAGAATCGGTCGCGCCATTTCAGGTTCATTTAATTGGTCTTGACCTAGTTGATCCAAAAATTGGTGATCAAGTTGACGATATTTATAAAAAGTTACAGTCCAAAGGCATTGAAGTTTTATATGATGATCGAATTGATGTTTCAGCTGGAGCCAAGTTCGCCACGGCTGATTTAATTGGAATTCCCTATCGAGTAGTGATTTCGAAAAAAACTGATGGTAAACTTGAAGTTAAGAAGAGAGATCAAAAAGAGACTGCTTTCTTGAGTTTTGATCAGTTTTCTGATACATTACACCCGCATGATTAATAAAACTATTACTCGCCAACCAAAATCTATCGTTGAAATTGCGGTTTCTGTACCCTGGGCAGATATTCAACCACGTTGGAATGATACGGTTCAAAAAGTTGGGGTAGAAATGGAACTGCCTGGATTTAGAAAAGGGGCAGCTCCGCTTGAGATGATTGAGCAACAAGCGTTGTCTCAAGTTCAACAAGAATTTTTAAGAGTGACCATGCCTGACGTTTTAATTCAAAGCTTACAGGGTTCAGACGTTGTGCCGATCGATTATCCAAGATATAAAGATGTGACTTTCCAAAAAGGTCAAGATTTGAAATTCGTTGCTCAAGTAACAGAGCGACCAAAAGTTAGCGTGGGCACCTACAAAGGCATAACAGCCACTAAAAATGCTCCAAAACAAATTACTGATGAGGAGGTCGAAAAGATTATTCAAGACTTATTTAAACGCTGGAAAGCTCGACGTCCCGCTCCTGCAACCTCTACTCCTGCCAGCGCCCCCGCTGGCCAAGCCGGCTCTTTATCGTTTAATCAGCCAGCCGCTCAGACTCCTGTAACTCCAGCTGCTGAATCGGAAACACCAGATGATGAATTTGCCAAAGCCATGGGAGCAGATAGCTTAACTGATCTAAAATCAAAGATTAAACTTGATTTAGAAAACGAAGCTTCATATGAGAACGAACTCGATTATGAAGAAGCGATCTTACAAGAAGTTGAAAAGATTACCCAAGTTGAAGTTCCAGATGTCTTAATTCAAGACGAATTAAATCGAATGTTAGTTTCGCTTCAACGTCGAATTACAGATGCTGGGATGTTATTTGATGATTACTTAAAAGGTCAAAATAAAACGATTGATAGCTTAAAAACTGAGTGGCAGCCTCAAGCTGAAAAGAATGTTCGAATGGAGCTTGGTTTATCCGAAGTCGCTCGAATGGAGAATGTAACTATCTCGGATGGTGAACTCCAGGCCGAAATTGATAAAGTTACAGATGCCCGAATTAAACAACAATTTGATGCTGATGAGCCTAAAATGCATCTTCGACACGCTTTGCGTCAAACTAAAACCTTAAATCTTCTTAAGGGTCTGTTAACTCATTAGCTATTCTGTTAGAATAGTCCTCTAAGGGGGTGTATTTTTGATGTCAATTATTGTCAGAGCAGGAGCTCGAGATACAACTGACTCAGTTATTCGAAAATTCCAAAAAAGAACAATTTTGGAAGGTGTTTTACAAGAATATCGTGAGCTCGGAATTCATAAAAAGGATTCTGAGAAGCGTCAAGAACGTCTAGCTGAAAAGCGTCGCAAGATTCGCCGAGCTAAACGTTACGATCAGTAAATGGAAGAAAAATTAAAATCTGATTTAAATCAATCACTTAAGGCTGGCGAGGCGGCGAAAGTTGCCAGTCTTAGGCTGGTTTTATCGGAAGTTATTTATTTAAAAAAACAAAAAGGTGACCAAGTCACCGATGAGGATGTTTTAGGAATTATCTCCAAAGAGTTTAAAAAGCGCCAAGAGTCAATTCTAGCCTTTAAAAGCGCTAATCGAACTGATTTGGTAGATAAAGAACAAGCCGAGGCTGATGTTTTACAAACTTATCTTCCAGCCCAACTTGATGATTCAGCCTTGACTAATCTGGTTTTAGATTCTATAAAGGAACTAGGGGCTACCAGTATGGCGGATATGGGTAAAGTCATCGGAGCTGTTAAAGCTAAGACTGGACCAAGTGCTGATGGTGGGAGAATTAGTCTAATCGTAAAGGAAAAACTAGGTTAATGATTAATATTATTATCAACTCTGATGGTCGATATCCAGTTAACAAGCTGATTATTCAATCAACTGTCGTTGAAGTTTTAAAAAGATATAAAATTACCGGTCGACTTGAAATCGGGGTTAATATTGTCGGTAGTCGAAAAATTCACGAGATTAACAAAAAGTATCGTGGAATGGATTACCCAACCGATATTATTACTTTTGCGCTTGAAGATGCTCTACCTCAAAATTTGCAACATATTCCTAGAGTCGGTTTTGTTTCTTCCCCAGATCAAGTTTTAAGACTTGGCGATATCGTTCTTTCCTACCCTCAAGTTGTTGAAGATGCTGGTTTAGATGGGGTCTCAGTTGATGAAGAGATTAGACAACTTGTTGAGCATGGTACCAAGCATCTCCTGGGTATGCATCACGATTGACTGGGTAATAGTGATTAGGTTTCTACTCTCAAAATACTATCTTCCACCGTCTACAAGCGATAGTCTATACTAATAACTCTTATGGTTTTCTACCTCAAGTACCGCCCACAAACCTTATCCGAATTAGTTGGCCAAAAAATGGTAGCAGATACTCTGGAAAAGTCTGTTTTAAATAATAAGGCCGCTCATGCCTATCTATTTTATGGACCCCGTGGAGTCGGTAAGACCTCAACTGCTCGAATCCTAGCGAAGATGGTCAACTGCGATGGCGAAAGTAAGCCTTGTAATACCTGTTTCGCTTGTTTATCAATTAGCGATGGTTCAAACCTAGATTTCATCGAGATTGATGCGGCTTCAAACCGGGGTATTGATGACATTCGAGATCTCCGCGATAAGATTAAGTTGTCAGCCTCAAATTTAAAAAAGAAAGTTTATATTATTGATGAGGTACATATGTTAACGACTGAGGCTTTCAATGCGTTATTAAAGACTCTTGAAGAGCCGCCGGCTCATGTTTTATTTATTCTGGCGACGACCGAAATTCAGAAAGTTCCCCAAACTATTCTGTCTCGAGTTCAAAGGCTCGATTTTAAAGGTCCAACTAGTATGGATATCGCTGAAGCTTTAAAAAGAGTCGTTAAAGGCGAAAAACTCGACATTGATGACGAGGCTTTAGCCTTAATTTCTCAAAAAAGTGATGGAAGTTTTCGAGATGGGGTTAAATTGCTTGACCAATTAGCTAGTCAAAACCAAAAGATTACTAAAGATTTCGTTGAACAAACGCTCGGCTTAAGTAAAACTGAGGTAACGAATCAATTAATTAAGATGTTGATTCAAAAAGATAGCCAGGCCAGTTTAAATTTGGTCAGTCAGGCTTTTGAACAAGGATCTGATCCCAAAGAATTTTTAAATCAGTTACTTGAAAGTTTACGTTCGGTTCTTTTAATTAAGCATGGTGCTTTGGAGGTCGTCAAACGAAATTGTAGTGAAGAAAGTTTAGCCGAATTATCAAATTTGGCAGAGTTAGCGTCATCGAACGACCTCGTCAGAATTTTAAAAGTTTTTGAGGAAGCTTCGGAAAAGCGTAAATTTTCATCAATCCCGAGTTTGCCAATTGAGATTGGAGTGGTGGAATCCTGTTTGGCTGAAGTGGGTTCTGTCAGCTCCCAGCCCCATCCGATGTCCTCGCTCGTCGAGACAAGCTCTCCTCGGCTGCGGGCACTCGATGGGGCGACCCGTTCGCTGCCACCCACCCCAGTGGAGGATCTTTCAGACGAGAAAGTGGTCATGTCTGTACAAGGATCAAGCTCGAATGATATGTCTACCCTCCAAGATAAGTGGAACTATGTTCTTGAGACCATTCACCCTTACAACTTTTCTCTAGAAGCTTTACTACGGGTGGTTAAGATCGGCTCATGCCAAGATGCACAATTAATTTTAAAAGTTCCTTATGCTTTTCATCAACGGATTTTAGAGACTCCTCGTAATCGAGAGATGGTCGAGTCGGTCGTTTCCGATATTTTAGGTAAAAAGATTTTAGTTAATTGTGAGCTTGATCAAACGGCTGCTCAATTTAATGATATGGCTAATGTTGACGTCGCGGCTGATGATGAGGTTATTCGGATTGCGGCTGAGATCTTTAATTCCTAATTGACATCATGCCTAGGCAAGAGTAAAATCTCGCCAAATGTTAGTCGATAATAAAGAAACAATTATTGGTCAGCTCAAAAGTAAGATTGAATATAACCAAAAGGCTATGAAGTTCGATCATGCGATGGCGGTTTACAGCTTACCAGTTGTTCTTGTAGAAGCAGGTGCTTCATTTAAAATAGGTACTGAAGGGCTTGCCTGGACAGCGGCATCACTAATGCTTTTAGGTGGAGTTGATTTGGCGTATAAGGTTCGAGAAAATTGGGTCAATCGTTGGACTGCAGATCTAGATCGAGCAAAAAATAATCGAGTAGTCCAGGTCATTAATCCATTTTATCGGCCAACTTCACACATTCTGTAACTTTCCTTCTTGACGAGTTAATTCGTTTTCTTGCTATAATGCCATCAATATTCATGGCAACCTCAAAAATCTTCTCTCTTATTTCTAAAGAAACCAAGCGTCAAGTTGAAGGCTTAGAGATGATCCCATCCGAAAATTATGTTTCTAAAGATATTTTGAAAGCTTTAGGATCAATTTTAACTAATAAATATTCTGAGGGTTTTCCAGGACGACGATATTATGGTGGTAACGAGGTTATCGATGAGATCGAAAATTATGCTTCGGATTTGGCTAAAAAGCTATTTGGCGTGCCAGTCGCCTTAGTTCAACCATATTCTGGCTCACCAGCTAATATGGCGGCGACAATGGCAGTTTGTCAGCCAGGCGACGTCATCATGGGTTTATCTTTATCTTCGGGGGGACACTTAACTCATGGCGCCAATTTAAGCTTCTCAAGCATCTTTTATAAAGCCGTCAATTATTCTGTCAATAAAGATTGGAAGATTGACTTTGAAGAGCTCGAATCGTTGGCCAAAAAACATAAGCCTAAACTGATTTGGGCAGGAACTACGGCCTATCCTTTTAAACTTGATTATAAAAAGTTTCGTAAGATTGCTGATATGGTTGATGCCACACTGGTTGCGGATATTTCGCATATCTCAGGGTTGATTGTGGGTGGGATGCATGATTCACCTGTTCCTTATGTAGATATTGTGACAACCACAACTCATAAGACTTTAAGGGGGCCTAGAGGGGCTATGATTATGGTGACCGAACGAGGAATGAAACGTGACCCGGAAATGAAAGCCAAACTTGAACGAGCTATTATTCCGGGCCTCCAGGGCGGACCTCATAACCAGCAAACGGCGGCGATCGCGATTGCTTTGGAAGAAGCTGCTCAACCCAGTTTTAAGAAATATGCTGAGCAAATTGTTAAAAATTCAACCGTTTTAGCCAAAGAGTTAGGAACGGTTTCTGAGAATCATCTGATTTTATTATCGTTGACTGACTATGGTTATGGGCTAGGTTATCAGGCCCAATATGCCTTAGAAACGGCTGGAATTACTGTTAATAAAAATACTATCCCAGCCGAACCCGTTTCACCGTTTTATCCCTCCGGAATTCGCTTAGGAACAGCAGCTTTAACCTCACGGGGGATGAAAGAGGCGGAGATGATTAAAATTGCCAAATGGATTAAAAGAGTTCTCGAAGAGGTGCGTGGTCATGACCTGCCCCTGGAACAAGAAGCCCGTAAAGACTTTATTAAAGAATCTAAAAAATGGGCTCAGGCCAATAAAAATTTATTAGCTATTAAAAAAGAAGTAGCGGTTTTTGCTAAAAAATACCCGGTTCCTGGCATTTAATCAGCCTTCTCTGTTAAAATTCCAGGTATGGATTCAAATATTATTGATGGTAAGGCTTTGGCCTTGAATCACGAGCAAGCTTTGCAGTTAAAAATTACAACATTAAAAATTAAGCCTCATGTTGTCAGCATCTTGGTTGGTGATAACCCTTCGTCAGTTCTTTATTCGGGCATGAAAAAGCAAAAAGCTGAGAGTTTAGGTTTGTCATTTACATTAAAGCATTTTTCCGAAAACATCCCGTTTGAGCAAGTGGCGGAAGAGATTAAAGATTTAAATAATAATCCTGAAATTACCGGAATTATGATTCAACTACCACTTCCAAAAAGTTTTCTTGGCGATCATAAACCTATGGATTTAGTCGATCTCATATTGCCTGAAAAAGACGTTGATGGTTTAACCTCTAAAGGTCCAGTTTTACCGGCCACTATTCGTGGAATATTATCGATCTTTGATTCTGAAAATATTGAATTGCTAGGTAAAAATATCGTGGTTTTAGGCGCCAATGGAATGGTCGGTCGAGATTTAATGGCGATTTTAAAAGACAAAATGGGTTACAATGTAGCTGGAGTTAACCGTCAAACAGAAGGCAAAGAAACCTTAATTAAACAAGCCGATATTTTGATTGCGGCTACTGGACAATCTAATTTGGTGACCGGCGAGATGGTTAAAGATGGGGTAGTGGTTATTGATGTCGGCCGGGATATTGATTTTGAATCGGTTTTAAAAGTGGCGTCAAAGATAACTCCACCTAAAGGCGGGGTTGGACCGATGACTGTCATCTCCCTGATGGAAAATGCTGTCGATTTAAGTTTACAAAATGGATAAAAAAATTAGAGTAGCTTTATTTTTAGGTGGTCGGTCAACTGAACATGAGGTTTCAGTTATCAGCGCCTTACAAGCGTACCAACATCTCGATAAAAATAAATACGAGGTTATCCCAGTTTATACTGCCAAGGATGGCCAATTTTATACCAATGCCAAATTCCTAGACCTTCGGAATTATACAGATGTTAATAAATTAATTCTGTCGGCTGACAAAGTTAATCTGAGTTTAGCCAATAAAGATGGACAGCCCGGTTTTTATACTCAAAAGTTAGTTCGACAATTTACTCCCTTTGATATCGCTTTTCCGATATTTCATGGCTCGTTTGGTGAAGATGGAGCTATTCAGGGGCTGTTTGAAATGTATCAGATCCCATATGTTGGACTAGGCGTAACGGGCTCAGCTATTGCGATGGATAAGGTAGCTGCTAAGGCTGTTTTTGCTCAACTTGGCTTGCCTATCGGCAAGTTTTATCAGATTCGGCGGTTGGATTGGATTGACGATCAGTCAAAATGTTTAAAACAGATTAAGGCCAACTTAAAGTTTCCAATGTTTGTTAAACCTTCAACAGGGGGATCGAGCATCGGAATTAATAAAGCGATTGATGATGACTCATTAACCTTTGCGATAGAGGTGGCCTCGGCTTATTCCGAAAAAATATTAATTGAAGAGGCTTTTAAAGATGTTATCGAGGTTAATTGCTCAGCTTTGGGCTATAAAGAGATTGAATCATCAGTTTGCGAGATGCCAGTTTCTGAAAGTGATATTTTGACCTTTGCCGATAAATATCAAAAAGGTGGTAAGTCAAAATCATCCGGAATGGCTTCTTTATCACGGATTATTCCAGCTCCGATTAGTAGTGAGTTAAGAAACAAGATACAAGAGACAACCATCAAGGTTTTTAAAGCTTTAGATGGTTGTGGGGTGGCGCGGATTGATTTTTTTGTTAATCAAAAAACTAATCAGTTTTGGATAAATGAAGTTAATTCACCTCCTGGCTCACTGGCTTTTTACCTTTGGGAAAAATCTGGGGTTAGTTTTAAAGAGTTACTTGATCGGATGGTTAGTGATGGTCTGAAACGCTTCCAAGACCGTTCTAAAACTCAGTATACTTTGGAATCAGGTTTACTAAAACAAATTGGACAGGCTGGAATTAAGAGTTAAAAATACTGATCTGGCAGATCATTCTCAATTAACATGACAGTCGGTTTGGTCATTAATTTATTAACCAATGTCATTCCGTCGACAGTAGAATTCACAAAATAAGTTTGTGACTTTGGATAGTCAGCAGTTTTTAAACCTAACGCTAGATCTTTTTTAGCATTTTGGCCAACAATAATAATTTGATCAGCTACTTTGGCTGCTTTTTGGGCCAATTCCTGATTCTCTTGGGATTCCATAGAACCCAGCTCGATTAGCCCTGGAGTAATAATAATTTTCTGTTTATATTTAAAAGAGTCTAGTAATTTCAATGAAGCTTCAGCCGCTTTTGGATTGGTGTTATAACTATTATCAATCATCGTTAAATTAGGGTGTAGCTGTTTAACTTCCATTCGATGTTCAGTTGGTTGAACTAGTTTCAAACGTTCTTGAATTGTTTTATCGTCCAGCCCTAACTGTTTGGCGATAGCACTCGCAGCATTAATATTCATCTGAATTCCTACTCCCGAAAAGAAAACTTTTTTAACTGAATAATTGCCTTCGAGCTTTTTAGTCCAGTCATCATCGGAATTTAAAAATAAGATTCCATCTGTCTTTAAATTGCCCGCAATTTCAAACTGAGTTTTGGCTAGACTGTCCATGTTGCCACCAAAACGCGATAGATGTTGGGGAGCGATGGCGGTAATTAATGCTAGATCGGGCCTAATTAACCTTGATAATTGATCAATCTCTCCGGGATGATAAGCGTCCATCTCGACGATAAAAATCTCGGTATTATCTTTTAAATCTGACAAAATGGTTCGGGCGATGGAAACTGAAGTATTAAAACTTTTGGGAGTTTTAACGACTCGATATTTCTTCCAAAGCAGGGTATAAAGAATATCTTTAGTCGAAGTCTTGGCAAAACTACCCGTGATCGCGACAACTTTTAAATTCGGCAGTGTATTTAGTTTAGCCTTGGCTTTGGCCAAAATCTGAGTTTTTTTATAATAATCAAATGGCCAAACAATTAATAAACTCAAGGAAATAACAAAAGGCGATAGGGCTGGAAAAAGTAATAAAAATAATAATCCAAGAAAGATACTATTAAATAATAATCCAGCTAAAATACTTCCTAAAATTATCAGACAGAGACTAAGGGCTAATATTAAAACGGCTTTATTGGTAAATTCTAAATGGTGTTTTCTCTGAAGATTTCTTTTAAAAGGATATTTAAAAAACCATTTTAAAAAATCAGTTAATTGATACTCATAAAGCTGCAAAATATATGTATGATCAAATAGTGGAAAAATTTTAGCAAAAGTCTGCAACATAATTTACAACCCTTTCTGGCTTTTCCAAATGTGGAAAATGACCGACATTATCAAATATTTCTAAACGAGAGTTTTTAATTAATCCATACATCTGCTTTGCATATTTAACTGGCACGGCCTGGTCATCCTCTCCCCAAATAAGTAACGTTTCGGTAGTGATTTTTTTTAAATCTGGTATCAGATCTTCATTTAAAAGATTAGTTAAAGTTTCAGTCATTGCTCCAGCTGTTAAATAATCTGACTCAAGAGATGAATAAAATTTCTGGCGCAATACTTCTTTTAAATTAAATAAATTGGGGACAGTGTAATGAAAAATCTTGGCGAACAAATAAAGGATTTTTTTGGGAGGATCTTGAGCAGGTCTAATTCCGGCACTGGCTTCAAGAATTAATCGTGATAGTTTATCAGGATAATGAGCCGCTAATTTAATGCTGACCCGGCCACCTAAGGAGTGACCAAATAAATTCACCTTAGCCAATTTTTCTGAGTCGATAAATTCATTAACGACCTTAGCATAGTCTAAAACTGTAAATGGTTTTTTGGGCAATTCGCTTCGACCAAAACCCGGTAAGTCAATTAAATATAAAGTAAATTCATCTTTTAAAAGATCAATTAAATTATAAAAGCTGGTGACATCATTCTTCCAGCCATGAAGCATGATTAACGGCTTTTTGCCGGTGCCAACCTTTTGAAAATAAATGGACTGATTATTTAAATTTAAGTACATTAATGCCTAAATTATCGCATAGAAAGTATGCTATAATCCATCCATGGGCTTAATGGACAACTTAAAACAGCTGGGTGATATTAAGAAGATGCGCGATCAAGCCATCGAAGTTCAAAAAAAGTTAGCTGGAATTAAGATTACTGTTGAGCATAAAGGGGTGACCGTTGTCATGACCGCCGACCAAAAAGTTATCTCAATCGCTGGTGAGACAGACTTTGATAAGATCACAGAAGCTGTGAATGAAGGTTTAAAATCAGCTCAAAAAGCTGCCGCTGAAGAGATGAAAACGCTCATGGGTGGATCTTTCCCAGGAATGTAGTTCGAATAGAAAATCATGCCCGTTATCCCGAAGGTTGTCCAAGATTTAGTTGAAAGTTTTGAAAGATTGCCGGGTATTGGTCCTAAAACCGCCCAGCGCTTAACCTATTATCTATTGCGCGCTCCCAAAGAAGTTGCCGAAAGTTTAGCTGAAGCTGCGGTCGCTCTCAAAGAAAAAACTGTTCTCTGTAGTATCTGCTTTAACATCTCTGAGACCGATCCTTGTCAAATTGATTCTGATCAAAATCGAGACAAATCAATGATTATGGTGGTTGAAGAGCCACTTGATATTGTGGCTCTTGAAAAAACTCACTATAAAGGTTTATATCATTGTCTTCATGGCACTATCTCACCCCTTGAAAATATTGGTCCAGAAGAGTTAAAAATTAGAGAGATTTTGCCGAGACTTAAAGATGGTACAGTTAAGGAGCTGATCCTGGCGACTAATCCAACCATGGAAGGGGAGGCAACCGCTATGTATATAGATAGACTCATTAAAATTCTAGGCGTAAAAGTTACCAGAATTGCCCGTGGCCTGCCGGTGGGAGGGGATTTAGAATACGCTGACGAAACGACCTTATCGAGGTCTTTAGAAGGGCGGAAGGAATATTAAGATGGCTGATGGACCAAAGGCGGCTGTTTCACAAACAATTCAAGAGATTCCTCAGGCGGTTATTAAACCCGTCACTGATCAAGTTGGTCAGGCAGTCGAGCAGGGCTTAAATTCGATTATGGGTACCGCTCCTAAGCCACTCGATCCGGCTGATCAAGCCAAGAAAGAGCAAGAAAATCAGGTCAAGATCGCGAATATTAAAAATTACTTAGAGAATCTGAGCGCACTAGATCGAGCTTCTCGTGCTAAAGCTCAGCAAGAGAAGGAACAAGCAGAACAAGTTAAA
This sequence comes from Candidatus Daviesbacteria bacterium, assembly GCA_041690695.1. Classification (GTDB taxonomy): domain Bacteria; phylum Patescibacteriota; class Microgenomatia; order Daviesbacterales; family UBA10151; genus JBEPVZ01. The sequence goes on along the minus strand of JBEPVZ010000007.1, from coordinate 6,126 downwards.
GCCCAAGAAACTCACCAGAAAAAACAAAAAGTTGAATTTGAGGAACAAAAGAAGAGCGAATCGATAGCTGTTCAACAAGCTAAGGTTAAAACTGAAGCTAAAGCCGGTCAAGGAGCGGGAGGATAGATGTTACGTCTTTTTAATTCCTTATCCCGAAAAGTTGAAGATTTTGTACCACTTAATCCACCCAAAGTTGGGATGTATACCTGTGGTCCAACCGTTTATGACTATCTCCACATTGGTAATTTAAGAACGTTTATCTTTTCCGATATTTTATATCGTGTTTTAAAGTTAAATGGTTATGAAGTTAAACTGGTTGAAAATATTACCGATATTGAAGACAAAATTATAAAACGAGCGGCTGAAAAAAATATGACAGTTGATGAGCTGACGGCTGAATATACTAAGATCTTTTTTGAGGACGAAGATAAATTAAATATTCTGCCAGCCGATATTAATCCTAAAGCCACAGAGCATATTCATAAAATGATTAACTTCATTGAAAAGTTAATTGCCAAAGGTTTTGCATATGTTGAGAAAGATAATTCCGTTTATTTTGATATTTCTAAATTTTCAGACTATGGCAAACTTTCTCAAATTGACTCAAGCACTTTAAAAACCGGTACTCGAATCTTGTCCGATGAATATACTAAAGATAATGTTCAAGATTTTGCGCTTTGGAAGTCAGTTCCGGAGGTTGAATTTGGCTATGATTCACCTTGGGGTAAAGGTCGACCAGGTTGGCACATTGAGTGTTCAGTTATGAGTCAAGAATATTTAGGGGATACTCTAGATATTCATACCGGTGGGATCGATTTATTATTTCCTCATCACGAAAATGAGATCGCTCAATCACAGTCTGGGAATGGTGTTAAATTTGCAAACTACTTTATTCATGGCCAACATTTATTAGTTGACGGTCAAAAGATGAGTAAATCGCTCAATAACTTTTACCGAGTGTCCGATTTAGAAGCTAAAGATTTTGATCCACTGGCTTTTCGATATTTAACTTTGACTGCTCATTATCGTGATCAGATGAACTTTACTTGGAGTTCTTTAGAATCTGCTCAGAATGCTTTAAACAATTTACGTCAAATGAGTCATGATTGGGATGAATCAGGCCAAGTTTCATCAGAATACCTTAAAAAATTTACAGATAGTCTTAATAATGATTTAAATACTGCCCAAGCGATTGCGGTTATGTGGGAGATGGTCAAATCTGATGCGCTTTCGGCGGATAAAGCTGCAACTCTCTTAGAATTTGATAAAGTGCTTGGTCTAAATTTAGGGGAACATATTGGTAAAAAATTAGAAATTCCGGCTGAGGTTGAAAAGTTACTTGAAGAACGACAATTGGCTCGCAGTCATGGTGATTTTAAACGCTCAGACGAACTTCGAAGTGAGATTAAAAAACTGGGTTTTGAGATTGAAGACTCAGTCACTGGCCAAAAAATTAAACAATAACTAGCTTGCCTTTCGGTTAACTTTCGGCTATTATCAGACTCATGAATCCGCCTTTGGCTGATCGAATGCGCCCTAAAAATCTTGCTGAGTATATGGGCCAAGGTCATCTTTTAGCTTCTGATAAACTCCTAAAAAAAACTTTAGAAAATAAGCAACTTTTCTCAATGATTCTGTGGGGACCGCCTGGAGTTGGTAAAACTACCCTCGCTCGAATTATTGCTGCAGAAGTTGATGCCGAATTTATTGAATTTTCGGCTGTTTCAACTGGAATTGGGGATATCAAGCGAGTCTTTGAAGAAAAAAGCCGTAAGCAACTTGGTCTTTTAGATAAATCCCGAACCATAATTTTTATTGACGAAATTCATCGTTTTAATAAATCTCAACAAGATGCTTTTTTGCCTTATGTTGAAAGTGGTTTAATAACTTTGATTGGGGCAACGACTGAAAATCCATCATTTGAAGTTATTAGTCCGTTATTATCTCGAACCCGAGTTTTGGTTTTAAATAGTCTGACAGAAGATGAGTTATCAAATATTATTGATTCGGCTCTAACCGATAAAGATCGAGGTTTGGGTCTTAAAAAATCAGATTTAGATAAATCTGCTCGGGGTTTATTAATAGAGATGAGTGGTGGAGACGCCCGAAATATGCTTAACACTTTAGAAATTGCGGCTCAATTGGTGGGTGGAGCGGTGATTACTAAAAAAGATATTGAAGAAGCCTTTCAAAAAAAAGCCCTGTCTTACGATAAAGCTGGTGAAGAACATTACAATACTATTTCAGCCTTTATTAAATCGATGCGAGCGTCAAATACTGACGCGGCTTTATATTATCTGGCTCGGATGGTTGAGGCAGGGGAAGATCCTTTATTTATTGCCAGACGAATGGTTATATTTGCCTCAGAAGATATTGGTTTGGCCGTGCCGACAGCTTTAGTTATTGCCAATGAAGTTTTTAAAGCTTGCGAGGTCATTGGTTATCCAGAATGTCAGATTAATTTAGCTCATGGTGTAGCTTATTTGGCTCAATGTAAAAAGGACCGATCTTCATATGACGGCTATTTTAAGGCTCTGGCAGACGTTAAACAGCATGGTAATTTGCCAATACCTATGAATTTACGCAATGCTCCAACCAAATTGATGAAGGAAGTCGGTTATGGAAAAGGCTATGAGATGTATTCTAAAGAAAGTTTATTACCTGATAAAATAAAGGACAAGAAATATGTCTAAGCTTATTGCTATCGATGGTCCGGTTTCGTCTGGTAAATCAACCATTGGCTGGCTACTGGCTCAAAAATTAAATTATCAGTTTATTGATACCGGTATCTTTTATCGGTTGGTGGCATTGAAACTGCTTAGAAAAAAGATCTCTTTAGATAATCAATCAGCTATTAATAAAATCTGTGAGAATCTTGATGTTGAGTTTATTAGTCGTGACGATAAACAGCAGATTCTATCAGAAGGCCAAGATATTACAGATTCGTTGCATACTCCAGAAGTTACTAAATTTACGCCGCTGGTCGCGGCCAATTCAGATGTTCGAAGAATTACTAAAAAGTTTCAACAAACTTTGGGCGGAAGTCAAAATACCGTTATGACGGGACGAGATATCGGTTCAGAAATTTTCCCCGAGACTCCATTTAAATTTTATATAACTGCGTCGGCCGAAGTTCGGGCTAAAAGACGATTTAATCAGTTAAAGAAAACTCGGCCAGATGCCACTTTTGAAAAGATTCTTGAAGAGATTGCCGATCGAGACTTAAAAGATACGACAAGGGCCGTTTCGCCGCTCAGAATCCCAGAAGATGCCATTATTATTGATACCTCAGAATTAAATATTGAGGAAACGGTCACAACCCTTCTTAAAGCTTGCTCCGCTGTTGTCTAATTTGTTAGACTGCATAAAGTCTATGTATCAGATCCAAACTCTCAAAAACGGTTTAACTTTAATTACGATTGATATGCCTCATCTTGATTCAATCAGCTCGCTGGTTGCAGTTGGAGCTGGTTCTCGTTATGAAACTAAAAAAATTAATGGTATTTCCCATTTTCTCGAACATATGTTTTTTAAAGGCTCAATCAAATATCCAACCGCTGAGATTATCGCTAACTTAGTTGATTCAATTGGAGCAGTTAACAATGCCGCAACCAGCAAAGAATATACCTATTATTGGATTAAATCGGCTGCTAAACATGTTGAACTCGCGGCAGAGTTATTGTCATCAATGATTAAAGATTCGTTGATGCAATCTGAAGAGATCGAAAAAGAAAAAGGGGTCATTATTGAAGAGCTTCGAATGTATCGGGATAACCCCGGTCGTTATGTTTGGGATCTGTATGAAAAACTTCAATTTGGAGATCAACCTTTAGGTTGGGATATTGGCGGAGATGAAAAGACTATTCTAAGTGTTCAAAGACAAGATTTTATGAGCTATATTGATTCATTATATTCTCCCAAAAATATGGCTTTAGTATTTGTGGGTAAGATTCCAAAAAATATTAAAGAGATTGCTGAAAATTATTTTTCCGATCTACCAAAACGCAGTCAATTTAAATTCTTGGCTTATAAATCTCGGACACAAACTCATTCAAACGTTGATCTGTTTTTTAAACAAACAGATCAGGCCAATTTAGTTTTAGGGGTTGAAGGTTATGATCGTTATGATAAACGCCGCTTTGCAGCCAGATTACTGGGAATCATTCTAGGTGAAGGGATGTCGAGCCGGTTATTTTTACAGGTTCGGGAGAAGCGGGGGTTAGCCTATTCAGTGGCGGCAGGCCATGAAACAATGATTGATACCGGGACTTTTACGGCTTTTGCTGGTTTAAAATTGGAAAAAGTTGAAGAAGGTTTAGAAGTTATTTTGGCTGAATTGCAAAGAACAACCATGGAGCCTGTGACCGAAGATGAGCTTAAAAAATCCAAGGAGATTATTCGGGGGCGAATTGCTTTAAGAAGTGAATCAACAAACTTTTTAGCTGAGCATTTTGGAGTTGAGTTTGTGACCGATCATGAGCTCGAGAGTTTTGAAGATTATTTAAAAAAGATTGAACAAGTAACTGTTCAAGATATTCAAGCTGTCGCGCAAGAGTTATTTGTACCAAGCAGATATAATTTACAAGTGATTGCCCCACTTAAAAACCCTGAAGTTTTTCAAAAGTTGTTAAAGGTTTAAAAACTCATGCAAGCTAAAGCACCAACCAAGATTAAGATTGCTGTTAAAAAACCGTTGCCAACGGTTTCCAAACCAACTTTCCAAAAGCGAACGGCTTTATTTTATTTCTGCCTAGGTATTGTAACGTTGTCTTTTGGGATTTTAACTTATTATGCTAGTAAAGATCCTTATTTTCCATTTGATTTAAAGGTTACATTAGCTCTTCAATCGCTTCATTTAATCGGTTTTGATGGGCTCATGCGATTTATCTCGCTGTTGGGAGAAGCATTGCCAGGGACGCTATTGTTATTGTTTATTGGGGCGGCTTTTTTTGTGAAAGGTCATCATTTGGAAGCGGTGATGATTCTTATCTCAACTTTTGGAGCAGAAGTTGTCAGTGTTATTTTTAAGCAACTTGTTCATCGTGTTCGACCTGACCCAACTTTAATTCATCAAGTTATGCATTATACTCAACATGATAGTTTTCCTTCAGGTCATGTTCTATATTACATCGGCTTGTTCGGCTTTTTGCTCTTTTTAACATATACACTTTTTTCCAAAAGTCCTTGGCATCGTTTATTCCTGGTTTTGTTTGCAGTTCTAATTTTACTCGTGGGTCCGTCTCGGATTTACTTAGGAGCTCACTGGTTCTCGGATGTGCTTGGAGCTTATCTGATTGGTTTTGTTTGGTTAGTGATTATGGCTGGAGTTTATCAGAAAGTCCGATCTAAATCTGCGGAGCAATGATTATTCGTTTGGTTGGAGTATTCATCTTTTTAGTCATCTTAATTTTTTCTGTGGTTCAATCAATTGATATTGCTAAAGTTGAGGTTTTGATGGCCCAATTTCCTAAATTAGAGTTGCTAGGATTAATGGGGCTAACCATCATTATTTCATTTCTCAAAGGCTATCGGTTTTATCTGTTGCTTAAAGATATCAAGATTCCAGTCACTTTCTGGCAAGCTATTAAAGTTTATGTTGCTGGTCAAGCAATTAGTCCGTTACCCGGTGGGGAATCAGCCAGAAGTTTTTTATTAACTAAAGAAGTTAATCAGAACTTTGCTAAGGTCTCTGGCCCAGTTGTCAGTCAAGCTTTTCTGGAGCTTGTCACTGCTGTTTTAATAACTTTATTAGGTAGCTTCATTTTTAATGTTTTAAGATTACCAGCGGTCGGCCTATTAATTTTAATTATTGGACTGGGAGTTTTTTTAACCAACCGAACTTTTTTTAGCTACGCCCTGAAAATTTTTAATAAACTAGCTTTTTTGAAAAGTTTAATTAGTCAGCTCAAAATAGTTCAGCAAGGTATTCGTTTTGATAAGACTTTTTTATTAGGGCTAGGGGTGAGTCTAATAGCAAACTTAATCGGTGGGTTTATTTTCATGACCATTAGTCATTATTTTGAGATATCATTAGGTCTTTTAAAAAGTTTATTTATTTACTCATCGGGCATAGTTATTACTGGCTTGACTGACAACTGGGCCAGAGACCTTAGCAAAGTTCTGATT
>JBEPVZ010000006.1:0-39839 GCA_041690695.1 Candidatus Daviesbacteria bacterium | reverse complement strand
ATTATTAGCTGTAAAAATAGCTAATGGAATTAAAGCCATGCTGCCGGCGGATAATCGGCCACGCAACCGATCAATCTCACTTTTATGAAGTAGTAATTTTCGATCCTGTCTGGGGTCATAGTTTGAAAATTTAGTTTCAAGAGCCCCACTTTGATAAGGATAAATAAAGGCGTTTTTAAGAAAAACCTGGTTATCTTGAATTTTGGCAAAGCTATCGTTAATATCAGCTTTTCCAGCCCGCAAAGACTTAACCTCCTGGCCCATCAAGACAATTCCGGCCTGAAAGGTTTCAAGGATATGATAATTTTGACGAGCTTTTTTGTTAAAAATCCTCATTTTTATTGGAGCTAGGTTTAAGGAATTAGGTTAATGATTAGATTCTAGTTCGAGTAACCTAGTTCCTAATTCTTCTAACTTGCCCTTATTGTAACGGAACTTGGTAGATTGAGCTACCATCGAGTAAATAAATGACCTTATTTTTCTCATCAACTGCAAAATCAAAAACATCTTTTAACTTATCCGATGTCATCTGACTAACATAATCACCATTCTTTTTTAAAGTCACAATTCGATTGTTTCCCGAGTCGAGCAAATAGATATTATCCGTTTCATCGGATACAAAAAAAGTCGTGACATCTTTAAGCGGTTTATCTAAGCCATTTAAATTAAAGCTGTCAGGACCCCCTTGAGTAAATTTATCAACCTCGCTACCTGATTTTAAAACCCAAACTGAACCATCAATTAACATCTTCTTGGAGGTTGCCAGGTCAACCTTAGTATCTGATTTTAAATATGGCTGTTTATCTGAAAAGCTAGTTTCGGTAGCAATATATTTCCAGATCTGGTTTTTAACTGAATCAAGTAGGTAAATATTACTGGCAAAGCCTTGAAGGGAAACAATTTGACCCCAATCTGAATCGGCTTTAACCGCTACCGTTGGTTTTGGAGCAGTAATATCAATCTTAAAAACTCCTTTATCAGATGAATAGACAAAGGCTGAGTCACCATTTAGACTAATGAATTTTGGTTGACCAAGTTGCTCAGACCCAGCTAGTGGTTGGTTCGTTTTTTTAGATAGATCAACTAAAACTGCTGAATTGCCAGTATCATCGAGAAGCATTAACTTTCCATCATAAAAAGCCAGATTTTTAGAATAAAAGTTAGGTTTAATTAACCTAAGGTCGAGAAAAACCGGCCAGGCCGCAATCGGATAAATCTTTAAAATATCACTCTGATTTTGATCAAGTTGCTTCTGAAGTTGATCAACCTGGGGATCTTTTGGCAAAATTGCTTTAGCCTGTTTTAAGTCATCTTGAGCTTTACCTAAATTGGTTCGCGCAGCATTCGGGTTAAGATCTTTCAAGCTTTCGGCTTGACTAAGTTGACTTGAAGCATCTGTTAATAAGGCCTCAAACTGAGTGTGCTTTAAGTCTTGGCCCTTACTTTTAAATGACAGACTAATGCCAACTATTAAGATGACCAACAAAGCTGCCCCAATAATTAAGCGTTTACGGCGAGTTTGTGGTAAACGAGCTATGATTTTAGAGAAAAGCTGAGCGCGCGAAATTTTAAATCGAGGGGACGAAGAAAGATTCTCAACATTCTCCAATAAACCAGGTTCCTCCACTTCACCCGTTTCAGGCGCTTTTTCAAGCGGATTAAAATCAATCACGATTGCTGAAACTGGATCCAAGGTTGGATTATTTCGAACTAATTCGTCGAGTTCTTCTTGAAGAAGCTCGTCTGTTGTCTTTAAAAAACTCGCCAAGGCTTGGCCATTTTCTCCAAAATGAGTCATTAAAGTCTGACTGAGCAAGACTAAATGATCGCCTTCTTTTAAATAACCGGAAATTAATTGACCGCTTGGATCAGGATCCCGCTCGGGTACTAGCGGCAAAGTTCTCTCTCCTCTTAAAAGATATGCTCTGTCACGACCTTGCGACTCCAGATATAAAATATTAGCCGAGATTGACCCTAGTAAGATATTTAACTCATCAACCCCTTTAAGTTCTTGATTAATAGCTTCTAGAAGAATTTTCAGCCGATTTGGGATCGATTCAGTATTATCGAAAAAGTTATCCTTAAGTCCAACGACTAGTTGACGGATTTTAGTAAAGACATCATCACCGGTTCCAGAAATTAAAAGTACCAGGTAAACACCCTCTTCATTAAAGAGAAACGCTTGGGCAGAACATAAATCAGTATTTGCCGCAATCGCTTTGGCTGACTTGATCATTACTCAGATTAATCTAATAAACCAGATAACTACACCTAAACTTAATAATCCTAAGACTAAAGATAGGATTTTAAGCAAAGATGCGACCTCAGTGGTAACGGTTTCGGTCATTAAGTTAATCTGTCGGATAATAATCAGAGCAAAAATAAAATAAGCAATTGCCAAAACAATAAAACCTATCTGAAAGGTAAAAGACAAACTACTGAGCGTAAAATCTAGACCGGGATTATCAGACAGCATTTGGTTTCATAGTTTTTTGAAGGTCATCAATCCGATCAGCAACTTGGTCAGGTTTGGGTACATCATTAAAATCGACTGACTCGTTTTTTGCCGCGGTTTCAACTAAAACATCCCCAAAGTTAAAAAACGATCGAATAATACCTTGGATTTGAGAAGTCACGCCTTGGATATCGTTATATTGAATGGTCACAATATCCCGAAATAACAAAGATCTGAAGTTAATATCAACCAACTGTTGATTTGTCATAATATAAATATTGAAGTACCAAGATAAAAAGCTTTCGAAGACAAACGCAATAATAAATAAATACCACAAAACTAACGCTTCCAAAGCTAGCTTTTCTGGAATTTTAGAAATAAAATTAATTTGTAAGGCTTGATCTAAAAAAACCACCAGAGCTGGTATAAATAATCCTAAGATCGATAGAACAATCCAAGGAAAATTAGTAATCCCATGACGGCGTAAAAATAACTCAATTACTTCATCCTCTTCTTGATCAACGAAGCTAATTTTGTCTGGTTTGTCTAAGAAGGCTGGAAACATTAAGGCCATTATGAGGAGATTTTAACACATCTTATTTAAATGGTATCCCTGCTAATAACCGGAACGATTATTTGACCTTAATGTCAAACAATCGACTCTTAATTGAGATATTTCCAGGAGCCCTTAAGGCAAATATTGTCCAAAAGTCTTTACAACCACCACCTGGGTGAGAACAACCAGTATCGAAACCGCTTAAAGTTAGCGCTCCCCGATTAGTTTGAAAAGTTACCGACGAGGTATAACCGCTGGTGCTCTCTGAAACATTGACTGACGAAACATTCGTATAAGCACCTCCTAAAGCATTGGCGCGATCTCTCATCTGTCCCGTTGAATAAGGACTTCCTCCACCACAACCATCAGGTGGGAAAATATGAGATTTATCATCATCTGAGCCAGAGTTGTAAACAACCCAAGCATTTAAGATATCCGAAATATCATCTTGGGTTAACCAAGGATTCGAGCGCTGACAAGTTGAAAAGCCACTACCGTAACGATAATTTGAATACCAGGCTTTATAAAACCAAGGGCTAGCGGCGTCATACGCACTATCTGATAAACAACCTTGGCTGCCACAAGAGGTGTCCCAACCTTTAGTGTCTAGGTAACCACCCGGGGTCGAAACATATTGAGCCGACACTCCATCCGGCAAAACCATCCCTTTAGTTGAATCAACCGCATCTTTCCAGGCTTGAGGTGGACTATTGGCCTTTGAAGATTGATAAACCTGGCAACTATCACTCGTACAGATCGATCCTCCACCTTGGGTAGCATGATAAGCATAAGTTCTGGCGGCGATAGCCTGAGCTTTTAATGCCGCCGAACCGTTATCCGTCCAGCTGGCTGGCATCTCAGCTATTCCATATAAATAGTGGTCCTCAAAACTCATCGTCCCTTGATCAGTATTAATTGATCCTGGCATATCTTTATGAATTGGAGCTTGGCCATAATAGGCCGACAAAATGGCGTTATAATCCTGACCAGATTTGGCTCTGGCCCATGCCCCATATTGACTCATGCCTTGTCTTTTATAGTTGGCACCATTGCCCGCGTAAGCCCCAAAGGAGAAGACTGTCACCGAACCAGACGGAGCATTTGATGACCATCCACTTAATGAAGCGTTGGGATCATCTGCCAAAGCCGCACTACCAACGCTGACATTAAAGTTACCAGTTTTAGCTGCTATTAAAGCTTGTTGTTGAGCAGATAAATTAGCAATTTGAGTTGATAAAACGCCTTGGTAAGCCACCGCATTCTTAATCTGTCCGTCTAGAAAAGTCGCATTTTGATTAACGGAAGCTTGAATCGAAGCTAATTTTTGTTTATCTTTTTCAAGTTGTTCTTTTTGAGTCAATAAATCAGTTACTTCGCCGGTAATTGAGGTAATAATCTTTTGATCTTCTTGGGTAGTGGCCTGACGATAGGACAAATCACGAATTAAGGCCCCACTATTTTGAGAGGAAAAAATCACCAAAAGTGGCGAGTTCGAATATGACCGAATGTAATACGCTCTGACTCGACTCGATAACAAAGCTTCTTGCTGAGCTAATTTTTCCTCGCGGATATCTAAATCTTTAGATTTTTGATTAATTTTGACTGATAAACTTTGTAAATTAGTTTGAATTTGAGCCAGCTGAGCTTTTTCCGATTCAAGCTGACCTTGAAGCGGTTTGGTGGCAGCGACCGACTGCTCTCTCGACTTATTTAAAGTATCAATTTGAGATTGGAGATCATCGATCTCATCGGCTTTGGCGGTTAAGGGTTGGTAGTTTGTAGTTGGTAGTTGGAGGAAGAGATTTAAATTAAGAATCAGACAGATAAAAATAATGACTAATTTAAAGGAGAAACGCGGGCGGAACATCTGCCTAATTTTAACATAGCAGACTTGCCACCTACTACTAACTTGAGCTAAGCTTGAAATAATGTCCAAACTAATAAAGATACTTTTTGTGGCCTCTTTTCTAGTTGGTACCTTGTTCAATACTGCTGAACCCACGTTTGCGGCCGATTCTGCGCCAAGTGGAGATATTTCTATTAGTTTGAAAAACAATAACTTAACTGAAAATGACGTTCCCATTATTCAGTTCACAAACTTTGATACAAGAACTAACAATAACTGTTTAGTGGTCTTTTTCGATAATTATAACGATCCAAACAATCCCAAACCAATACCAATCGTCACGAACACTGCAGCTCAGCCCTGTCTAACCCAGAACCCAAACTACGATTTTTCATCTATTCATGATTATGCCTCTTTTACATCGCAAATCAGCAATGGAGAAACTCTCTTAGAAAAGGAGCCACCTGGGACATATCAGGTTCAGATTCAAGAATGGCATTGGGAATGTAAATTCGCCGGAGCTAATTGTGTAGAGACCTCTGAAAGACAAAGTAACCCGATTACTTTTCAGGTTAAATCAGCCACTAGCCAGAGTGCTAATTTAAGGCTATCGCTTCAGGTTAACCCACTAAAAGGCCCTCCTGGAACCACTTTTACAGCCAGTGGCAACCTCGTCAATGCACAAGGAGCAGGCCAAGCTAATAACCAAATCAACCTCGTAGCAAAACGAACTGGAGGAGACCTTGCCGTAGGACAAGGCAGTACTAATGCGCAAGGAGCTTACCAAATAGATATTAGTACAACAAATTTACTACCCAATCAGCAATATAATATTGAGGCAACAGTCAATATTAAAGACCAGGCAGCTACAGCTTACAGTACTTTAATAATCAACTCAGATGGCAGTACGGCAGGAGGGACGAACGGAGTTACTGGATTTCCCGAGATTGGTGGTGGTGCCTGTCAAAATAAACCTGGATTAACCTGTACCACATCAACCGGTACGGCCTGTTACACCCAAAATGGTGATCCAGTTGATGTAAACATCACCGATCCTAAAAAATACGTCTATACTGACAAAAAAAGTGGCAAACTAATTGACGAGAAACAGATTGGCGTTTTAACCGCCATCGGTTGTATTCCAAACCAGCCCCAGTTATTAGTTCAATCGCTCCTTAAGGTTGTCTTGTTAATGTCTGGAGGGATCGCCCTTCTTTTAATGGGCTTTGGAGCAATTGGAATGATTACTTCAGCAGGTAATCCGGAAGCTCTCAAGGCTGCTCAAGGACGATTCACCTCTGCCATTATTGGCTTGCTATTTATTATCTTCTCAGTATTATTGTTACAAATCATTGGAGCAGATATACTGAGTATACCGGGCTTCGGACATTAAGAATTTATGATAAAACTTGCGGCGGCTATTGATTTAAGTACCCAATATGGTTATGGCCACACTAAAGATACTGCTACATTAGGTACAGCTGTTAGCAAATTAGCGCTGATAGCGTTTAGTATCGCGGCAGTAGCGGTGGTTCTCTATTTTGTAGTTGGAGCTTTTTTAATTATTACTTCAGCTGGCGATAAAGGTGCTGTCACCAAAGCTCGAAACATGATTACCCATTCTATTATTGGTTTTATTCTCTTAATCATGTTATTTTTAATCTTAATGTTTATTCCAGCTTGGCTGGGTTTAACAGATTTTAATTTAATTAGCGGAGGGCCTTAATGGGAACACACAAGTTTTATTTACTAATTATCATCAGTCTTATAACCCTTAGCTTTGTGTTGCTAAATCCCCACCAAACTATGGCTGCTTGTAATACCCAAACTGACCCTAATTGTGTCATTGGTACGATTAACCCTCCTCCCCAGATTGCTAACTTGGTAAGTAAGGGTGGTGCGGGTGGTATTAGCTTTTTCTTAAGTTTAGTTGTTCAATTACTATATACAATCTCGGCTCTAGCGGTCCTTTTTATGGTTTTGTTCGGAGCTTTCCAATTTATTACCTCCGGTGGTGAAAAAGATGCTGTTAGCAAAGCTCGGGGTCGAATTACTTATGCGATTATAGGCATGGTTCTTCTAGCAGTGGCTTTTCTACTTCTAAGAATTTTGGGGCAGGTTTTACATTTCCAATTCTTCGACGGAGCATTACTCTAAAGAGCCAATGCTTGACAAGATTATTATGACAAGCTTATGATCAAAGCAGACATGAAAAAGATCTTTATTTATTGCTTAATGTTGGTAGTTGGATTGCTTTACGTCACAACATTAAGTGCTTCAAGTAGTGTTTCCGCCAATACAATTCCAATTGCTATTTCAACTCCAGCAGCTGGAATTAATCCAAACGCTGATATCGGCCATGTCTTAGGTAACGTTATTACCATCATATTCGTGCTTGCAACCCTAGCTGTTTTATTCATGTTAATTATTGGCGCGTTCCAGTACATTACCTCAGGTGGAGAGAAAGATGGAGCTAGCAAAGCTCGGAGCAGAATAACAAACGCCTTAATTGGTTTAGTTATTCTAGCAGTCGCTTTCCTATTAGTTAAATTACTGGGTAGTATTGTTAATGTTGATCTATTACATCTAAAGCTTCCGTCACTCGACGATAATGCCTGCGGCGGACAGTGTACCCATTAATCGTTCTTGACAGCCTGACTTTAATCTGACTATTATTTAAATAGTCAAATATGTCAAAATTATTCAAATTCTTACCGATTCTTTTATTAGGCTTAAACCTTCTGGTCTCTATCCCTCAAGTTTCTGCCAATACAATTCCAATCTCCATTTCAACTCCAGCTGCTGGACTTAATCCAAATGCTGATATTGGTCATGTCTTAGGTAACGTTATCACCATAATTTTTGTATTAGCCACTCTAGCCGTTTTATTCATGCTTATTGTGGGGGCTTTCCAATACATTACCTCGGGTGGAGAAAAAGATGGGGCTAGCAAAGCTCGGGGTCGGATTACGAATGCACTAATCGGACTGGTGATACTCGCAGTCGCCTTCCTACTGGTAAAATTACTCGGCAGTATTGTGAATGTTGATCTGCTTCATTTAAAATTGCCAACCCTGGACGATTCATCATGTGTGCAAGGCCCAGGCTCAGCAAATCCGGGTAAGCTTGGTAGTTGTCATTAATAGTTGACAAGCCAACAAAGACTACCCTATTATTAACTTAGATATGAAAAAGGCCCTTCTTTCAATCGCTGCTTTTGTTTTAATTTTTGGAACTCTTGGTTTTACTAATATTGCTTCCGCCACAATTACACCTATTAATATCTCGACTCCAGACGCTGGTATTAACCCTAAAGCCGATATCGGTAAAGTTTTTGGTAATGCCATCACCATCATCTTCGTCCTCGCAGCTTTAGCCGTTTTATTCATGCTTATTATTGGTGCATTCCAATGGATCATGTCTGGTGGAGAAAAAGAAGCGGTTAACAAGGCTCGAGGACGAATTACTAACGCTTTAATTGGTTTAGTTATTCTAGCTTTAGCTTTCTTAGTTGTTCGTTTAGTTGGAGCGATTGTTAACGTTAATGTTTTGCAATTAAATCTACCTTCACTCGATAATAACGCAGTTTAGTCACTTCACTAACTTGCCACCTAGTAGGTAGTCCTGGTAATCTTTATCTAATGTCCCGAAAGTTTATTGGAGTAATCACGACCGCTTTCTATTTTGTTATCAGCCCACTTGCTGTCTTTGCGGCAAACGCTACAGCCAATCAAGGACTTGGACCAGGTCCAGCAGGGGTTGTTCAGCTTCAAGAGATCGTTCAAAGGTTAATTAACTTTATTGTCCCATTTGCATTCATCTTACTGACAATTATTTTAATTGTAGCTGGAATCAAGTTCTTAACCTCAGGTGGCGAGGCTAAACCGATTGCAGCTGCTGGCCAAACTATTACTTGGGCTTTATTAGGAATGTTATTTTTAATTTTAGCTTGGTTGATTTTAATGATTATTCAAGCTTTTACCGGGGTAGAGGTTACTAAATTCTGTATCGGTTTTCCAGGGGCCGGCACTTGTCCAAACCCATGATCAAAAAGTTTTTAATTTTGGTAGTATTGATATTTTTCGGATTAATCTTTAACCAGCCGGTTTTGGGGGCCGTGACAGTTCCAACCGATCAAACCGCTACAACACCAAAAGTTAACACCCCAGAGGAACAAGCTGTTTATAATATTGATAACGGTCAATTTCCCGAAAGCATTGATCAAGGAGCACTTCCTCCTCAAACTCAACAAAATATTTTTTCAGGAATCGGCAATCTAATTGGGGGGTTTTTTTCAAGCATTGGAGCCTTATTTAGTCCAAATCATCCAGATCAGCTGGTTGTCCAATCTTCAAAATCTAGTCAAGTGATTGTCCCTGATCAGATTAAACAACAAGTTGATCAAAAACCGGCCGATGAACGTACTAAATCTTATTTTGGGAACTCAACTGGAGTTTATGGAGCCCAAATGCCCGATATTCAAAATCAACAAAATAATGTTGGGGCCTATGAACAAACCTATGAACAAGCTAATTTTCCAGATGGAATCCATCCCATTACAGGGCAATAGCTAAAATACTATCTTCCACCTTCTACCAGCTATCGTCTATTATTGTGATAATGCCTTTCTTTAAATTAAGTGTTGCTTTTTTTCTCTTATTTGTAAGTCTCTGGTTGATTCCCACTAGCTCCTTCGCACAGACCACTACACCATGTACGACTGAGCCGTGTCCAGTTACGACAGACAATTATAAAGCCCCGCAAAACGCCAATTTTAATATCGAGACCTTAGAACATGGCCTATTTTGTGAAGCGGCCGGATCTAGTCCGTTAACAAATTGCTTGGGCCAGACGGTTGGACCAAATGGCCAGGTGGTTAGTTATTTATATAAGCAAGTTCCTAATGGAGGTGCCCTTGGCGGCTTAAATAATATTATGGTGGCTTTATACACGAACCCGCCGGTCTCGGCCCCAAGTTACTTGGCCGATGTTGCCAAAGGTTTTGGGTTTGTCTCACCAGCTTATGCCCAAAGTGTGACAGGATCAGGCCAAGGTTTAATTAAGCCAGTTTTAATCCTGTGGGAATTCACTCGCAATATCGCCTATTTAGCCTTCATTATTATCTTTATGGCGGTCGGACTAATGATTATGTTCCGACGAAAAATTAACCCTCAAACCGTCATCTCCGTTCAAGCTGCCTTACCAGGCTTAATAGTTGGGATCATCCTGGTCACCTTTAGTTATTTTATTTCAGCCTTAATAATTGATTTATCATTTGTGGGCACTCAAGTCGTGGCTCAAGTCTTTATTCAAAGTCAGGCGCCGAACGCCTTTGATATTCAAAATTTAGCTGGTGATTCAAACGTTTTCCATCTATTTACTAATTCAATCAGATTTGGAGATAACTTTAATGAGATTAAAAATAGCACTTCCAGTTTACTTGGCTCAGTTACAGCCGGAACCCCAACCCCAGGTTTTACTGCTCCACCAAACCTTCTTCATGCTGCGATCCCGGCCGTTATGACCGGTGTCATTGGGGCGCTGATTGGTAGCTTCATATTCCCTGGCGTAGGCACAGTTATCGGTGGGCTTGGGGCTGCTGGGGTTGCAGCGGGAGCCGTAACGGGCTTTGGCACAGTTGGAACTGTTGTCGGGCTACTCGTACCACTAGTTTTAGTAATCGTCTTAATAATTCAGTTCTTTAGATTACTTTTTGCCTTAATTAATGCCTATATTAGCTTGCTAATTTCAACAGTGATTGGACCTTTTATTATCGTGGGGGCTTCAATACCCGGCCGAGGTAAAGGCTTAGAGTTTTGGTGGAAAAGCTTACTCGCAAATTCCTTAATCTTTCCGGCTGTCTTTGCGACCTTTTTATTTGCTGGCTTTATACTAGCAACCAACCCCTCCGATTGGAGCACGAGCCCTGTCTTATTTGGAGGTTTGTCGACTGAGTTAATCCGATTAATTCTGGCTTACGGGATCATTATTGGCTCACCCGCCGTACCCGATTTAGTTAAAAATGCCCTTGGCGTTAAGGATATTAAAGGTTTTGATAAGGAAACACTAGCTGCCTTTGGAGTTGGAGCAGGGGTAAGTGGCGCAGTTGGGTTAATCGGTGGACGATCTGGTATTAACTACTTTGCAAACAAGAATGCTCTTGATAGCGGTTGGAAAGGTAATGTTGTCCGCCAATGGAATAAACGTTGGAGTAATCGCCAGAAACATGGCTGGTATACTGGTGGACCTTAATCGTTAATGGATAATGCCCTTCCAGATTTGTTTAAATATCTGGGAGATAGTGCCACTGGTAGCTGGTACCACACCTATCCATGCTGCCTTTTCAATTGAGACTTTTAACTCCTTTTGTAATTCTACCGCCTGGTGATGAGTAATCGCATTGGCATGAAAAGCAATCAGGATAGCTTTATTGATAATAAAATCATTCCATGGCAAGAAGTGAAAACCTTCATCTTTCGCTTGTTTACTATTAACATAACCAAGTAGGCCTTTTAGTAAATGCGTCCGAGCCTCCTTGTTGAGGGCCGTTGGTAATGGTAAGAAAGCAGCACAAGCTTTACTATAGTTTTCTAAGGCTTTACCCATCGTTTCACGTACGTTTGAACTCATAACCTGATCTTGATGGACAAAAGGCGCATCAAGTAGACTCTCGTTTTCATTCTTGTCTGCAAAAACTGCTCTATTTTTAGAAACGTTACTAACTTCAGCTGCCCAACGTCTATTCCTAGTGTAATCTGCTACACCCGCATTTTTTAAGACTTCGAGAATATCTCCTCGAGCTTTACCGGTTGGATCAGGGGTTTGAGCAAGCGATGTCACCCAAAGATAGGCAAATTTTCGAAGAGACTTGGCCTGACCTTTATGAGCCGTGGCATCTTTTTCTAAAGTTACAGGAAAATAATAAAGCCCTTTCGTCGAGCTACCGGCAACAGAACCAGTTAGAGAACCTCGATGGTTGTTCGCTGAGTCAAAGTCAATATCATCCCAATGTTCCTCAAAGTATTCAGCACATTTTTCAGTAGCCGTTTGGTAATGACTACTCCCAACAGTATCTGTTTCAAATTTGATGAATTTACCTGTTTTATCAACTAGGCCATCGTAGTAAGCTGCTTCTCCAAAAAGGTAATAACATTTTAAAGCCATATTGACAGCTAATTCAGCTTGTTGATCGGTTAAAATTGTTCCTCTACTTGAAGAGAGAGTTTTTGTTCGGGTAACTAAAAGGGCTTTGTTCGCATCAGCGTCAGCGCCACCTAAACGAAAGTGAGAACCTTCGCCTTCCTTTAGTAACTCTGCCGACGCCAGAAGTCCCGGCAAATCAATAATCTTTTGATGTTCTTTGCCTCCTATATTGCCGAAAGCCTCACCAAAGTTATCGGTCGCGTAGCGAGCTAAGATGCCGGTGTTGTGATATTTAATCCGAGCATTAGTTAAAAGTGCAAGTTCGTAAGTTTCATTTCCACCATAATTAGGAATTTTGGCATAGATAGTCTTAACAAAATCAACTTGAACATCTTGGCTAATCGTGTCGTCGACCGCTGATTCATAATTAAGTAGCCACTTCTCTACCCATGCTCTGGCGGTGTCGGCAGTAGCAAGATCAGCAAGCTCAGGATCTGGGAAAGTACCGGATGCACCCTCCCGAGATGCTCCAGCTAACCAAGCTACAGTTTCACCAGTTTCAGGATTTTTAGTCTTCATAAACCAAGTTGAGCCGATCTTTTCATCTTCTGTAACATAATCTGTTCTACTACCCTCAAAACCAGCTAATCGAATACCAGTAGAGGACTGAGTAGCCACAACTTGGTTGGTTTGAGGGTCAACAAATTCGATCTTTGAACCATTCAGGCGTCGTTGAAGACCTCTTAAAGATACGGGTAAATCAGAATCTGGGATCGCCAATTTAGGATTTGGCTTAGGCTGGTTTTCAGTAACAACTGGAATATCCGGAATATTGGAAACAAGTGGAGGGGGCGTTTCAGGAGGAGCTGTGTCACCAACCTCAGCAAGATTTGGGATTGGCCTATTAGGAGGCAAAGGAGTATGCCGACGAAGAGTACTAACACTTTTAGCAGGAGTTACTGGTGGACTTTCAAATTCGGCAGAGCCATCCATATGCTCTTTCACTGTAGTACTTTCCTTTCTAGACTGTCAAACAAGCTAGGCACAAGTCCGAATTGCCCGACAACTTGAAATTGGACATGGATCGCCAACTCGAATAACTTTTCGAATTTCTTTTCCGCAAACCCCACAGCTCACACAAAACAGCTTCTTATCTTCGGGTGATAAACAACGATACTCAGGCATATTCTCACGAGCTGTTTCTGAAGCTTGTAAATCTGCTCCACCGCCTGCACAACCTTCTTTACTCCTTATATACTGACCTTCGGCCTTAAAGTCCTCATTTGACATCGTTTTGGCCCTCTCAAAGCCACCTTGGCCACCTCTTAGAGCTGCAGAAATACGAGCAAGTTGCTCAGCTAGCTTATCGCCAACCAAGTGCCAGGTCTCCTCGCGATCTAAACCAGGCAAATCCCGAACATAGTTTTCAAAGTCAGTTATAAAAGTTTCATAATTTGCCCCAATCTCTAAAAGTTCGTCTGTTCTACCTAACTGATAATCAATTTCAGTAAACTGGCTAGAGTTAGCGTTAGAGGAAGCCCCACGGATCTTGTCAAAAACATACTCTAGCGAATAATTCAGGCGGCCATTCGGCCGAAGGGTCGCAACCTGGCGAGTCAACCTAGAAACTTGTCCAAGTTCCCCTCGCCAATTGATCCCATCTAAGACTAAATCTGGTAACGATCGCCTGACTCCTAATTCTTTTAATAGTCGACGACTAGCTTTCCTATCGAAATCATCTAAAACAAAGGTGGCTGTCCGCAGCTGATCAGGACCAACAATTTCATAGGCATAAACTTGAGCCCGTTTGTGGGTTCGGCGATGCTTCTCCGAATAACCAGACGGTCCAATCGGACTAACCATAACAGAAGTTGAACCAAAGGGGGCGTTCAGTAAAAATGGTTCAATTTTTTGTTCAATAGCTTGGCGAGGAGCGCCTAATCGCTCATCGAGCGATGTAACTTTAACTAAACTTTGCCCATATGCTCCAATTCGGCGCTCGCCATCAACTTCGACAAAACCGATCGGATTAGCTAAAAGATGAGACTTTTTAAGATATTCCCAATAAAACCCTCGAATATCTTCCGATACTCTAGCTAAAACAGTTTGAAGAGCTTGGTCATGAGTTTTATTATCCTTAAGTAACTCCTGATAGTCTTGCCAAGCAGCTTTTTGAGCTAGATCGATATCAAAACCAGAACCACTGAGCTCTCTTCGAGCAATTTCACCTGGTTGCACTGGAGCAAAATCTACTCTACGTTCGACTGACTGGGCCAAAGGAGAATTAGCACGTTTTTGCTCTCGTCTTTGATTTAGGTCGATCGGTGGAATAAAGGTTGAAGGCTCAGGTTGAGTGGGAACAATATAGAGTCTGGATGGTGAATTGTCTAAATATAATGATTCTACTGACATATTGTTCCTGCTCGGGACTATCAAATGTGGATTGGTTTTCTGACTCTCATCCTTCGCCAAGGCTACGGATGATTACAGTTGCGGCACAGTCCTGGAATTAGACCAGGTTACCCAAAACACTGGCAATAAAATAACAGAAGCTCTTAGAAAATTCAAGCTATTCTTACCCTTGATCTTGTTTGACCTCCTTGTTCACGGCTTTTTCACGTTATATAACAATACCAACTAACATCTCATATGGAATCACACCCTGTCCCTCAAAATATCTCTAGTTTTGAATTTCATCTCGTCGGCGACATGACACTTAAGCAATTTGGTTATTTGGCTGCCGGAGGTATCACTGGTTATATTATTTACATCTCTTTTGGGACCAAAGTTCCGATTCTGGCGTGGCCAATAGCTATTATCTGTGCTCTACTCGGAGTTGCTTTTGCTTTTTTACCAATCTCTGAGCGTCCATTAGATCATTGGGTCCTGGCGTTTTTTAGAGCTATCTTCTCCCCCACCACTCGAAGCTATGCGTTTGCATCTGGAACTCCTGCTCTAGATTTGGATGGTCGTTTAGAAAATTATCTTCGGACTCACCAAAAACCGAGCGATGAGGTACCTAAAGTTAAATCTAATGCCCGACTGATGGCCATTGCCCAAATGGCACCTGCGACACAATCTGTAGTTGTACCTCAGCCTGTTGCGGTCACCCTCACGCCTGCTCCCACCCCAATGGCCACACCTCTTGCCACTCCACCTTCTTTAGCTCAAGAGTTAAAGACTGCTGAAACCCAGATTGTTCAAGAAGTGGCAACTCAAACCGGTTTTATCGGATTACCCAATCTCTTCCATATGGGTCAACATCCGGGAGTAACCACTCCTCCACCTTTTGGACCTGGCTCAGTTCCGACTCCTCAGACAAATAGTCAGAGTAATCAAGCCGGCCAGCTAGTTGAGCCTCAACCTCAACCAGCTTTGCCATCTGTTCAAGAGCTTCAGCAAACAGTTATTTTAGCCCGGCAAGCTCAAGAGATTCAAAATAAAATTGTGGAAACAGAACATCAGCTTAACCAAATTAAATCCAGTGCAGCCCAACCTGGAGCAGTGCCTGAACAATTCACAGCCCAATTTCAACAGATCTTACAAAATATGAAGGTTTTAAATGATCACGCCAGCCAGATCTCTCATCAGATGGCGATTTTATCAAAGACTCCACCTAAAGCACCGATCTCACGCCAAGTTATTGCCGCCAAAAAAGCCACCATTCCAAATAACCTAATTCTAACTTCCCAACCTAATACTCTAAATGGGCTAGTGACTGATGCATTAAATAACTATCTCGATGGAGTAATTGTAGTGGCTCATGATAAAGAAGGTTTACCCGTTCGAGCTTTAAAAACTAATAAACTCGGTCAATTCGTTGCCGCCACTCCTCTTCCAAACGGAGTTTATAGTGTGACTTTCGAAAAAGAGAGTTTAAATTTTGATACTTATCAAGTTGAACTCGATGGTCAATTAGCTCCTCCACTCAGTGTAACTGCTAAAAAAGGAGTAGCTGTTTAATGGCAAACACCCAAGACCAAGTTCCAATTGAAGATATTAGAGATGATGTTGTCATTTTGAAAAATGGGGGTATGGCCGTGATCCTTGAAACTTCAGCCGTAAACTTTGGGTTATTATCCGAACAAGAACAACTAGCGATTATCTCCTCCTTTGCTGGTCTTTTAAATTCGCTTAGCTTTCCGATTCAGATTGTCATTCGCTCTAAAAAACTCGATATCACGAGTTATTTAAAACTGCTTGATCTCGCTCATAAAAATCAAACAAATCCCCTGCTAGTTAAGATGATCGAGGGTTATAAGGCCTTTATCCAAAACACTATTCAAGAGAACGAAGTTTTAGATAAGCGCTTTTTTATTGTTGTGCCTCTAGCTTTTTATGAGATCGGACTAATTAAAAATACTGACGAGAATTTTGTCAAAGCCCTAAATCTACTACTGCCCCGTCGTGACCATATTATTCGCCAACTCGCCCGGGCTGGTTTAAAAGCTAACCAATTAACTAACGAAGGATTAATTAAACTTTTTTATGATCTTTATAATCCCATCGGGGGAGTTGAGGAAGAAGTGGTAAGTAACAAGTCTAAACCAAGCACGAACAAGCTTCCAATGACCCCCTTGGTTCTTAACACTGGACCCACGACCTTACAGACCCAAGCTCAGCCCCAACCCCAGCCAGCCATTCCCCTACCCCCTATTCCTCAGCCAGATATTCCACCAGAACCTCTTCACCCAATCCCAATGGCCATGCAAGAACCTCAGCCGCAGCCTAAACCTGCTCCTACTCAAGCAGCTCCTGTTCAAACACCACCACCAGCCACTCCCCAACCTCCTAGAAATAACCGACTATTCATAGTCGAGAAATTACCTGACCAATATGGCACAGCCTAGCTTAAAAGAAATACCTCAAAAAAAGGCTGGGCCATTAGAATTACTCGCAAAACTTCATCCACCTAAAGCTGTGGCAGGAGCTAAAAAGGCGAATCTCGACAATATTATCGCCCCCAAATCAATGGAAATTGATTTCTCAAGCTTAAAGATCGATAACGAACTTTATCGAACATTTTTTGTATCAAATTATCCGCGCTTTGTTGAAGCTAATTGGCTAGAGCCGTTAGTGGACTTTGATCACACCTTAACTATCTCAATGTTTATCTATCCTACGGCCTCAAAAGGGGTACTTGATGACTTAAAACATAAGATTGGCGAGATGGAAGCGACGATTCAAATTGACATGGAGCGTGGCCATATGGTTGATCCAGCCGTTCAAGTCGCGTTAGATGATGCCCAAGATCTTCAAGAACAACTGGTCAAAGGTGCAGAAAGATTTTTCCAGTTTGGGCTTTACGTGACAGTGCCATCTCAAACTAAACAAGGCTTAGAAGATTCTTCAAAGCTAATTCAGTCCACTTTAGGCTCACTCTCAATTACGGCTCGAGAAGCGACACTACAAATGGAGAACGCTTTCCGTTCAACTTTACCTTTAGGATTTGATTACCTGCACTTAAATCACAATATGGACACGACCTCTCTCGCGACCACTTTCCCATTTGTGTCATCTGAGTTAACAGCCAATGAAGGGATTATGTACGGTATTAATGAACACAATGATTCACTGATTATTTTCGATCGGTTTTCGCTTGAGAACGCGAATTCAGTTGTCTTTGCCAAATCTGGGGCCGGTAAATCATATTTAGTTAAGCTGGAAGTGCTCAGATCACTCATGTTTGGGGTCGACATTATTATCATTGATCCAGAATCTGAGTATCTGACCCTAGCTCAATCGGTTGGTGGAAGTTATATTAACTTCTCACCTCACTCCCCCGCCCGAATTAATCCGTTTGATTTAGCCCTATCAGCCAATCCCGGTGAAGATGAACTGGGACGAAAGATCTTGGCATTAACTGGCTTTTTGAAGCTAATTTTAGGTGAGCTTGATCCCACCCAAGCAGCTATTCTTGATCATGCCATTAGTACCACTTATCGAATGAAAGGCATTACCACCAATCCCTCGACTCAAAACGCCACTCCACCCCTGATGGAGGATCTTTACAAAGTCTTAATCGGTGCTGAGGAACAGAAAGCTCAAGAATTAGCTTTTAGACTTGAGCGATTTATTCGTGGTTCACTCTCGGGAATTTTTACCATGCCATCGAACATTAACTTAGATAATCATCTAATCGTCTTTTCGGTTCGAGATTTACCAGATGAACTTCGACCGTTAGCAATTTACTTGATTCTGGATTATATCTGGACTAAAGTTCGCTCGAGCTTAAAAAAACGACTTTTGATCGTAGATGAGGCTTGGTACATGATGAGAAACCCTTCATCAGCCGCCTTTTTAACTGAGATGGCCAAAAGATCCCGCAAATATTATTTAGGATTAACGACCATTACCCAAGACGTTGAAGACTTTTTAGGGCAAGATCAAGGCAAAGAGATTATCTCAAACTCATCAATCCAAATTCTATTAAAACAAGCGCCCTCAGCAATTGACCGAATTGGTCAGATCTTTAATCTTTCTGAAGGTGAAAAACGACTTCTACTCGCGGCCGGAATTGGTCAAGGCCTATTCTTTGCTGGTCCAACACACGTCGCCATGAGGGTGGTAGCCTCGCCGGATGAGCACAAACTGATTACTTCAAACCCTGAGGAATTGGTGGCAAGACAGAATGCCGGAAATTAAAGACCATGGCTGCCCAAGATCACTTCTTCAAAAAAGGACTCCTCGAGGCTCATCGATATAAGTTCCGATACCCTTTAGCGACCTCCTACAAAATCGGTAATTACTATCGTAGGTATGATACAGATATTTATAAATGGTCAAGAAAATTACTGCCTCAAACCTACAATAAACTTTATCTAGATAACGACGAGTATACAAAACGACTAGTCCTCGCCGACAGAAACGGTGATAAGACGCTCAAAGAGGCCATTGGGATAGATCCACATGATGCTCCTGATGAAACAGCCCAAACCAGAGATGAGATTGCCAGAGATACTGAAATTGAAAGAATTTATCACGAACAACATCCTCTAACCGAAGCCCAAAAGCACTCAATTGAGCAACATCAGGCTGAAAACTCAGCGTCCCCAAAAGCGCCAGTTAACTCTTTAAAAGTTGTGGAGGGCAAAGTCACCGATCCAAATAATATTTTAAAACAGGTCAAATATACGCCATCAGCCCCAATTAATGCGACGAGGAGCAATGAAGCTAAATACGTACCCGTGGCTATGCCAGCCCTGACTAGCCTAACTCCTCCTACGGGTAATCTGTTTGCCGAATCAATCGCAGAACCAGATTTAGAGTCGATCGAATATACCGAAGAGGCTCCTGAACAAATTGCTGAGCAAATCCCAGACCAAACTCAATACGAGCCGCCCACCCGCAGATCATATCCAAGACGGCTGAAGAAACCACCTCGTTTAGTTCAAAACCTTGAAAAAAATTTATTTAAAAAACTTATTGCCAACAAGATAGCTTTAGCTTTTATAGTTATCGCCAGTTTTATAGGACTACCTGTGATTATGAATAATGGAGTTTTGACTTCGCTTCTACCACCGATTGATCAAAGTGTTGGTGAGGCAGCAGCTCCACCCTCTGTCAATATTAAATTCACGAAAGTCCAACAAGGCTGCACTAACGCAGGGACAAGCACTGATCCATGTATTACCAAAAATGATGATCCAATTACTTATCTTCTAACGATCGAAAACGATGATACTTCGACCTTTGATCTCGATGTGACCGATACCATACCCGCCCAAACCACAATTGATTTATCTGCAAACCCTGGCTGGACTGCGGATAGTACTAACTCTCAGATCATCCACTGGAAAACCACCGTCGCACCTACTTTAACCAGCACAACAAATTTAACGATCAAGCCAGCAAACGATATTTATGTTCAAAACATCGCCACAGCCACAGTAACTCAAGTTCATTCCAATCAGCCTCCAGTTTCAAACAGCGGTGGCCAAGATTTAGCAGCCTGTAAGTTTCCAGGACCCGGTGGAGAGAGCCTTCAAGGTACACCTTCTCTAGCCTCAAGGGTTAATGCGATAGCCACCAAAGTTGGTATTCCTGCCTCAGTACTGATGGGAGTTATCCGAATTGAGCGATCAGATATCTTTGTGACGGCTGATGAAAAGTACTTTGATGCGGATTATGATGCCCGTCCAAATGATGGCTCTCCTCAAGTCGCCTATGGAGTGGCTCAATTTACACCTCAAACATTTCAGGCCGTCTTTAATATCTATAAAGATGATATTAATAGCAATTTTTATTCAGACAACCCTAAAAGTCAGGCAGTTACGACAATCCAAAGCCAGCAAAGTCAAACACCTAGTGACTCATCTTTTAGAATCACCAGTGTTGAAAATTCTCTGATTGCGGCTGCTTACAATATTTTGCGAATCAAAGTACAGACCAGTGGATCAGAATCTCCCTGGGATCAAGCTGCGGTTGCTAAAGTCGCTCAGGGATATCAAGGAGCTTGTGCCTATCAATCTAACGCTGGGCCCGCCGCCGCAGGAAATTATTGTCAAGACTTGGCCGCCAGCGTGGTAGCTTGTCAAAACGCTGCTCCACCTCAGCCTCAACCAGGTCCAGCCCCAACTGGCGAGGTCGCTTTTGTAACCAATATGGTAAGCGGGATCAAGGTTTCTTGTACCAACGGCTCAGTTCATAGTAACAATAGCACCTGTGTGGAAAGTGCTCAGCCAGCGATTGACGCCAGTGCAATCCATTTCTTGGAAACTTCCGCTAATTCTGGACCAGCCTACACTCTACAATGTGTTGGCTTTGCTCAGGCTTCTATTCATCAACAATTACCAATATACACCGCCGTCCAATTATCTACTCAGGCAGTTCCAGGCTATAATTTCATAGATAAAAGTACCCCGCCTCAACCTGGTGATTTAGCAGTCTGGAGTGGTGGAGGAGGTGGTGCTGGTCATGTCGCTTATATTACTAAAGTAAACAAGGATGGTAGTTTTACTGTCGCTGAGGCTAACTATTGCTCCGATGGCAGCAGTAATTGTGGTACAGTAGGCATACGCGATGTTGGCTTAGGGTATCAGAATGACACCTTACAATTGTTAGGTTGGTTAAGGAAACAATGATGAATAAGAAAATACTTTACCTCGTTGTCGGTTTTGTCATTCTCTGTCTGAGTTTAGTACTCATCTTCCTAATGGTTAAACATCCAGCTGGAATAAGTCCTCTCCCCCCAGTTTTCCTAAATACTTCACCTAGTCCGTCATCAAATCCCAATTCAAACCTTAATAATTCGGGAGGTAATAACCCAGCCCCTGGAAAAGTTGCAGTCGATGAAGAGGCTAATAACTTAAGGACTCATTACCCAGGTTCTTATCTTAAAAATAATTTGCCATATCAAACTAACGATTTCAAAGCCAATGTTAATTTTTTTGACGATTCGATTTCACAATATCGATTTGTGGTGACATTAAACGATGATCAAGCCAAAGATAGCTTTATAACCTGGCTACGCTCACTCAAACTAACTGACCAGCAGATCTCAAAGCTAGCTATAACTTATTTAAATAGCCAACAAGCTAGTCAGGTTAACAAAATAAAATCAATGCTTAAGCCTTATGATGGCAATAACTTTACCTTATCTTATGACCCAAGCCTTGATTCAATAAATGTTCTAATTTATAAATCCAATATTCCCGCTGGCGAACAAGAGTTTAATGATTACCTTAAGCAAAATGGGATAGATAGCCGTGATTGGCTAAATAATCTAACCATCGAATATAAATGAACAAATTAATCGCTCTAGCAGTATTTTTGATATTGGTTGGATTGCCAGGAATGGTTCACGCACAGACTGTCACCAGTACTAGCGTCACCACCAAAGTCGGTAATCCAACCGGACCAGGACCGGGTACGGCACCTCCTGGACAAGGGCCAAGTGGATTTAAATATTACTGTCAAGGTAATAAAGACTGGGTTAATTATGACAATATCGGTCAAGAAGGTTGTGGGCCAACCGCTTTTGCGATTGCGGTCTCCAACTTCGGAGTTATTATGGATCCGAAACAAGTTGATGATGCGCTTGTGGCAAATGGTTTTAGAAGCGGCGGCGGTGTGACTAATGCCAAGGCGGCACTATTTAGTGATTGGTTTTCGAAATTAGGATTAGCACCTTCAGACGTAGATTTAGTTTCAGGTAATGCCTTAGATGTTCAAACAGCTAAAAAGTTTTTAGATCAAGGTTATTTAATTTTAGCGGCAGCTAATCGATATCATTGCGGAGCTGGTTGTGGACTACCAAATGACGTCTGGTTTAATCACGTCTTTGTTATCAACAGTGTAGATACCTCAACTAATACTTTTACGGTTTTGGACCCTAGTAATTGTTATTACTCTGGCAATGCTCAATATCAAGGCAATGTTCAAGCCAGTACTGGTCAAACTCATCCAGCAGCCGGTGAAATCGATTGGTTTTATGCCTACGCCTATAAGAAAAAATAACTATGATTGAGGAAATAAAAAAATATTGGATTTATATTTTGGTAAGTGTGGTGGTCCTTTTTGTGATGATATCTTCACTCTTTATCCATCCAGTTCCTAAATCTAATTCCCCTAAGCCACCTGTTTACTCTACTCCCGTCTCGAGCCCCATAATTAGTACACCTCAGAATGACGGCGTCTATGTCACTCCCCCCGATCCTAACGAGATAGCTAAAGACCAGGCTAAAAAGGTCATTTTCAATAAATTGCCTTACTATGGTCAAAACTTTTCAGTTAGTTACGATTTTTCCAAGGCTGGATTTACGGCCACTATAAACCCGACTAACCACGCCCAAGGGCTTCAAGAATTAAACCAATTCTTAAGCTCATACAATTTAACGACCGCAGATTTTAATAACTTAGTGATAAAATAGTTTTTAAGACATGAATCAAGATTTATTGAATTTAATAAAATCTAAAATTATGTGGATCGTGGCTTTAATTGGAGCCGTCTTGCTTCTTCTCTCTCAAACCGGACTTTACTCGCATAATACAGTCGTTCAGGGCCAACCAATTGGTTCAGCCAAAGCTCCCGCCAATCAGACCGAAAGCACTAATCCAAACGAGGTTAGCCTAGTTTCAACCGATCCTTCGCCTTTAGATGAAGTTGTTATTTCCCCGGATCAACCAATTAAGTTAACCTTTAATACTCCAATTGACAATCTGGCTGAATTTAAACATCGCTTTGATCCTGATGTAGCTCACAACTTATCCCTCAGTGAGGACAAGAAAACTGTCACTATTACCCCTAAAACCCTTTTTAACTTAAGCTATACCTACACTCTCTTTCTAGATCCTGAAGCTAAATTTTCAGATGGAAAAACATTGGGTAAAGAGATTATCTTTCACTTTAAGACCGTGGAATATAATGGAGTATAGGTGGAACTAGTTCAACCTCACCGGCATAATCACATACTCTAAATCTTCTTGATCAACCGGACGAACTAATGCGGCTGACAGATTGCCGGAAAACTCCAGGCTAACTTTAGGGGTAGCGGCAGCATTTAATGCGTCCAGTAAAAACCGGCTATTAAAAGCGACCGTTAACGATTCACCCTCAAATTCCACTGGGACAGACATTGATTGGCTACCCAACTCTTTCGCTTCGGAACTAAGAACCATCTCTTTAGGTCCCGACTGGATTTTGATGATGTTAGCACTATTTTTAGCAAAGACTGAAGCCAATTTGACCGCTTTTAAGATCTCGACCCGATCAACTAGGTTATGTGAAGCAATATGCGTTGGAATAATCTTTTCCCAGGTTGGAAATTGACCTTCTATCAAGCGTGAAGACAAGAAAGTTTGATTAATTTTAAAGATAATTTGGTTCTGAGACTCTGAAGTTGAGATCTCAACTTGTTCTAAATCATCTTCTTCACTCATTAAACGTACAACTTCTTCAAAAGTTTTGCGCGGAATTAAAGCTCTAAAAGAGGTCTCACTATCAACAGCCAAGGCGGATTTTTTATGCGCCAGACGAAAACCATCTGTTGCAACCAATTCTAAGGTGCCCTTCTTAATCTGAGTTAAAATTCCAGTTAAGATTGGGCGACCATCTTCTGATGCGGCCGCAAAGCTAATCTCAGGTAAGACTTTGGCTAAAACTTTGCCATCAATGCTGACGGATTTATCCATACTTAAGGGAATGGCCGGAAATTCACTGGCAGCAATGCCATTTAAAAGACCTTTGAACTTTGAAGTCGTAATTTTAAGTTGCTCATTAACCGACTCAAGCTCGAGGGTTTCATCAGACAAGGAACTGACTAACTCAACAAAAGTTCGACAAGGAATTGTTAACTCCCCGTCCTCTAAAACCTCAGCTTTGACGGATTTAACGACTCCCAATTCGAGGTTGGTAGCTGACAAACTGACTTGATTATCACGCGCTGAGATTAAAACGTTAGCTAAAACCGGTAAAGTTGAGCGAATGCCGGATGAGCGACTAACGGATTGGAGAGCTGGAATGAGGCTGGACTGTGGTATGGTGAATTTCATCGTTAATTGAGAATTGAAAATTTAGAATTGACAATTAAAACAATTTTCCATTGTCAATCGTCAATTAATTTTGGCTATTCTTCCTTTCTGGCAGAGACAAATCGAGAAATTTCATCTTCAGTAACTTTAATTAGCCTGAAGTTGACTCGTTGATGTTGTATAAGTGTTTTAATGTGTTTCTCCTCTTCTGTCAAGACCGCAGCATTTCCGCTTTTAACTTCAATAAAATCTATTCTCTCATCATTTTTAATGCCTATGAAGTCGATAGGCCACCCCAAGGGGATAATTCGGTCATAGTCATACCTTAACTCCGCATAGGTCAAAAGCTCTGCCATCTTGCCTTTTTGGGGGTTAATTGACCCTTGTATGGTCTGTAAAACCCTGACTGGCAAACCTTCAACCTGCTTATAGAGATCAATGAAGTCTTGAGGGATATCAGTTACTTCGGGACGTCGAGATTGTAACCGACCAATTAAGTAGGCAATTATGAGTCCAAGTCCGATGAATGCGATGATTGTCCAGTTTAGTTCCATTTCTCCCTACTTATCCACTTGTTAAATAGTTCTCTTCCCAAATATATATACCAGTAACTGTAGTATTAGGGACAGTGTATATGTTTACAGTCTGCTAAATCAAGCTTATCTTTCGCCTTTAATTCGCGTTGACAAGTCACTCATTTCGGTGGAAAAGTTTGTGGATAAGTTGTTGAAAACTAGTGGAAAAGTTGTCGGACTTCACTTACTTGGCGTTCGAGCTCTTGGTTTTGGGGAATAGAATCATTAATCTTTTTAATGCCGTGCAAAACGGTGGTGTGATCCCTCCCACCCAGCATCTGGCCAATCTTTTCCATAGAGATTTTGCAATCCTCGTAAAGAACATACATCGCGATTTGGCGTGGAAGAACTAACTCTTTTTGACGACGGGGACCAGTTAAGTCGGTCATCTTGAGATTAAAATAGTTATTAATGCTTATAAGAACTTTTTTATGATCAGGTAGAGCCGAAGGTGAGTCAGGGCGTCCGACTAGACGCATTAAGGTGGCCTCATCCGGTAGCTGTTGAGTCAGCTTTTTCATTTGAGAGATTTGAACAAGCTTACCTTCAAGCTCTCTGGTATTTGAACCACTCGTTTCGGCAATGACTCTGAGATACTCTTCAGGTAGATCCTCCCCTTTTTCAGCTAATTTAGCCTTAAGAATTGCCATTCTAGTATCAAAGTCAGGTAGCTGGATATCTACCATCAATCCACCTTGGAAGCGCGAGGCCAAGCGTGGTTCAAGTTTTTGAATCTCATGAGGTGGTCGATCAGAGGTTAAAACCACCTGGGCACCTCGGGAGTGAAGTTCATTAAAAACATGAAAAAATTCTTCCTGAGTAGAGTCCCGCCCCGAAATGAATTGAATGTCATCAACCAATAAAATATGACAAGAGCGATATTTCTGACGAAAGATATTGGTTTTTTTGCTTTGAATAGCCTCAATAAAATCCACCATGAACCGCTCCGAAGAAACGTACACCAGCTTCATATAAGGATCTTTTTTAATTAATTCGTTACCGATTGCTTGCATTAAATGAGTTTTTCCGACTCCTGAGGGCCCGTAAATAAATAAGGGGTTATATGATGTCCCCGGGTCGTTAACCACCGCCTGCGCAGCCGCATAAGCGAGATTATTAGTAAAGCCGACTACAAAGCTTTTTAAGGTGTATTTAGGACTTAAGCCTAAAGTTTGCTGAGGGCCCGGCTGGGAGGCTAATTCGAAATCATCTTCTTGGGTCTCTTCTGAATAACCTTCAGCTTCAAACCGACTTGCATCAACCTTGTAGTTGACTACAAGTTGTTTTTGCAAAACTTCAGAGATGGCCTCTTCGATCAAAGATTGATATCTATTTCTGACCTGATTTTGGACAAAAGCATGAGGCACCACCAGGATGATTTCTTGCTCACTAATACTTTCGACCTTAATTTTCATAATCCAGCCACGGAAATTAACATGACTAACCCGCTCTTTTAAATAATTAATAACCTTTTGCCAAGACTTGTCCACATCGGTGTCCATGGCGATCATCTTAGTGGATAACTGTGGAAAAGGTAAAGATGACGGAAGTATCAAAAACTAGATCAGTTACCAAAACTTTGAACTTTGCACTTTGAACTTTGAATTTGCTATAATCCCCTCATGTCAACCAAACGCACATATCAACCAAAGAAGTTAAAGAGACTTCGTAAGCACGGATTTTTGGCACGAATGTCAGATAACGATGGTCAAAAAGTTTTAAAACGCCGCCGAGCTCGTGGCTCGCACCTGTTATCAATCAGTAAGCAGTCTAAGTGATATTGGTCACTTGGTCTTAATCTATGCTTCCTAAAATTCATCGTCTAAACCTTCGTCTCGATTTTAAGCTAATTGTCGGAACTGGGGTTTCTCGATCCACGCCGACCTTTCGGCTAAGCTATCTTATTACGGAAGACCTGACTCCAAAAATTGGAATTGCTCTCTCAGGTAAGACCTTTAAAACCGCTCCACTTAAGCATCGCGCTAAAAGATTAACCTCAAAAGCGATCGAGGAGCTTTATCCGAACTTGCGCCCAGGGCTTAAACTCGTTATCATTCCAAAGCAGCTTATTTTAGAGAAGACTCCAAATGAGCTCACCCTAGAACTCGCCAATGTCAAAGATATTTTTACTACTAATTGAGGTCTATCAGAGATTCTTATCTTTCGATAGTGGATTATTGTCAGTCTTTTGCCCGCTTGGGGCTTGTCGAATGAGCCCGAGATGCTCTGATTATGCCAAGATTCAGATCCAACATTATGGCGCGGGCAAGGGTTTAGTCCGGGCTGCTAAAAGAATTTGGAGTTGCCGATGAATCCATTCGATATTTTTAGTATTTTAACTGTTCCAACGGTTAACCTCCTGATCTTGATCTATCACCTCTTATCGTCAGTTCACTTACCGGGTGCGCTAGGATTATCGATTATTATTTTAACGATCATTATCCGGCTATCTGTTTGGCCGCTTTTTTCTTCCCAAATGAAAGTCTCAAAAAAGATGACTGAATTGAAACCTCATCTTGATGTCTTAAAGAAAAAACATGGTAAAGATAAAAAAGCTTTGGCAGTTGCTCAAGCAGCTCTTTATAAAGAGCATGGCTTTAACCCAGCGGCTGGTTGTGTGCCGGCTTTGATTCAACTCCCAATCTTGGTGGCTTTATATAACGCCATTAAAGAGATTGTTTTAAATAACCAAGGTGTTGATGCCATCAATAAGCTACTTTATTTTCCTTGGTTACATCTTTCAACACTCCCCGACTCGTCCTTTTTTGGCCTAAATTTGGCTATTAAACCAATGGACTGGACTCATCTTGGAATTTTCTTGTTACTGATTCCACTTATAACAGCGGGGATTCAGTTTATTCAATCGTTGATGATGATTCCGCCAACGCCTAAGCAATATCCGAAAGACTCACCTAAAGAGAAAAAAGAAAAGGAAGAAGTTGAAGATGCCATGGTTGCTGTTCAAGGCCAGATGAAATTTATGTTGCCACTTATGATCGGATTTTTTGCTTATCAGTTCCCGATTGGGCTGGCCGTTTATTGGAATACCAGCACCTTATTTAGTATTTTTCAACAATACAAAATAACCGGCTTAGATAATCTCAAGGCTCAGTTAAAAAGTTTGGGCTTGAAAAGAGATTAAGTTTGTGCGAAAATCCTGTGACTATGGAAGCCGCAGTCTCAGAAATTCTTGAAAACATCTTAAGTCTCCTTCTGCTTGAAGGTTCATTCGAGGTCACTGAAAAAGATGATGGCGTGTTTGTGACGATTGATACCGAAGATGCTGGTCGTCTAATCGGTCATCAAGGGGAGACTTTAACCGGACTTCAATTACTTGTTAATCTGATTGCTGCTCATCAAATCCCTGACTCCAAAAGAGTAATCGTCGATGTTGCAAACTGGAAGAAATCTAAAGAAGCAGAGCTGGCTCATCGGGCACGTCGTTGGGCTGAAGAGGTTATCGAATCTGGTCAATCTCTTGACCTTGAACCCATGCCTTCTTGGCAAAGACGAATTATTCATATGACTATTCAAGAAACTGAAGGTGTTCATTCAGAAAGTGTTGGTGAAGGTTTAGATCGACACTTAGTTATTCATCCTGGCCAAGCTCCTGATGAAACTCCGGCTGAGGCTTGAAAAAGCACTTTTTTTAGGCTGTCTACTTTTCCTTCCTACTCAACTTGGTAAACATTTCTGGCCGGCTTTCTCAACGATCTATTCACTACCGATTGATTACCTCTCTCCAACCATTTATTTTTGGGATTTACTTTTAGTCGGGCTGATTTTGGTCTGGCTTATAAATAGTTATTTAGATAAAAGGTCGGTTAATAAAACCGCTCTAAATTTATTGGCAATTTTTCTTTTATCTCAAATAGTCTCACTTTTAACGGCCGTTAATTTAGGTGCTGGTTTGGTCCAGCTCTACCATTTGTTAATCGCGGGTTTGTTTGGTTTATATTTAGCCAGCCAATCAAAAAATATCTTTAGTAAGACTTTGGTCTGGGCTTTGTCAGTTGGAGTGGGCCTGTCTTTTTTAATTGGCTTGGGTCAATTTCTCTTTCAACACTCACTTAATTTTTGGATATTTGGCGAGAGAAGTTTTGATGTGACAACCCCTGCGATTGCGACTTTTGATTTTCATGGTCAAATTTTTCTACGTCCTTATGGAACTTTCTCTCATCCCAATGTCTTGGCAGGCTATTTAGTGACCCTTTTGCCGCTTCTGATTTGGCTAGTGTTAACTTTAAAACTCTCAAAAGTCTGTAAATGGGGATTAGTTGGCTTGATTGCCATAATGACCTTACTGACCTTTTCAAGAACGGCTCTGGTTGTTTTATTTGCGGAGATCGGCTGGTTATTGAAAAACAAGCTTAAGATTCTAGTTCTTCTGGGACTATTAATCCTTCCCTTGGTTTGGGTCAGATTTGGAGCGTTATTGAACTTTGATAGCTTATCGGTTATTAGGCGCCAAGATTTAGCGATCGAAGCTTTAACTTTATTTAAAGACCACCCTTTGAATGGAATTGGTTTAAATAACTTTATTAATCAGATCTCAAACTCCCCTGCTATATCAGGCCCGAGTCGGTTTCTCCAACCTGCACACAATATATTTTTATTAACTTCGGCTGAAACGGGTCTAATTGGTTTAGTTGGACTAATTGTTTTAATTGGTTTTCCACTATTTAAATTATGGAAACGTCGAGATAATTTAGCCAAGAGTCTTTTAGTCACTTGGGGAATAATCATTTTTTTAGGTAGCTTTGATCATTACTTTTTGACTCTTCCTCAAGGTCAACGTTTACTATTCTTAATTTGGGGTTTATCCATGCTAGAATAAACACAATGACTCGGGTGGTAAGGAATATCTCAATCCAAACAATCTGGCAATTAGTCGCCAAAGCAGCCAGTTCCCTCTCCACCTTGTTGGTTCTGGGTCTTGTTACCCGTCATTACGGGCCCAGTCTAACAGGTGTTTTTACTCTCGCTTTAACTTATCTTGGCTTCTTTAACCTTTTAACTGACTTTGGTTTTAATGCCCATCTCCTTCCTCAATTAGTTAATGATAATAATGGCAAAAATTGGCAGAAGTTACTGGGTCTGCGATTGATCTGGTCAACCATCCTAGTGGTGATTTCAATCCTTTTAATACCGTTTCTTCCTTCTAATTCGCCGCTCCTGGTCCTTTCTGTAATTTTGGGTAGTATTTCAATCTTCGGTTATGGCTTATTTGTAACTAGTCTGGCTTTTTTTCAAAGCCGTATTCGTTATGACTTTTCAACTTATTCGTCAGTCGTGGGTTCTTTAGGTATTGCCGGTGCCAGTATCTTAATTGTAGCTAACTTATTTGGTTTGCCGATCTTACTCTTGGCAACCAGCTTTGGTTGGTTACTCGCTGGTATTGTGGGTTTATTTTTTGTATCTCGACTTAAGCAATCTCTTCAGCCACTTTGGTCATCAAGCTTTTTTAAAGGGACATTTTTAGCAGCCTGGCCTATCTCTTTAACTTTAATTTTTAACTTACTTTACTTTCGACTAGATAGTTTTATTTTAGCTTCTTTAAAATCGTTCGCGGAAGTTGGTCTTTATAATGTCGCTTATTCAATCTTTCAATCAGCTCTGGTTTTGCCGACTTTTATTATGAATAGTTTCTATCCTTTAATCCTTCGCCAAGTTGAATCCAAAGGGGGCCAATGGTTTAGAATGCAATTTAAAACGATGATGATGGCCATGCTTGGCTTATCGGTTTTAGTTGCAGGTGTAACCTATTTTTTTAGTCCATTTTTTATTAGTTTAGTTAGCGGTAATGCTGGATTTGCCGGTGCGGCCCGAAGCCTACAGATCTTATCTTTGGGTTTTCCTGCCTTTTTCTTATCATCAGTTGGAATGTGGTGGCTAATTTATAAAAAGCGTTACAAAAGTTTAGTGGTGATTTATCTAATTGGACTAATCTTAAATGTAGTTTTGAATTTAATTTATATTCCCGCCTTTTCTTATATTGCCAGCTCTTGGATAACCGTTGTTTCCGAATACTTGATTTTAATTCTTCAAGCTATTATCCTCACTGCAAGGAAATATGAATCTAATAATTAATACCGATGGCGCGTCTCGCGGAAATCCCGGCGCGGCTGCCTATAGCTTTTTAATCAAATCAGATGCAGGGGTCATTCTTCATCAAGAAGGTCAAACCCTGGGAACAACTACGAATAACATTGCTGAATATACTGCGGTTATTAAAGCCTTAGAATATGTTCAAGCAAACTATTCCCGTAAAGGTCCTCATCAGATTAAGGTTTTGGCTGATTCTCAGCTTATGGTTGAACAACTATCAGGCAGGTATAAGGTTAAGAATCCAGGTATTTTGGAACTTCATACCAGAATTAAGCAGATAGAAGGGCTAGTTGGAAACCTTTCTTATCAACATATCCCTAGATCTGAAAACTTTATTGCTGATAAGTTAGCTAACATCGCTTTAGATAAATCCATCGTTTAGAACCAAGTTTAAGGATCTAATTCTAATCCTCATCAACCGCTGACTTGAACTTGCCCACGTGAACCGCTACGATTTACTTGTGGCTGATGAACTCGATGCTATCACCAAAAATCCGCGCATTTCTCTTTCGCGAAACAACCCCATAGCCTTAATCTTTGGTGTTGGGGGCTTTATTGGGTCTTCAATTGCTGATCAATTACTTAAAAAGGGTATTCAGGTTGTTGGTATCGATGACTTCTCCTTAGGCTTTCGAGAAAATTTAATCGAGGCCAGTAAAAACAAAAGATTTCACTTGATTGATCAATCAATTACTGATCACCTTGAATTAGGTCTACCAAGGCTTGATTATGGTTTTTTTGCTTGTGAGAGTTCGTCAGACCAGCCGACTCTTCGATCTGGGTTAGCCCAGTTTTTGGATATTTGCGCTAAATTTTCTCCTAAGGTCGCAATGCTTTCGACCCTTGAATTATATGAAAGCAAAATTCCATCAGAGCTTGAGGATTTAAAATCAGCTGAAGTCTATATGGCTAACTTTGTCCGTCATAAAAAACTTAATGGTCGGATTATTCGTTTAAGCGGTGTTTATGGACCAAGGATGCATTTTCGGGAAAATGATCCGATGTTACGTTTAATTAAAGCTAGTTTAACTGGGGATTTAGCAAAGGAACAACCTGTCTCAACTTTTTTAAGTAGAGCGCTTTATATTGATGATGCGGTGGCCTTAATTTTAAAAAGCGTTTTTTCAGGAGCTACTTCTCACAAAATATATGATGGTGCTAGGCTTCAACCAATTCAGGTTACAGAAATAAAACAGATATTGCTTGATCCG
This sequence comes from Candidatus Daviesbacteria bacterium, assembly GCA_041690695.1. Classification (GTDB taxonomy): domain Bacteria; phylum Patescibacteriota; class Microgenomatia; order Daviesbacterales; family UBA10151; genus JBEPVZ01. The sequence goes on along the minus strand of JBEPVZ010000006.1, from coordinate 7,474 downwards.
ATCTGGTTTGAAGAAAAAGGCTTAAAGATCACCCCTTTGCCAGCCTGGACTAGTCCTAACCTTCAAAAGTCAGTTAAAGAGTTGTCTTGGAGACCAAAAACTCCATTAATTGATTCTCTCAAAGAAACTATTACCTACTTTAAACATGGCTCGATTGATTTGTCCAAGAGGCTAGCCGAAAGAACAAAGCCGGTTAATAATCTCTTGCCATTTGCTAATCCAAAATGGTCATTTAATAACCCGCAAATTAATGAAAAATCGCATGATAAGGGGAATTTAGAAAACAAGCAGGGGAGTCATCATAAATTTTTTTCTACAAAGAGGCTGGGTTTATTAATATGTCTAACTTTAATTGGTTATGGTTTAATTTGGCCGGTCGTCAGTTTTGCTTGGGCCGGAGTAAGTGTTGCAAAAAACTTAAACCAAGCCAATCAGGCTATTCAAAAAGGTGATTTTAATCAAGCAAGATTGTCAGTTAAATCAGCTCAGGGATCGGTCGATAATTTAGCTGGGATAATTGGCTCGTTGTCGGTTTTGCATCGAGTTGGATTCTTGGATTCATATTTAAAAATAGGCGAGAGGGGAGTGCTCGCACTTCAAGAAGGTACCAGTGGTGCTAGCCATGCCGTTACAGGTGCCCAAGAATTGGCATCCATTAGTCAAATTATCTCCGGCAGCCAAACGGGGGATTTACCAAGTCTATATAGTCAGGCTCAAACTGAGCTTAATGCGGCTGATACTAATGTTAATCAAGCCAGCGTATTAGTTAACGATCCAACCTTTTTGAATCAGATTCCAGGTAGTTTTAAGGGTCAGATGGCGGATTACGCTACTAAATTAATAACTTTTTCCAACTTAATCGATAAATCAAGATTAATGGCCAATTTATTGCCCGATATTACCGGATTAGGTAGTAAAAAAAGTTATTTACTGTTACTTCAAAACAATTTGGAACTTCGGCCAACAGGTGGTTTTATTGGTTCGTATGGCCAACTTGATTTTGAAAATGGCAAGATCAAAAATATTAAAGTTGATGATATTTATAATCTGGACGGCAATTTAAAAGATCATATTGAGCCTCCTCCGGAAATAAAATCTGATTTAGGTCAAAAGGACTACTTTTTAAGAGATGCCAATTTTGATCCGGATTTTCCAACGACGGCTTTAACAACGGAATCTTTCTATAAAAAAGAGGCTGGCGTCTCAGTTGATGGAGTGATCGGTTTAGACTTAACGGCTTCGTCTAATTTGGTTGATGCGGTTGGCGGCCTTAACCTACCTGATTATGGTGAAAATATTAATAAAGATAATCTTTTCCAGAAAGTTATTAGTCATGCCGAAGTTGGTTTTTTTCCTGGCAGCCAAGCCAAACATAACTATTTGGCTGATTTGGAAAATGCTTTATTTAATAAGTTGTTCTTTTTATCCAATCAAAACTGGCCAGCCATTATCGGGGCGGTTAACCAGTCTTTTGATCAAAAGCATATGTTAATTTATTTAAACGATACCGTTGATCAATCTTATCTGGGAGCAGCCAATTGGAGTGGGGCTTTTCCAAAGCTTTCAGGTGGGGAAGTTGCATCCCAATCAGCATCGGTCAATGACTTTCTGGCGGTTGTCGATGCTAACTTAGGAGCGAATAAAGCTAACTATTATCTTCAAAGAAGCTACTTCTTGGATACTTCACTCGGGACGGACGGTAAAATTTTTCATAAACTTAAATTGACCTATCAAAATAGCAGTCCATCAGATGTTTTTCCGGCTGGGGCTTACAAAAACCGTTTAAGAGTTTATTTACCAGCTGGAACAAAACTGACTCGAGCTACCGTCGGTGAACGTGATATTCTGCCCGAGGTGACCAGTTTTTCAGATTATGGTCGAACCGGTTATTCGATGCTTTTATCGGTTGCCCCTAAGGAGAGTCAGGTCTTAATTTTAGAATATCAGTTGAACTCAACTTTAGGTTTCGGGGTTGATAATCAAGCTCAGTATCAATTGACTGTTCAAAAAGAACCGGGGACTTTTGAAGATCCGTTTAACTGGCAACTAACGTATCCGATTAATGAAAATATTGCTAAGGTTGAGGGCGGGGATACGACTATGTCAAAGCAAGAAGTTGATTTATCAACTAATTTGGTGACAGATAAGACTTTCAAAGTTAGTCTGGAAAAGCAGTAGTATCAGCTGAACTTGCTTCCTACCCACGGAATATGATACATTACCAGGCGTTATGGATAGAATTGCTTTAAAGGCTGATGAGCGTATAATTTTAGGACGAAAAGTTAAACAACTTCGTAAAGAAGGGCTTGTGCCTGGACATGTTTTTGGTAAAGGTTTAGAAACTGAGCATGTTTCAGTCAATGCTAAAGAGTTTGCTAAAGTTTTAGCCCAAGCTGGTGAAACTGGATTGGTCGATTTAAAAATTGGGGTTGATAAAATTCGACCAGTTTTAATCCGTGATCTTCAACATCATGCTTTAACTGGTAACTTACTCCATGTTGATTTCTATCAAGTTAATTTATCTGTTAAAGTTACGGTTCCAGTCCCAATTAATTTAATTGGTGATGAACCCGAATCTGTCCATTTAGGAGAAACTGTTGTTCTGCAGCCACTTAGCGAAGTTCAAGTAGAAGCTTTGCCTGCGGACTTAATTGAAAGTTTAGAAGTTAATATCTCGACCCTTAAAGAGATTGGTGATGTCATTACCGTTAATCAATTAAGCTATGATCATTCTAAAATTACTGTTTTAGCTGAACCTGAAGAAGTAGTTGTCAAACTTGATACCGCCGTCACTGAAGAGATGAAGAAATTACTGGAAGAACAACAAGCTGAAGCTGCTGCAGCTCAAGAAGCAGCTGTTGCTGAAGAAGGCGGAGAAGCTCCCGCTGAAGGTGAAGAAGGTGCTACTGAGGGTGAAGCAACTGAAGATGGGGAAGTCGCAACTGAGTCAAACGAATCTACTGAAGAACCTCCAAAAGAATAAGCTAATCACTGGCACGTGTTACCAAAACTATTCGACCTTAGGCCATTCGGCCAACATGATAGATTGGCCTTGATGCGGCAATTTTTGCCACAATTCCTCGGTAATAAAAGGCATGAAGGGATGGAGTAACTCCAGTGCGGTTTTAAAAACGTACTCCAAAGTTGGCTGGGCTTCAGCTCTTCGATCTTTGGTTTTCTCAATATAGACATCGGCAAACTTATGCCATAAAAAGTCGTAAATCTCCTCAGTTGCAAGATGAAGGTTAAAGCTTTCCAAATGACTGGTAACTTTGGTAATAGTCTGATTTAACTCATCCTTGATGTTTTTATCATCTAACCCTTCTTTCCCCTCTGATTCGTCAGCTCCCTCTGGTTTTAACTCGACGATAAACCTTTCGATATTTCTAAGCTTAGTCCCAAAGTTTCTAAAGTTCTTACATCTTTCATCAGCAATCTGACGGTTTAACCGACCATCTCGCCCTGGTGCAGCATAACTATAAAGAAACATCCGTGTTGAATCTGTTCCCCACTGATCAATTAGATCTTTCGGAAAAATACCATTACCTAAAGATTTGGACATCTTTTTGCCGTCCATAGCGCGTAAAGTGCCATGAAAAAACATATCCTTAAAAGGAATTTGATCTTTAAACCACAAACTCAACATAATCATTCGAGCAATCCAGAGATAGCGAATCTCAGGAGCTGAAATCTCAAAATCCCATGGGAAATATTTCTTAAAATCCTCAGTCTCCTTAGGCCACCCCAACGTTATCATTGGCCACATTCCTGATGAAAACCAAGTGTCCAGAACTTGATCGTCTTGTACCCACTCTGTTGATCCACAATTAGGGCATTTGATTGTCGGTTTATTTAGCGATATCGTCAGATCTTGGTTTTTACCGACTGAGTGGTGAGGATTGGACTTCTGACAATACCATACTGGAATACGATGCCCCCACCACAGTGATCTGGAAATCGACCAATCATGAATTTTTTCGATCCAATCGGTTAGAATTTTCTGATAATTTTTAGGTGCAAAGCCAACTTCTTTAATATGTTTTAAAGCTTTATCAGCCAATGGCTGCATCTTAATGAACCATTCCTCAGATATTAGTGGCTCAACCGCGTTTTTACTGCGCTCACAAATTGGCACGGAATGACTATAGTCTTCAGCTTTGTCGAGTAAACCTAACTCATGAAGCTTACCAACTGCTTTTTCCCTGGCTTCAATAATATTTAAGCCTTTTAAATGATCATCAAGTTCGGTAATCTTGCCATCTTTGCCTACAACGTGCAGAATCGCCAAGTTATGATCTTTACCAATCTCGTAATCAAGTAAATCATGACCAGGAGTTATCTTTAAAGCTCCAGTTCCAAAATCTTTTTCGACCCGTTTATCTTCGATAATTGGTAGCTCGGTTTGAGTAAAAGGATTGATTGCCTTTTTACCAATAAATTTGGCATATTTGGGGTGTTTGGGATAAATGGCAATAGCCACGTCAGCTGCGATCGTTTCCGGACGGGCTGTGGCGATTGTAATATACTCAGGATTTGGTAGGCCATCAATCAAGTAATTTATGTAATAGAGCTTCTCTTTGCGCTCTTCATACTCCATCTCTAAATCTTCAATGGCGGTACCACATTTAGGGCACCATTGAACGATATAGGCGCCTTTATAGAGAAGATCTTGATCCCAAAAAGTTTGAAATTCTTCTACCACCCCAGTTTGAACCTTTTCCTCAAGCGTAAAAACTTCTCTTGACCAATCAGCCGAAATACCAAAGATACTCCAGGTTTGGTGAAAGGCTTTATAAACATCGTCTCGAAATTGCCAAGCCTTCTTCAACCACTCTTCACGGCTTAAATTATATTTAGATAAATTTTCTTTAGCTAAAAGTTTAGTAAAGGTGCCTTCAAATTGAATACCAGCATGATCAACGCCAGGGAGTAGGAGAGTATCATAGCCTTGCATCCTTTTAAACCTCGCCAATGAGTCTAAAATGGCGTGCTGCATGGCATGGCCTAAGTGAGGATCACCAGTTAGATTCGGTGGCGGCATCAGCAGGGAATATGGTTTTTTATCTGACTTTGGATCAGCTTTAAAAAAGCCTGATTTTTCCCAGAATTTGTACCAGTCTGCTTCTGTTTTAGTTTTATCCATGGGCTAAGTATACTACTGGAAGCTAAATCTGGGAAGCTTGAGGCTAGTCTAACTCTCTAATTTCTTGTAGTCGGAAACGGAGAAGGACTTTTGGTTGATCTAAATCATAACGATATGTATGGTAAGTTCTTAGGTGTGGGTGTATTGGATCAGCCATTTCTACTGTAATACTTGAAAGAGCTTGCTTAATATAGACTCGCCTGAGTCCATTTTGCCAACTAACCGGGTTGTTTTGACCAATTTGTACTACGGTTTCTTGCCACAGCTGACAATCTTTGAGTTTATGTCTTGCAGCTATCCTCAGAACTTGCTGGTCACCTTCTGGAATGGTTGGTAGAGCTAATATACTTTTTACATCTACTCGCCAAGGATTTAGGTTATCATTTTCTTGCATTGCCATTAAACCAGCCCCTCCTTTGGGACAATATTGGCTGAAAGTATACTTCTTTAGTAATCGATTTTCAAAGATAGATTTTTTGGCGAGGATAATCCTAATTTCGATATTGGGCGATTAACGATTCTTTAATCTTTAATCGTAAATCTAACCTGGATCTTACCAAGTAAAAAATCGCTTGTTAGTTTCTTAAAGATAAATTTGGATTAGCTTGTAAGCTAAAAATATCTTTGACAGGCTTTTCAAAGAAGGCCCGAGCGGCCACCATGGCGGCATTATCAGTACAGTATTCAACTGGTGGGGAATAGAAGTCGATCTTTTCATCCATCGATTTTAGAGCGATTTTTAGATCGGTGATCAATTTCTGATTAGCGGCCACTCCTCCTGCCACCACTAATTGGTTAACACCGGTTTGCTTCAAAGCCTGTAAGGTTTTAGTGACCAGGCAGTCAATAATGGCTTGTTGGATAGATGCAGCTAAATCGTTCCGGTTTAAGTCTGTAACAGCCGTATGTTCAATTAAAGTTGCTACGGCAGTTTTAAGACCAGAGAATGATAGTTCCAAGTCTTTTGAGCCAATCATCGGCCGAGGTAGTTTAAATGCCTTCGGATCACCAGTCTCAGCCAGCTTTGAGATGACAGGCCCACCGGGATAGGGTAATCCCATCAATCGTGCACATTTATCAAAACATTCTCCAGCGGCGTCATCACGGGTTCCACCGAGGTATTCAATCTGATCATGATCTTTACATAAAACCAAGTCAGTATGTCCACCCGATACTAAAAGGCCCAGGAAAGGGAAGTTAGGAACACTATTATTACCCAGATCTATGAAGTTGGCATAGAAGTGGGCCAATAAATGATTAACTGAAATTAAAGGTTTATTCCAAATTAAGGCTAAAGTTTTAGCAGTCTCAACTCCGACTAACAATGAGCCAATTAAACCAGGTCCTTCAACGACAGCAATGGCGTCGATCCCTTCATGGCTTATTTGAGCTTGAGTTAGGGCTTCATCGATGATGGGAATGATTGATTTAAGTTGCTCTCGAGCAGCTTGCTCGGGAATAACTCCTCCATGTTTAGACTGTATTAGCAGTGATGAGGCTATTGTACTGGATACAATTTTTATTCGTCCTGATAAACTTGTAGCTACAGCACATCCGGTCTCGTCGCAGCTTGATTCAATTGCCAAAATGGTCATTTTAAAATTTTATTTCCGCCAGGAGATTATGTTGGTGGGTTCCCTCACTAGCGATTGATTCAAATAGCTTAATTGATGAAACTGTAATTGGTTGAAAAGTTTGTTGGCTCATCATCTCTTGGAGTTTTTCTTCAACGGTAGTGTCTATTTTTTGAAAGTTGGCTTTGGCGATGGCAATGTGAGGAGTAAATCTTCTCTCATCAACCGCAATATTTAAAGCTTGTAAACCATCTTTGATCCGCTCTCTAATAATTACTAACTTATCAATATCGCCTTTAACACCCACCCAAAGAGTTGTAAATTCATGGATTCTTGGGAAGCCATCAAGATAAGCCGGGGTAAGTTCAAATGGTTTAATCTCTTTGGCGGCATGATTTAAGACCTCGACTAAAGATTCTTTTAAATCAAGTGGTTCTTCACCGACGAAAGCGAGCGTTAGGTGTAACTTATCTGAATCAGTCATCCTAAGTCCTGGAATAAGTTTGGCAACTTCATCTTGAACCCGTTTTAGTTCGGGCTGATTAATTTCTGGAATTTCCAGAGCAATAAAAAAACGCATCGACTGCATAATAGAATTATATACTACCGTTAGACCGAAGGAGGCTAATTTCAGAGGCAAAATCTAGGGAATTAATAATTCCATCATTATTAATATCCAGCCCAGTTGGGAAGTCAGGTTGGGTTGAGACTTTAGTAAAGTTTGATAACATGACGGATAAATCAGTCAAATTGACAA
>JBEPVZ010000005.1:0-43466 GCA_041690695.1 Candidatus Daviesbacteria bacterium | reverse complement strand
GTGCTATGGTAGGGGTTGGAGTTGGAGCCAGAGTGGGAGTAGCCGTCGGTGCTGCGGTTGGGCTGGCTGTTGGAGTTGAGGTCGGAGTTGCTGTAGGTGCTATGGTAGGGGTTGGAGTTGGGGCCAGAGTGGGAGTAGCTGTCGGCGAGGGTGTCGGAGCTGGATTTATAGTTAAAGACAGTGGACTTGCAGTGTTTAAGATATTAGTATTGTCTGAGTTTCGGTAGATTGCCGACTTATTGGGAGTGACATTAAAGCTGATATTGGCAGGGCCGCCACTTCCCGAGACTGTTTTAAAATTAATAGTCGCCATTAAACTATCTGTACCTGAAGTTTTAAATCCTGGCTGAGCAACCCCTCCAATAATCGAGATTGTCCCGGCGGTATTATCAAAGGTTCCAGAATCAACCCAGTTGGTAATAAAGGAACCGGTGGTACTAATTGACTGGACTTGTAAAAGATTAGCTGGGAAGTTTATCTTCGCTGTAAACAAATTAGAAGCATCAGTATCAGTTCTGACTTTAAGTTGAGCTGTAAAACTTGTTGCTGGGGGAAGTGGTGAAACTGCAGTTGTGGTTAGTGAAAAGCTAGCCACGCTTGATGACAATAATTGTTTAAGATAATTCCCAGTTAGACTAAATGTATCCGAGGTTAAGTTTTGACTGACTGCTTGTGTTTGGGCTGTTTGGAGTTGTTGAGTTGTTGAGTTTTCATCGTAGACACCTGGCGTATAGTCAATATAAGACACCAAATATTTACTCCAAAAAGGGTTAATGAGCTCAATATTTTTGATTTTAGCGGTTAACAACATTTCGGAAATAAATTGCTGATCAATCGGTTGCCAAAAAGAAAAGTTATCACGATCAAAGATCTTGGCACTGGACGCAATATTTCCCGATCCTAGATCTGACGGATCTTCTTTATTGGCCCAAGCCTCCATCATCGTGACTTTTTTGCCAGCGCTATGAGCAATACCGGACATGGTTAAAATATTTTGTAAATAGGTATAGTTTGGTTGAGGCAAACCATCATTAATGATCGGATAAACATGAATATCAATCCCATCCAATGCTCCGATTTTTGATAACTCGGTGGCGTAATTAACTTTTCCACTAGTTTGATCAGTCATTAACCAAGTGCCAGTTCCGGCCATAATCTTGGTCGCACCTTTATTAATTGGAGTTAAGGTTGGGTTGGGGTTGGTCGGACAATTTGGATCAGCTGCTGCCCCAAGCACATATTTAACATATTGAGCGACTCCGACTGCGCCACCAGTTATGCCACTGGTCTGACTTTTAGGGTCGAAGGCTGGATATTTTGTGAGTGAAAATTGGGTATCTGGCTCTTGAAAGATCTGTAAATAATCCGGATGGAGGTTATCAATTATTTTTTGGGTGACAAGGTGATTGTCGGCTTCATAAGCACAATAAGTGGGTAAATTATAGGTAAACGAGGAGAAACTCGTTCCCGAAAAAATGGCGTTCGTTTCAACCGCTACTTTCATACCATGAGCTCTAATTGAGGCTGCAACATCGTTATAGAATTGCAAATATTGGGCAGTTGTTCCTTGGGAATTGGCTGGTGTTTCCATCGTCGAAAGATTGTCAGACAGTAATGGATATTTAACTGCGATTGTCATGGCTTGGATGCCGAGTGTCTGCATTCGATCTAAAAAAGGATTAATGTTACACATTGCTAAAAAGTTGTCTGTACAGTGCAGGTTGGGGTTAGAAGCGGTAATCAGAGTTGTCCCGCTATTACCGTTGGCTTGAAGTAGCTCGGTTGAAGTGATGACTGGTGACAATGTGCCAGTATTTTGTTGGTCAAGAGTGGTTTGGAAAGTATTTAACTGTCCTTGCATGTAATTAAAAAGAGGGGCGTAATAAGTTGGGACTGCGGGGAAAGTTGTGGAGGCGTGTGAGGATGGCTTTATAAATAACTGACTAAAGAGTCCATGATTGAAGGTGGTTGTTCCCGCAACAAGTAAAAAGACCAAAATACCTAGCGAGGCGACAAGGAACTGAGTTTTAGTTTTCTTATCGTAATTGTCTAAAAACTTATTTAAATTTTGATCGATTTTACTTAACCTCCTTTTGGGCATTATATTAATTCAATCACTTCTGGCTGGGTTCAGTCAATAAGTCAGATCGTATGATTGGCTCTGAGTAAATTAATCTCAGAGGAAAAATCAATCGAGTTAATAATCCCGTCATCGTTAATATCTAGATCATTTGGAAAGTCAGGTTGAGTCGAAAGTTTAGTGAAGTTAGATAGCATGATCGATAGGTCAACTAAGTTGATCTTACCATCGTGATTACCATCTCCTACTTGGACTGTTGGTGAAGCAGACGGGTTCGGATTATTACTATTATTGACTTGAAGTTCAGGATTAACCGATTTAATCGATGTGGTGCCAGTCGTTAATGAAGTCAGTGTAGCTGTAAAGTAGAATTCTGGTGGATCAAATAATCCAAATGGTCCATCCGGTTGGTATTCAGCTACCCAAGTTGTTGTGGCTGTATTGCCAACGAAAACTCCATTGTTGGGGTTTGTCGAGACGGATCCAGCTGGGAGTATTCCGTTATCCTGATTAATGACCACACTAACTGTTTTACCGGTACAGTCGCCGACTGATTTGACAGTTAAGTTAACGGTCGTGTCGTAGGAAACAGGATTTGAAGCTAAATTTGACCAATTGGCAGAAGTAAGAGAACACGCAATAGGGGCTGGGGTAGGCGAGGCCGTCGGACTTGGCATGGGTGATGGCGTAGGATGAGGTGACCCAGTTGGTGAAGCCGTTGGGGTCGGCCCCGGATTAACCGTTAAAGCTAATGGGTTGGTAGTGGTTAAAATATTAAGATTATCTGAATTTCGATAAATAGAGGACTGGCTGGTATTAAAGTCAATGTTTCCAGTTCCGCCGTTACCAGCTAAGGTTTTAAAGTTAATAGTCGCCATCAGACTGTCTGCCCCACTCGTTTTAAACCCAGGTTGACCTAACCCCCCGCTAATTGAGATTGTTCCTGTCGTGTTATCAAACGAAGTGTCGGCCCAATTAGTTACAAAGCTCCCCACAGTGCTAATTGATTGGACTGCCATTAAATTAGCAGGGAAAGTAATTTTGGCGGTAAACAAGTTAGATGAATCCGTGTCAGATCGGGCTTTCAGTTGAACCGAAAAGTTGGTGTTGGCTGGAATTGGAGAAGTAACTCCGGAGCTTAAGTTAAAGGCGGCTTGGGGTGAGCTACTGGGATTATTATTACATTGATCAGGAATAGGAGTACCTGCGATAGAATTACCCTGAACGCAGGTTGGTTGATCGATCGTTCCAGCACCAGAAAAGGCAATGAAGCCTTTAAATGTTGTACTGCCTACGCCAATACTGTTCACTTTGTTATTTGTAAAGGTATATAATCCAATCTTTCCACAATCAGTTGCGTGACCTGCTGATGTGTCGCAGGGATCGACATGGGCTATGAGTGCGAAATTATTCGCATAAGCGACGGTATTGTTTTCGATGATGTCGTTATATGCATTATAGTGGGCCAAAGGTCGACCAATATTTCCCCGAACTCCGTAATTGAGAAAAGCTAAGGTAAAGGTGGTGAGTGTATTGTTGCTAAACAAACTATCTCTGGCTGACGTATTAACTCCGTAATAGATTTTAGGTATGCTTATTGTATTGTGATCAAAGACGAAGTAATCACTTATTCGGTTTTCTTCTGAATCTACAACGCCATCGTCATTATAGTCAATCGACCAATCATTATTTGTTTCCAGCCATAGTGCGGCGTTGTAATTCCCGCTAATTATTGAATTAATGATTCCTCCACCATGTAAGCCATCCATATAGACTGCCTGTGCCCCACTCCCTAAGAATTGACAACCTCGAAACCAAATATTATTCAGATTCGCTTCTCCATTCACTGTTGAGTTGACGAGATTAGGAACTGCTGGTGTCGGTGATGGTCTGACAAAGGTTGATTGATAGACGAAATTTTGAAAAATATCATTATCAAACACAATATCTCGTGCTGCCCGAAGAGTAAATGCTTGATAGGAGATGCCCGCTCCATCAAAAGTAATATTTTTGAAATAAATATTATGAATTCGGTCCGTTGTGGCGCAGGCAACACAAGCTAAATGATTCGGATCATTTTTATTAAACACACAAGCATTAAAACTCCCAAGGTACACCGCCTGAGTACATGCGGCAATATTACTTTCGGTATTTACATCGTTGCCAACCACAAAGTTTCCTTTAATCGTTGCGCCGCCATCTGAGATGAAATGAACGTTGGATTTGCCAACCAGTTGAAATCCTGCAGCATACGTTCCGGGTTGGAAAAATAGTGTTCCGCCGGTTGTCGGAAGAGCGTTAATCGCTGCCTGAATATCTCCGGCATAATCTTTTTGAACATCAAGTATCGGAGACGGCGACTTGATTCCGCCGATAGCAATCCCGCTAGGGGCGGCAGGATTTAACGGGTGATTATTCCACCAAGTCGTCACGTCTTCTGAATAGTTGGGGTCTACGGCTGGGATTCCAGATACGGGAGCTGAATTAAAGCTGGTTAACGGAGTGTATGGTAGAGGTGAGCAACTTTCGTTAACCGCACATAAACGCACCTCATCAATCCATCCTTGCCCCCCATCAGGCATCGTAAATAAGGCATCAAGGCGTCCAGTTACATAGTCGGGTGGGGTGGTGAAAAGAGCAAATATCTGTTGCCAATCTTTGGTTCCAGTTAATTGGGCTGTTGCGACTGCTGAAGCTATGCTGGGCTGAGTAATGACATAACGCAGTTGAGCCGTAGTCGCGTTGTTGGTTTTTATCCAAGCACTCAACATATACTTAGTGTTTGGTTGTAAGACTGGTTGGGTCCAGTAATACTTGCTGCTAATTGGCCCTTGCTCGGATAAAGAGTTGTTGCCTTGATGAACGGTACTGGTGCTGACGGCACTAGCCGGTGCACTCCAGCCAGTTGGCTTGCCCGAGGAATCTAGCGTTTCAAATCCGGGGTTAGTGACTAAGTTTGTCGCGGTGACTAAAGCTGGCATAGGACTAACTAACCCGGGGTTGACTAACTCGAAGAAGGCCGCGTCCCCTCCACGAAGATTAATCGGATCATTCATGTTTTGAATTTGATTAGTTTCGAGATTTTTTAGTTGTCCAGTCAAATACTTAGTTTTGACCGTCACGGTTTGACTGCTGCACTCATTATTTACGACCAGAACGTAAAGAGTATTTGAGCTTTTGTTTTTAAAGGTACTGACATAGGTTCTCCCAGAGCCATCGGCGCTAAACTTATCGTCAATCTTTTGGATCTGTAAAAAGAGCGGCCGGAGCGGTTTGAGCCGAGTAGATAGATCTGTAATTTCAGCTAGAAAAGCAGGCTGATTTTTCCAGCCCAACCAACCCGGTTGACCAGCCGGATTTTTAAGGTCTAAGTAAGTAAACCAGAAAATACCAGTTACGCCTTCTCCCAAACTGAGCCACTGTTGAAGTCTTAACTCTTCGACTGTTGGGTATCTCAGCGCACCTGAACTTGATGACACAATAGTACCGTAAAAATCTTTTTGGGTTTGATGAGTTTGCAAAATTTGCCAAATAGGAGTGTTAGGCGGAAGATATTGCTTCATCATACGCTCGCTATCAACCCAGTCGACCAGCCCGCCACGATTAAAAACGCAGGCTGCTTGACTAACTCCTGCCGGATAGTTGTAATAAATAACTGCACGGGGCTGAATATTATTAGTAAAATCATATCGGGCAGTATCAATTCCATTAATAAGTGAGACTGCTCGATCGGGATCAAGCTGGGAGAATGCTTGCTGAATTAAGTTTCGTTTTTGGAGAGAAAAAGCATCCGAGTCGTCGACCAGGTTGTAGGCTAAGAAGCTTGGATGGTTTTGAGTTTGAGCGACCAGCGGTTGAGCGATGGCGTTCGCACTGTTAATCGTTAGTGAGGGCTCCGGGTTCTGGAAAGTTAACGGTTCCCACCACTGGCGATAAAGTTCTTGTTGCGGACCAGCAATAATATTAAAGTTTTTTTGATCTGCAATTGTCAGCATTTGCGAAAAATAGGGATTTGTAAAAGAAGTATTATTAAACATCACACTATCCATATTGAAAGAGAGGAGCTCATTAAACATATTGGTGAGAGCAGTCGAAGCAGTCACGTTTCCTTGATCGTCAAAAGAACCGTATGGGAAAAATTCTTGAGTTGCCGTTGAAGCATGGGATGGTAGTTTCGGGTAGAGAGCTCTAAAGAACGGATTTGAGAAAGTGAAAACTGAGCTTATGACTAAGAAGGCTAAAATCCCTAGTACACTCAGCCCAATTAAAAGTTGGTTTTTCTTGTCGGGGTTGCCGAAGTGCTCGATTAATTGTTTCAGTTTTAACATGGACTCTCATATATTATGCCCCAGTTCCAACCAGATAAATAGCCTGCCATGCTTTGTAGTTAGAGTGATAAGTATCATTAATTATCACTTGGCCATTTCGAGTTACTGTCCGACTAAAAACAACATTTGCTCCCCATGCCGAGAAGTCAACTTGCTTAACTGTGCCTTTAGGTAGAGTTGGATCATCTTGACGTAGATCCGGTGGTGGTGGAGTTTGGTTAGTCACAACGGGGTTACTTACTACTGCAACTCGACCATCTGATGTCCCATAAAAATCAACGTATAAAGTTAAACCCTCAATCCGAGTTTGAATCAAGATGCTGTTTTGGGTATCGTTTTTAAATTTAAAATCAACGGTTGGGCTAAAAATCGTGGCATCAATTCCAGGTGGAAAACCCTCTTCATAATACCCAACTCGATAAGCATGGGCAGTTCGTTCAACAACCGGTAACCCAGAGTTTAAAACTGCTCGGAAGAGAGTTGTTGAAACCTGACAAACCCCCCCGCCATCATCTAAAACGGTCCGACCTTCCTTAATGACATAAGCTTGTTTGTATCCTGAAGCTCCCGAGATATCTCCAACCGTATTTACAAATGAAAAGGTTTGGCCTGGTCCAATTAAGCTACCATTGATTCGTGACGCGGCTAATTGAACGTTATAAATTCGATTAGGAATTGAGTGATCAAAATTTGAGACCCCTTCACCAATTAGCTCTTTAATTCCCAGTTGGTTTGATAACTGATTTTTGGCTTCAGTTACTGTTACTGGTAAGTTGATCGTTGAGACTGAATTATTGGCTAAGAAAATCTGATTAATTAAAATCGTTGTTTGAGCTTTATCTAAAGCTAGTCCTTGTTGAGGAGGTTGGAATTGGGTGACCTTTTGGCCATCAAAATTAAAGAGTGGCTCTTTAACTGGTCGGTCAATTTTTGAGGCAACGGTATTTGTTAAATAATCGTTTAGTTTTTGAGGATTAAAACTTAACTGAACGTTATTAATTTGAGATTGAGGTGTTGAAATCGACTCAATCGTTATTTGATGTCCATAAAAGTTGCCTGAAGCCACGACTGATTGTGAGTTTTTTAAATCAATTAAATTTAAAGCAGTTGGGAGATCAATTGTAAACGTCTGATCTTTATAAACTAATTTGAGGGGCGAGGCTTTAATTTTCAGCAAGGCGTTTTTAATAGCTAAGGCGTCATCATAAGACAAGGTTGGTCGGTCAATTTTAGTTGGCAAAGTTGAATTTGGAATTGGACCACCATTTAAATAAGTAACTAGCTCCTGTTTTAATTTATCTTGATCAAGAATTTGACCGTTTTGGGAAGGTGAAACGGTAATATCAAGATCAGGAGTTGAAGTTAGCTGACTATCAATGGCTGGTAAATCAATATTTGAAGCGATGGTTTTAATTTGTGAATCAATATTAAGCGATAGGTTTGTGATCTCAATCTGGTTGGGTAAAGTTGCTAAATAATGGTGATTAACTGCAAACGCGTTTTCTGCGAGAGGCTGGTTATTTATTGATTGTGGATCAATTTTGATCTGAAAAACTTGAGATTGGAAATTGAAAACTAAAGGCGTCTCCGTCCGACTCGCTAAAACCTGGTTTAATTTCTGAGTTGCTTCCGAAACTGTTTCCCCAGCTAAACTAACTCCGGCTACGGTTATTCCTGGATAAATGCGATCTTGGAAAAAGATATATCCGCCAATACCAATCGAAATTAAGCATAAGGCTAGACCTAAGGCGCTTAGACTTATGACAAAAACTCGATTTCGTCGTGAAAATGAAGACTTTTTGGGCTTTTTCTGATCACTTGATTCTTTGTTAGGCTCTGATTTCTTTTTGACTTTTGCCACGCCCATATTGTACATATTTTCAGGTATAATTTACATGATGAGTAAGTTTGTTGTGATAGGGGTTATTATCGGCAGTATTATTTTAGGGATTCTATTTTGGAAGTTAGTTCCGCCGCTTCTTAAAAATAATAAAGGGCCTAGTCAAGCCGCTCCGGTGACTTTAAATATTTGGGGGCTTTGGGAGAGCACGGATGGTTTTAAAGCGGCTTTTGATAATTATCAACAGCTTCACCCGAACGTTAAAATTAATTATACTTTTCAATCTACCGCTAACTACCGGACTCGTGTTCAAACTCAAATTGCCAATGGTCAAGGGCCGGATATCTTATTAATTCATGATAGTTGGGTATCGATGTTTGTTAAGAGTAATACTTTAGCGGTTGCACCTCCGTCTATCGTATCTTTCGATGACTATTCAAAGATTTTTTATCCAGTGGCGGTTGATAGTTTAACGTCGAACAAACAGATTTATGCTATACCTCAAGAGTTTGATGGTTTAGGACTTTATTATAATGAAGATCTTCTGAAAAATCAGGGCATTGTTCCGCCAACAAGTTGGTTTGATTTCGTTAACGATGCTACTAAAATGACCACGGCGGATAGTACTGGACATATTCAAACTGCTGGGGCGGCCTTGGGTACGACTTCAAATGTTGATCATTGGTCAGATATTTTAGGATTACTTTTTTTACAACAGCCTTCAGCTGATCTGACTAAACCGAATAATGATGCTGGTGCTCAAGCCCTTCAATTTTATACCAGCTTTGCAACAGACCCTAAACATAAAACTTGGGACGTTAATATGCCTTCATCAACTCAAGCTTTTGCTGAAGGACGTTTAGCTTTCTATTTTGGTCCATCATGGGAAGCCCAAGTCTTAAGAGCGAGCAATCCGCAACTTCATTTTAAAGTGGCTCCAGTTCCTCAATTACCTGGTAATCCCACCGTTAACTGGGCGAGCTTTTGGGCTTGGGGAGTGGCTAGTAATTCACCTAATCAAACTGAAGCCTGGAAATTCTTAAATTACCTAACTTCAGGTGATGGCGAAAAAGCTGTTTATCAAGAAGCTTCAAAAACTCGACTATTTGGGGAGCCATATTCAAGAGTTGATCTTCAATCAGAATTAGCCAACGATCCGTTAGTCGGAGCATTTGTTAATCAAGCTCCAAAAGCTAGCTTTTGGTACTTAGCGAGCGATACTTATGACGCTGGGATTAACGAAGAGATGATTAAATATTATGAAGATGCCGTGAACTCGGTTGTGGGGGGGGGGAGTCCACAAGATGCTTTAGGAACCGCCGCTTCGGGAGTGAGCCAAGTCTTAGATAAATATTCAGGTAGTGCTCCAGCGGTTTCGGGCCAATAATATTATAACTTCGGTAAATTAACTAATTGAACTTCGGGTTCTAGTCTGACTCTAAATTTTTCATAAACTTTATTAGACAAATTTTTAGCTAGGTCCCAAAAATCTTGAGCAGTCCCACCCCCTAAATTCATAATTAAATTACCATGAAAATCGGCTACTTGAACTTGACCTTTTTGTAAACCTTTAGCTCCGATCTCATCTAAAAATATCCAGGCCGGAACTTTGCCAAAAAAGTCTTTTTGGTCCGGAAGTTGGGCTAATGTGTCTTCAGATAAATTTTCCACTAAAACATTTTTAAAAAAGCTACCGGGACATTTGATACCAGGTAAATATTTTTGTTGGCGTTTAGTTAAAACTTCATGGGCAGTTATTTTTAAAGCAGTAGCGTCGGTCGTAGAAAACTTAAAAGTGGCATCTAAAAGAATTAATTGATTATTTTTAAAGTTACTCTCACGATATGAAAACCCACAATCGGATTTAGACAAAATCTGTTTAGTTTGGCCATCAAAACAAGTTGCTTCAACTAAATGATCACTAATTGTTTGTCCATAGGCCCCGGCATTACCATAAATGGCTCCGCCAACGGTTCCAGGAATGCCAATTAGTTTTTCCATACCGGATAAGCCGGATTCAGTTGTATAGTCAACTAACTCTTGAAGTGATGTTCCTGAGGAGACAATTAAGGTATTGTCTTGTTGTTTAATATCGACAACTCGATTATGAATAACGAGTCCGTCATACCCTTCATCACTGACTAATAGATTGCTTCCTCCGCCAACCACTAAAAACTTTTGCTGATTTTGATGAGCGCCTTGAAGAGCTTTTATAAGCTCATCTTCAGTATAAACAACTTGGTAATCTTTGATTGGTCCGCCGATCTCAAGGGTCGTTAGCGCACTAAAGTTTGTCATCGGGCTTAATTATAAAATGTTTGACTAAGAGAGTATATAAGTATATATACGTAGTATGGACAAAGCTATTTTAAAAACCCTCGCTTATGCAGATATTTTTAAGTTTCCGATGAAAGCTTGGGAGATTCAAAAATGGTTAATCAAACAACCAGCTAGCTTAACCCAAGTTGAAAAGAGTTTAAAAAGGTTAATTAAACAGAGTAAAGTTGGAACAAAAAAAGGCTTTTATTATTTAAATACTAAGAGTAATTTGGTTAATACTCGTTTAAATCGAGAAAAACATTCTCAAAAACTCTCTCGAAGATTACCAGTTTTTATTCAGATTATTAAACTCTGGCCATGGCTTAAATTAGTTGGTGTTTCGGGAACTTTATCAATGAACAATGCCAGCATAGATGATGATATTGATTTAGTAATTATTACTGAACAAAATAGATTATGGTTGACACGTCTATTTGTTTTATTAGTTCTTGAGTCTTTAGGTCGGCGAAGAACTCGGGCCGATAAGAAAAGACAAGCAGCTGGTAAAATTTGTCCGAACATCTTTTTAGAAATTTCTGATTTAGCTCAATCCGACAAAAGTTTATATATCGCTCATGAAGTTTTACAACTTAAATTACTTTGGCAAAAAGACAATACTTATGACTTATTTTTAGAGGCCAATCAGTGGGCCTTAAAATATTTACCAAATTGGATCGGTCCGAGGCTGATTAAACCGCCTAGGTTTAAAAAGAAACAACTTCCTTTAAATCGTTGGACGATCTTTTTTGATTATTTAGAGAACTTAGCGAAGAGGTATCAGCTTTATGTGATGGACCGGCCAACTGGGGCGGAGAGGATCAGTCAAACCAGTTTATATCTTCATCCTGAAGATTATCACCCGAAGGTTATGCAGCAATATCGGAAGAATACGGATAAAATTGGCCTCTAGGTTGACCAACTAATTGTCCTTCTTTATAAACAGTCTGTCCTCTCAAGACAACTTCTTCAACCCGACCTTTAACTCTCATACCGGTAAAAGGGCTCCAGCCACACTTGGTTGCCAAATCTTGTTGATTAATCGTGTACTCTTTGTTCATATCAACCATAATGTAAGTACTTTCATCTAGTGGGATACCTGCAATTTGACGGGGTTTAGTGACGGTCGCTTCAATAAATCGTTTCCAACTTAGCTTGCCATCATTAACCATCGTTGCCAGCATCGCAAAATGAGTGTCTAAGCCCGGAACCCCAAATTTAGGTTTATCCCAGAAGTTCATCTTTTGAGATGGTAACCACGGAGCATGATCGGTGGCAGCAATATCAATAAGGCCGCTTTGGAAAGCTTCAATAAGAGCTGCTTGGTCTTCCTCATCACCAAGCTCAGGCTTCATCATCCCAAATGGCCCCAAGTAAGCTAAATCTTTATGGTTCAGATTTAAATGATGATCAGTCACCTCGCAAGTAATCATCTGACCACGAGCTTGAGCTTTCTCAATTGCCAAAACTTCTGTAGCTAAACTAACATGAGCAATATGAATTGGTTGTTCATTTTCCCAACCGTATTTTATGACATTATCAAGTGTTCCACCTTCGGCATGAAGATAGAGGATGTGATCTCTTGGCCAAATCTCAAAGACCTTTTTCGTTTCCTCAGGAGTTAAGATAATATCACCGGTTGTAAAATCACAATAAGCTTTATCTGTAACAGACAGCCGTCGTCTTTTGGCCTCAATGGCTTCGTCTCGACTGGTAGGAGTAGCGCCAAAATGCATCCCAAAATCGACCCAGATACCTTCTCTTAAGGCTTCTTGGCGGATATCCATCATGACCTCACAATTTGTAGCGGAAGGACTAGTATTAGGCATACCTACAAAGGTGGTGATTCCACTCCGAGCGGCAGCATGGCTGGCTTGTTTAATGGTTTCAGATTGGCCGCCTGGGTAACGAGCATGGACATGAAGATCAATTAAACCACCTGGAATTTTGGTTAACCCATTTGGATTTGGGCCAGAATCAATATCGATCATCTGGTGATTAATATAAGGTATTTAATCTCGACTATCAAGTCTGATAAAGGGAGTCTCCCTTGACAGAGATGCTTAATTAGTATATATATTGAACCACTTAACTCTGCCCGCAAGTATTTGCAAAACTAACCATGGCTAGACCAAAAAAAGAGATAGAATCAAAACCAATGCTTAAGCTCCGACCACTAATGGGTTATATCTTAGTTTCGCCATCAGCCGGTGATACTAAAACCGCCTCCGGAATTATTCTTCCCGAAAGTGCTCAAGAAAAACCAGCTCAAGGAACTGTTGTTGCAATTGGTGATGATGTCGTTTTTGATGGTGGTCGAGTTTTCAAATGTCCGGTTAAATTAAATGATGTGGTCGTTTATAAAAAATGGGGCGGGGATGAGATTAAAGTAACTGGTATTGAATATAAATTAGTTAAATTTGATGATCTAATGGCGGTAATAGAATAATATGGCCCAGCCTGAATTATTTGGTGGACAATTTGAAGCATCGCTGAGATTTTTAGAGGATCTCCGTAGTTCGGGATCAACATTTACTGATAGGGTAGCGATGAACCCCTTATTAGTGATTGATCCGTTGACTGTCCGAATGGCTGAATTGACTCGAGGTCGAAATAAAAGCTCCGGAGCGATCGCAGAAGGTTTAGGTTATCTGTATGAATATAAGAGCAACATCAAAGACCTTCTTCGACAGAGACATGGTGAGAAACGAAACGGTATGTCCAGACTTTCTGAGAGACCGATTATTGACCTTCCGCTAGCACGAGTCCATTTGGATCGATATCAACAAAGTCATAAGAAAGATCAGTTAGTTTTGGGAGCTGCTCTGGCCAAAATGCACAATTCTCGAGCTGATCGTCAAGGTGTCTGGTCAGCGTGGTTTGATTCATATGATTTTGGTGTTTGGGCTAAAATAGATCTGGCTGATACTGCAGTGAGACTTTTACCAACGACTAAAACTTGTCCGGTAAATGGTGGAAAATAAAATATGAATGCAGAAGCTGTTGATTATCGAACTCGAATTGAAGGCCTAGTTCCACATGCTGTTGATGAGGAACGGTTGGTTTTGGAAGATGTGGTCACGATCGGTAAAGGCTTAACCGGTATTGGAGTGGGTCTATCAGCTGTCAATCTAGGTTTAAGCTGGCTAACTTCTAAAGACCCAGACCATGAGCATTCCAAGTCAGTTAGAGCGGCCTCGACAGTTGGGTTGATCGTGGGAGCTTTAGATATTGCAGCTGGTTTAGGTTTAGAAATATTTGCTAACAAAAGATTAGCGGTCATTGAGGATGTTATGGACGATCAAGAAGATAGACAGGAGTTAACATGGCTAAAATATTAAAATTTGATTCTGAAGCCCGCGAAAAATTACTTAAAGGGGTTAATACCCTAACTGAGGCTGTGGCTTCAACACTTGGACCTAAAGGCCGTAACGTTGCCATCGATAAAAAATGGGGAGCCCCAACGGTTGTTCATGATGGGGTAACGGTTGCTAAAGAGATCGAACTTGAAGATCCATTTGAAAATATGGGAGCGCAATTAATTAAAGAAGCGGCCTCAAGAACGAACGATGTGGCTGGAGATGGAACAACGACTGCAACTGTTTTGGCTCAAGCGATCGTATCAGAAGGTTTAAAAAATATTCAAGCGGGTTCTAATCCGATGATTCTTCGAACTGGCATTGAAAAAGCTGTTATCGCATTAGTTGCTGAACTCCGAACAATGTCTAAAAAATTAACAACTCCTGAGGAGATCGCTCAAGTTGCGACAATTTCAGCGGCTGATTCACACATCGGGAAGATGATCTCAGATGCTATTACTAAGGTTGGTAAAGACGGTGTCATTACTGTTGAGTAATCAAAAACGATGTTAATCTCCGTTGATCATAAAGAAGGGATGGAGTTTGATAAAGGCTATGCTTCTCAATATTTTGTAACTGATTCTGACAAGATGGAAGCGACTCTTGAAGATCCTTACATATTGATCACCGATAAAAAGATCTCATCAATGGCTGAGCTATTACCCTTCCTAGAAAAATTTGTCCAAGTCTCAAAAACCTTAGTTATTATTGCCGATGAGATCGAAGGCGATGCGCTCCCAACGTTAGTCCTTAATAAAATTAGAGGGACATTTAATGTCTTGGCGGTTAGTGCTCCAGGTTTTGGAGATCGTCGCAAATCAATGTTAGCTGATATTGCGACTTTAACTGGGGGAACAGTTATCTCAGAAGAAACTGGTCGCAAATTTGAGTCAGTTGAGATTGAAGATTTAGGGCAAGCTGGTCGAGTGACATCTAAAAAAGATTCAACTTTAATTGTTGATGGTAAAGGTAGCAAAAAACAGATCGAAGCTCGAATTTCTCAGATGCGACGCGAAATCTCTGAATCAACTTCAGATTTTGATCGCGAAAAACTTCAAGAGCGACTCGCTAAGTTAACGGGTGGAGTAGCCGTTATTAATGTTGGAGCAGCCACAGAAGTTGAATTAAAAGAGAAAAAAGAACGAGTCATTGATGCGGTGGCGGCGACTAAAGCGGGGATTGAAGAAGGTATTGTAGCTGGAGGAGAGATTGCATTACTAAGGGCTAGCAAAGTCTTAAATAACTTAAAAGGTGCTAATCTTGAAGAACAGACCGGAATCGAGATTGTTAAAAGAGCAATCCTTATGCCGTTTAACAGATTAATGGAAAACGCTGGATTTAATGCTGGGATGATGATGAAAGATGTTTTAGCGGCTGGTCCAACTTTTGGAGTTGACGTCGCCGATGGTCAAGTTAAAGATTTAGTTAAAGCTGGAATCATTGATCCAGTTAAAGTTACTCGCTCAGCTTTACAGAATGCGGCATCGGTTGCAGCCATGATTATGACCACTAACGTTTTAATTACCGATGCTCCTGAAAAATCTCCGACCCCAGCGGGTGGAATGCCCGGCGGCATGCCAGGCATGGGTGATTACTGATCGGCCATAGCCTAACTTCTTCTAACCGCTCTTTAATGTAGTATCATTAACTTAAGAATGGCCAGACAACATTACAAAGAAAACGTTTCTCAGAAAGAACGTCACCGTTTTGCCCGGTTTTTAGCCGAAGGTGAAGAACTAATATTGGTGACAGGCTATAGCACCATGCATATCCGGGAGATCTTTATTATGGCACTAGCCATTCCTGGCTTCTTTTTCATGGCAATTGGTTTTGGAGCAGGCTTTTTCCCAAATCATGATATAACTCGAGCCGGCTATGGTTTATTAATTGGACTCGTTATCGCTGGGATTGTTGGTTTCTTTAAAGCTTATTTTGTTCACCATTCTCATCAATATTTAATGACGACCCGGCGATTAATTATCAAAAAAGGTTTTTTTGTAGTTAATCTAACCTCGGCGTTATATGACAAGATGACTCATATTGAGGTTTTTCAAGGATTTGTCGATCGATTCTTTATGTATCAAGGTAAAGTTATTATTAATACCGCAGGGATGAATAAGGGTGAGATTACACTTGAGCATGTGGGTTATCCAGTTGAATTCAAAAATCTATTAGAGCGATTAATTAATCGCGAACGCGAACAATATGGTCGCCCAACTGGGCCAGTCGTTTCTCTCGAAGGTGAATTAGTCGAAGACTAGTTATTTAGCTACTAAAGTGGCTGAATATGAAGCCAATACCACTGAAATATTGGGTAATGTATCGGGTAAAATTGCTAATGGATTAATGGTTTGACCATCTTTACTGATCTGTAAATGAGTATGTGGTCCGGAAGTATTACCAGTTAACCCCACCTCACCTAAAACGTCGTTTGAAGATACTTTTTGGCCATCCTTGACATAAACTTTACCCATATGGGCATAAAGTGATTGATAGCCTTGACCGTGATCAACCGTGACAGTTTGACCTAATCCCCAATAAGTGTAGCTAGTATCGATAACTGTACCTTCACCAATTGGGTGAATTTTATCACCTAAGAAGGTCGCAATATCAATTCCAGGATGAAAAGCTGAATAATAGGTACTAATATAGCCTTGATGAGGTAGCTGAGCGACAAAAGGGAGCGAACTGACGTTTATTTTTTGGGTTTGTTCTGGTTGAGTAACTTGAGCATGAACGACATTTCTTTTAATTGGCGGAAAACCTAAAGTTGGTTGATAATTGGATAAAAGATACAGCAAAGCCATTCCTAAGGACAACTTAGCAAAAATTTTACTAAGAGTCAGGAAGTGGGGCAGATGCTTAGATGCAATAAAGCCTTTAAACATCAGATCCCGTACCATCTGGTACAGGATGGAGAGAATATTAGCACAAAAAGTGATCAAAATACAATCTTCCTCCCTCGACCAGCGATCCTCTAATATGTAATTAATGCCCAAGCTTTTGGCCGGAGCTTTAACTGTGTTGACTCTAACGATCATAACGTTAGTGGCCTCATTACCAATCCGCCAGCAAATAGCTTCAGCGCTTCATTTAGGTTCGACTGGCCCCGACTTCAAGGTTGCTGACGTTTTAGCCTCGAATGGTCAATTTGATCCTAATGCCAGCCAAGCCATTTATGATAACCAACAAGTTTCATATCCAGGGCAGGAGTTATCAGCTTTATTTAATCCACCCAATTTAGCGATGGCTGATTCGAATGTTTTAGGAACGACGAATAGCAATGGTGAAGAAAAATGGATCGAAGTTGACCTCCAAACTCAAACTTTACGGGCTTGGGAAGGCAATAAAGTAGTCATGGAGTTTTTAATTTCGAGTGGAAAGTGGGGTCCGACCCCAACCGGAACTTTTAATATTTGGTATAAGACTAAAAGCCAGCGAATGGTCGGCGGTTCAAAAGCTTTAGGGGATTTTTATGATCTGCCGAATGTGCCTTACAATATGTTCTTTTCTGGTGGGTACGCGGTCCATGGAGCATATTGGCATAATAATTTTGGCCATCCGATGAGCCATGGCTGCATTAATACTCCAGTGGATAAGGCGGAAGCCCTATTTGCTTGGACTGGACCGATCGTTCCCGATGGTCAAAACTATATTCAAGCTACGCCTGATAATCCCGGAACTCGGGTAGTTATCCACTAAAATTAGCCTTACTTTCGGGAAAACTAAGGTTTTTGTGGTAAAATACTCTCGAAATGCTTAAATCCCTATTACACCAATCTTACAAAGCTTGGCTACAATTTAGACCAATTATGGCAACCTTATCAAACCTGCTGTTTCCGCTCAAGCGGGATATCTATCAACAAGAACTTAAACGGCTGGTTCATCCGATCCGAGTTTTGTATGTCTCGTCATATATTCCTCGAAAATGTGGCATTGCTACTTTTACTAAAGATCTGACTCAAGGGATCAATCTTTTAAATCCGTTTAGTCTGGCTCAGATTATGGTGATGAGTGATAAAACTAGCGAAAATTTATCCTATCCTGGTGAATCAAAGTTTTTAGTCCGCCAAAACGAATGGTCAGATTATAAAAAAGTTATTGATTACGTTAACAATACTGATGAATTTGAGTTAGTTTGTGTTCAACATGAATTTGGAATTTATGGCAAAAATGAAGGTGAAAATATCGTAGCGTTTATTAAAAGTATTAAAAAGCCGGTGGTGACAACTTTTCATACTATCTTGCCCGAACCAAACCAGAAACAAAAAGAGATTGTAAAAAAGGTGGCTAAGTATTCTAAATCAGTTATTGTCATGCTTGAGCAAGGTCGGAAGATTTTACATAAAACATATGGTGTTTCTAATAAAAAGATCGTGGTTATTCCTCATGGAGTGCCGGATTTTCCGATGTTTGATATTTTAGAATGGCAGAAAAGGCTAAAGCTTCAAGGTAAAACAGTTATGACCAGCATTAATTTAATAAGCGAAAACAAAGGCTTGGAATATGCGGTCGAAAGTTTGCCGGAAATTGTTAAAAAAGTTCCTAATTTTGTCTATTTAGTAGTTGGTCAAACCCATCCTTTAATTTTGTCACAAGCTAATGGTCGAGATTATTATCGCGAGAAACTAAAAAAGAGAGCTCAGCAATTGGGAGTCTCAAAACATTTGATGTTTGTTAATCGCTACGTCAGTTTAGATGAACTTGTTTCTTACATTGGAGCAACTGATATTTACATTACTCCTTACCTAGATCCTCAACAAGCAACCTCCGGAGCCTTGGCCTATGCAATTGGAGCTGGCAAAGCTTGTATCTCAACGCCATATATTTATGCTAAAGAGATGTTGGACGGAGATCGAGGAATGGTCGTGCCATTCAAAGACAGTCAAGCTATTGCGCGGGCTGTTATTGATTTGTGTACACATCCACGGCTTAAGCAATCAATTGAAAAAAATGCCTACGCATTAGGTCGGACGATGATTTGGGCTAATATTGCCCGACAATATTTAACGGTTTTTAATTTTGCAATCGAACGCAATGAAAGAATTGCTCGGAAATCTAGTGAAGTTTTATTAACGGCTTCACGCAAAGTCTTAACTCCTTTAACAAGCTCTCTCTAATTTCAATGAAAGACATCCAAAAAAGTATCAATTATTTCTGTTCTTTGATCGACCTGCAAGGTATTATCCAATTTACCACTGGTCGGGATAAAGCTCTTGAGTATGGGTATGCTATTGAGGATCAGGCTCGAGGACTGCTGGTAGCTCTTCAAACTCATAACCAACCGGTTGTAGAGCATCTTCTGAGCCAAATTATGGCCTGTCAAATTGATGGCGGTGGTGTAAAAATGCTCTGGAATAAAAATGGACGATTTTTAGAGAAAAAAGATAACTTCGGTGAAGCTTCAGCTGAAGTTCTGTGGGCCCTAGCAACTTATCAGAAAATTCAACCTGATAGTAATATTCAAAAGTTCATTAATTATTTAATTGGCGGTTTAAGTAAATCGGTCGAACCTCGAGTAATTGGTTACAGTTTATTAGGGCTTTATGAGCTGGGGGATAAAGACACGACAATAATTCTGGCAAATCGGCTAGTTAAATTATTTGAAAAATATTCTAGTAAAAACTGGCTCTGGTTTGAAACTGAGATGACGTACATTAATGCCTTGATGCCTTGGGGTTTGTTAAAAGCTTATCAATTGACTGGTAAAAAAGAATATCTGGAGATTGGCTTAAAAAGTCTTAATTTTTTACTGGAAAACTTACAGCGCGATGGAATACCCGTGGTCGTCGGTAATATTGGTTGGTGGAAAAAGGGTCGAGAGATGGCCCTCTTTGATCAACAGCCGATTGACGTTTCTTATTTAGTTTTAGCTTGTTTAGATTTTTATAAAAAAACCAATGACAACGTGTATTTAGAAAAAGCTAAATTTTATTTTAGTTGGTTTTCGGGTAATAATTTAAAAAAAGCTAATATGATTCATCCTGATGGCGGTTGTTCGGATGGGTTAAGTGAATTTGATCCAAATCTAAATGCTGGGGCAGAATCGACGATTTGTTATTTATTGGCCTCACTTGCTCTCCAAAACTTTTAATTACTTTCTAAGTATTCTAATTTTGGACAGCCTGTAGCTAGTCCGTCAATTGGTTGATAAGTAGTTCCTTGTTTTTTAGTAATAGCACACCCACTCCAGCCATACCAGCCATTGGCATCTGGATTAGATGTCAAAGCCCACTGAGATTGGGCGCTTACTGGTTTAATTCCGTAGGAAACACTAATACTCATAAGTCCTCGGTCCGAGACTTTGGCAAATAAGTTATCAATTCGATAGTCAACTAATCTCCATTCTAAAGGTTGAGTAGGATCTTTATATTTATCAAACCAGTCCGTTACTAATTTTCTCGCCATAATTAAGGTTTGAGGGTCAGCGTCCGAAACTTTGGCGGAAGTCTGAGTTGTTTGTAATTGACCAGAGGAACTGGTTCCTGATTTAGAAGCTAGATCAGGAGTCGCTGTCGGTGAAGCCGTCAGAACGGTCACTGATGCCGGAGCGGATCCTTTTTTAGTATTATATCCCACCCAAAAGCCAATAAAAGGCAGGGCAATAACTAAAATTAAAGCGAGTGTTTTAGATAATTTCATTTTTTTGTCCAAGGAAAAAAGCCTCGTGGTTTAGAATTTTCCTGCTCTCGGATATGGCGAGAAAGATCATCTGCTACACGCAGGGCTTGAACCAGATTAGGGGCGTTATTAGATCGCCAATAAGTCCCTTCATCCATCCCAAAATAGTTACGATAATGAAAAACTCTCGCCAAATCTAAGATAGCTGTTGTGATATCTGTAACCTGTCCATCCCAGAGGTTTAAAGATGTCGGAGCATCAGCAAAAACCACAGATTGGTTCTTTTTAACAAAACCAAAAGCTGCATTTGGATCTGGGTAATCGGGATAATTAATATGTCTGAGAAGTACCTTGCCTCGACTGGCACGAAGATCGAGTTCAGGGGCATAAACAATAATACCGCCCTTTTTGTAAGCCCGATGGGTGACTCTCCAAAGTTCATCATCTGATCCTCGGCTTATGCTGTAAAGGGGTACGATACCGGTTCTAACAAATTCTTCTGCTTCTGGTCCAAACCTGTCTTTAATACCTTTGAGCTTCTCTCGAACTATCTCATTTTCGTCGGGCATATTATCTGTCAATTATAATCTAGGGATTTGTAATTACAAATCCCCGCTTAGTGGGCAAGCGATCTCGCGACTGTATTAAGACAGAGTGCAGTCGCCCCGATTGCTTGACTTCCATGTAAGACTAATGTAAACATAGATGGTAGTTTTTGTAAGACTTGCCCAATGTTTAAAGATTACTCGATCTCTTCAAACCTCGCTAACCGCTATAACGCGGCCGCTTGGAAAACTTCTCAAAACGGTAATACAATTTTAATTTTACGTGAAGTCAAAATTGCGGGTGGTAAAGGCCAGCCTGATAAAGGTGACATGATTTTGGTAGAACTCGATGCTAAAGGCCAACTTGTCCAAGAATTTGTCATATGGACTCCTAACGAAAAAGAATATCTTCTAGAAGATCCTAGAGCGCTTGTTTTGAATAATGATCAAGTTTTAATTGGCTTAACAGCTGTTGATCAAACGGTTATGAAACCCTACCCAGCCATCACGGTTTTAAAATCAACCGCTTGGCAAGAACGACTACCTGAGGTTAAAGTCATTAAAGAGTTTGGATACGGAAAAAATGTTACCCCAATTAATAGCAATACTTTTCTTTTCCGAGGGGAGGGCGCTGAGAATAACCATCGCTTAATTGTTTTTGGATTTGACGGAAATCAAGTTAACCTCCAAGGTCACATTCAATTTCCAAAAGATTTGGCCTGGGCTAAATGGCGAATTGGGACAACTATGCCGCCAGTTTGGATTAATGATCATGAGGCCTTGATGATTATTCATGGCATTACCATTTTAGATGGTAAATTTATCTATTCTTTAGGCCGAGCTAAATTATATAAAGAAGAAGGTCAAAACTATCAGATTGAAGTTGATCCGATGCCAGTTTTAACACCAGATCATTTTTTGTCTCCAGATGGAACTCCACTGGTTGAGGAACTTCACCCCGAGCTAAGAAGAGTGGTTTATGCTTGTGGGGGGATCATGAAACAATCTCAAAATGAAGAAGAGATCTTGTCGTTATTTGTAAATATTGGTGATCGTCAAACGGTTGAGGTTCCTTTCTCCTTCTCCAGCCTAAAAATTGGCTGGTGGAACTGATATAATTTGAGGATGCGCAAGACAATTTTGTTCTTGCTGACGTTCTTCAGCATTCTAGCTTTAATATTTCGTTTTAGCTCGCAAATTGTTGATCGAGTTTTTCATTCCAACCTTCGTTCTGGAGTTAGAATTGAATCTAATGTGGCGGCTCAAGTTACAATTGATAGTAAATCGGCTGGAACAACGCCTTATAAAGATGATAATGCGATAGCTGGCGAGCATAAAATTGCTCTGACATCAGACAGCGGCACTTGGCAAGGTTATGTAACTTTTAATCAAGGAACTTTAACGGTTATTAATCGTGAGCTAGCTGCCAAAGAATCGTCTGCATCCGGTGAGATTATTACTTTAGAAAAAGGTGCTGGGGTAACTTTACTGTCTCAGCCGACTGGTTCTGAAGTTGAGATTGATGGTAAGGACGTTGGAGCGACACCTTTATCTTTACCGACTTTATCAGCCGGGGAACACCTCTTTTTAATTAGTCATCAAGATTTCTTGAAACGAAGCATTAGAGCGGTTGCAACAGATGGGTATAAACTCGATTTAAATGTTGACTTGGCAACTGACGTTTCTGCATCAACGCCTGTTCCTGTTGCGACCCCAACTCCAGCTCCTGGTTCTCGGGTTGAAATCCTGGAAACACCGACTGGTTTTTTAAGAGTTAGAAGCGAGGCCTCATTAAATAGCAGTGAGATTTATCGAGTTGCGCCGGGTGATACTTTAGATCTACTTGATGAACAAACGGGTTGGTATAAAGTTCAATTGCCAAATAATCAAACAGGATTTGTCTCGACTAGTTATGCTAAGAAGATTTAAATTCCGAGGTAGTAGGTAATTATCAAGGTCATCACCAACCAAATTAAACAGGTTATCAAAAGTGGCTGATCAGTTAGTAAAACTTTTTCTGGAGACTCGCCCTCTTTTTTCTCATAAATAATATAGAGATATCTCATCACTCCATAAATGACAACGGGGATCGTGGCCATTAAATATTTGGCTTGTCCAAAAGGTAGTGATAAATCACCTAGTAAATTAGCTAGTCTCGGTCGAGCTAAGATCGGGGGTTGCAAGAAGGTAAATAAAGCGTAGGCCAGCCAGGTTGAATTGGCGAACATAGCGGTTAAGATATCAAGTAAATTTTCTGGATAATGAAGGAGTGTTTCACGGTGTTTAGAAGCTTGGGATTGAAGCAAGGTTAGTTCAGAACGACGTTTTCCAATAGCTAAAAAGAGCGCAAAACTGGTCACAGCCAGCAAAAACCAAACATTTAAATGAGCATCAATCGCCCAAACTCCAGCATAAACTCTTAAAACAAAACCGGAAGCGATGGCCATAACATCAATTAAAATTAAAGATTTCAAAAATGCTGAATAACAAACTTGGAGAACTAGGTAACTGGCGACGGCAAAAAAGAAAGCCGGGGAGACTTCATATGAAATAGGGAGGATTAAAGCAATTAATACCAATGCAGCAATAACGGCGGCGGAAACTGGAATTCGGCCTGAGGCAATTGGGCGCTTACTTTTGAAAGGATGTAGTCGATCACGTTCAATATCAAAAGCATCATTTAAAAGATAGGTCGCGGATGAAGTTCCACAAAAGATTAAGAAGGCTTCAAAAGCAATCGTGGTGGCGGCCGTATTATCCATTTGCCCGGAGAATATTAATCCGGCAAAGACCGCAAAGTTTTTAATCCATTGTCTTGGACGGAGCTCTTTAAATACTTGCCAAGCTAAGCTTTGGCTGAGGAGATCTTTTGTAGCCATAAAAATGTTCCAATAATAATTACCCCAGCAACAGTTCCGATTAAAATTTTATTATGAACTGTCGAGAGGATAACGACTGTTGAACCTAGAATAGCACAGGAGATTATGTAAAACAAGGAAATTTGATGATGACTCCAGCCTAAATCAAGTAGTTTATGATGAAGATGATTACGATCACCTTTCATTGGAGAGTGTCCCGACAAAGTCCGTTTTAAAATTAGATAAATTGAATCAATTGCAGGAATAAGCATTACAAAAATAGCGGTTGAAACTTTAGCACTTGAGAATATTGCCAGTATTGCGACCATAAAACCTAAAATGTTTGATCCAGAAAATCCTGGAAAAATTTTAGCTGGATGCCAGTTAAAAATAAGCAGCGCTAAAGAAGTTCCGGCGGTAATAAAAGCTAGTTTAGCAATTGTTAATTGGTTTGGATCACCCTTCAGATAAAAACCTGTTGAGATAATACCAATAGTTAGAGTTGTCACTAATATAATTCCCGGCATCTGACCATCAACGCCCTTTGACCAATTAACAACATTCATTATCCAAACGGTCCAAATTAAAGCAAATAAATCAGCAAATAAAATAATTCGATGTTGCCCCAAGAACTGAAAGGGGATAATAATTTGATCAAAATGAAGAACTCCTCCAAAGGGATTAGAGATAAACGGAATACCTATTCCTGATGCAACTGCTACGCCAGCTGCTAAAAATTGAAGTAGAAATCTTAAATAAGGACTAAAGTTTTTTAATTTGTCATCCAGAAGTCCCATGACCAGTAAGATAAATGCTCCGATAATAATCCCTAAAATATGTTTATCGATTGGAATAAAAAAGGGAATTGTTAAAAACAAACCGATAAATATTGGCAAGCCGCCGGCTCTCGGAACAATTCGATTTTGAACATGAGCGGGATGAGGACGAGTATTGGGATCGTCCACTAATCCGTAGCGTTTAGCTAAAGTGATGGTTATTGGCATTGCCAAAAGGCTAATTGCCAAGGCGACTAAAAATGGCCAGATAAGAAGTAAGGCAAGCATTAAATAAATATATAAATAATTTTGGCGGCAGTAATTAAAAGGATAACCCCGACAATGGCAGAGGAGGATGCCAAGATCCGTTTAAGGATTAATTGAGATGAATGAAGATGCCAAGACGCAATTAAATTAACTAAAGTTATTAAAATAATAACGGCCGGAAGTATTAAAAACTGATTTTGACTAACTAGCTGAGGTTTGCCCCAAGACAAAGAGTAATAAAGTGGTAACAAACTCGGCAGGTTATGAAAATTCATCACAAAGAATAAACAAATTAAAAAACTTGTTACAAAGGCTGTCACTACAAAATAAAAAATATACTTATCAGTCTTCTGATAAAACTTAATTAATTTAACTCGAGCCTTGTTCATTTGCTACGTTCTTTATTAGTAACTCTAAACTCGATATGTCGCCCGAGCATTAAAGTTGTTTGGGCATCAATTGCCGGAATGGTTGCAATTGTCACTAAAATAATTGGTACAAAAGCCCATTGGAGGTAAGACCAAGACCTGGCAATAATTCCCCAATCTTTAGGCCTTTTTGGAGAAGTCTTTTCATTAATAACAATTGTTGAAAATAGTCCTACGAAAGCTAATGTTAATATCCATGAAGAGATAGTCGATAGGTTAGTCGAGACGACGGATTGTGAGTATGAGGGATTAATTAATGGAATTAATAATCCTCCGAAAGTAATAAATAATGCCAAGGTTCCCCATTTAAAATAAGACCAAAGGATAAAAGTTAATTTATCAGTCTTATCCCAGAAATCGATATTGTCGCCTTTCCAGTATTGGCGGACAATAAACGGAATATGTTCTACTCCATAAGCCCAGCGTTTAAGCTGCAAATATTGATTTTGGAAAGTTTTAAATAAACTAACATCTAAAACGGCATCAGCACTAATCGGTAAAAAGTGAGGCAAAACTTTATATTTTCCATCAAAATGAAAATAAGCCTTCCAATAAAATCCGGAATCATCGTTAACTTTATCTGGAATCCAAAGACCAATATCGAGCAGCGATTTTAAATTAATCGACATCGAAGAATAGTTAATATATTTATCTGATGAGACCATTTCTGATAATTGCCAAAAAGCAGTACCGGTTGCAATTAGTCTCATTGGTGTTGGCACTTCCCAATAATTATTATGGAACATGAAGACTCCGGTATAAGAACAAACATCCCGCAGATCGGCCGGAGTGGATAAATATTTATGAAGAGCTCCGCCTAAAAATTCTTTATGAACAATAAAATCAGCGTCAAGAGTTGTTACAAAAATCTGGTCAGGTTCAATACCCATCTTTTTAAGGTCAGGTAACGTTTTTTTAATCATCCAGTTTTTATTACTACCTTGTCCAGGGACCTCGCCTTCTAGGCCGTATGGATGAACGGTCATAAAGACTCCACCAACTTTATCCTTAATTGTTTCAAGATATTTATTAGTTTGCTCGATCTTTTCTGGACTGTCTCTCTCCTCATAGCCAACTAATATCAGAATTTTTTCTTTAGGAAAGTTGGAGTTGACGATAGCGTTAAAAGTTGGCTCTAAAATATATAAAGCTTCTTTATAAGTTGGTACTAAAACTAAATGGTAATAATTGCCCCAAGTTTCAGGGTAGTCCTTTTTAAGGCGGTCGAGCCAATTAGTCTTTTTGGCATTTTCCATTCTTTTGTAGCCGACAAAAACGGTAATGGCATATTTAAAAGAGTTAAATAACCAATAAGTATCGGCTAAAATAATTAGATAAGCGACTGCAAAGGGAAATTGAAAGGATAGCCAGAGTGGGGAAGTGATGGCCAGCCATGTCAGGGCTCCTGGTAAAATTTCAAAAAATCTCTCGACTCCATTTTCGTGTTTTCTAACAAAATTATGTTCAAGTCGTTCAGAGAACACAAATTTTTGAGAAAGAAGGTGGTGGAGGAGTAAGCCTAAACCTGAACCTATCAAGAAAGTTCCGAGCAGAATATTGATGGGTGAAACCAAGAAAGAGCTGCCTAGGGTAATGAAGAAAATACCAATTAAGATAATCCCAATACCAATAAAGCTATGAATTGGTCGTTTAAAGGCTCGGGTAAGTAGTTCGCCAAAGTAGAAAGCGGACAGAAGGCCGATGACGAAGGCTAAGATAAGACGCATTGAGATTATTTTACTTGAATTCTAGCTTCATAAGCAACTAAGGTGTGATCCTCCTACCTGGAGGGCAGAATAGCTTTGCAGCTAGTCTTTTAGATTTAAGAATTTAAAAACGTTAGATGTAGTTTGTTTAGCCACTTCTTCCACCGAAATACCTTTGACCTCAGCCACAGTTTGGGCGACTTCTAAGACGGCGGCAGGCTCATTCCTTTGGCCACGTTTGGATTGGGGAGCGAGGAATGGACAATCAGTTTCGAGAATTATTTTTTCTAAAGGCAAACTTTTAATAGCTTCCCTTAACCAATCATTTTTAGGATAAGTGACGTTGGCCGCAAAAGAGACTAAAAAATTATCTGATTCAATAACTTTCTGAGTGTGTTGAGGCTGGCCACTATAGCAGTGGAGAATGGCTTTTGTGCCTGTCAGCATCTCTAAAACCTTGTCCCAGCATTCAGTTTGGCCTAATTCAGCCTCACGGCAATGGACGGATAGGGGCAAGTTGAGTTTTCGGGCAAGATCGATTTGAGCTTGAAAGAGTTTTATCTGGAGCTCTTTCATTTCAGATTCAGATAGGGAAGTTGGGGGGAGGTCTGGATTATTTTCAAATTTAAAATCCAATCCACATTCACCAATTGCCAGAACGTGTAAAGAGTTTTCGTGAAAAATCTCAGTCAACTCTGCTATGTCCTTGTGTATGGATTCATCTGTTGAATATTTAATTGCTTCGTGTGGGTGAATGCCGATAGCCGAATAAAATTTAATTTTATCGTTGGTGAGTCCGGCAACTTTTCTACTTGTTTCTATATCAACCCCAATATTTATAATTGTTGTAACTCCAGCCGCTATCGCCCGCTCGATAACTGCATCATAATCTTCTTGAAAAGAATCCCAATATAAATGGGCATGTGAATCAATTAACATCTGCAGACTATTTTACACTATGGCAATTAATGGTAATATTGGGCTATGTATAAAGTCACAATATATAGATATAAAATGAAATGGTTTGGTGGGCCTATCTCTCGCGGCCCTGAAATAGAACAATATATCAATGATTTTGCCAAAACAGGATATGAACTAGTAAGTACAAATTCAATTGGGATTTATTACGTGACCTGCATTTGGAAAAAAGTTTAACTTTTGATTCCAAAAACGGTCGCAAAACGATAATCATTTTCTAATTTCTCATTATCAAATCGGCGGTGAGAAAAATAGTCGGAACTGTGATAGGTACAAATCCTGGTTTTATCAATATTTTCATCTAAAAGTCCGGCTTGTTTAAGTTGATCTTCAGTATAAGTCCAAACATCAGCGCTATATTCTTTGTCATCATATTTTTTAACATAATTTTTAAGCCTAGAGGGCGTATCCGGAAAAGCTGGTTTATAACAACATGGTCCGATTGATGGACTAAAAGTGGCTTTGAGTTTTTTAGGGTCAGTTCCAAAAGCTTTAGTCATGGCTTTAACAGCTTTTAAAAAGATATCCAGATCCAAGCTTCGCCAGCCAGCATGAATTAAGCCAATTGCCTGATGTTCTGGATCATATAAACGGATACCTTGGCAATCAGCTAAAACTAAAAACAAGTTAACGCCAGGTTGATTGGCGATTAATCCATCAACTAAAAAGGCATTTTCTAAACTAGTTGAGCCCTTAGCTAAATCTTTTTTAGTAACTTCGGTAATTTTATCAGTGTGTTGCGGGCTCATCGCCACAATCTGATTTAAATTTAAGTGAACTGAGTTAAGAAAGCTGGTCCGATTGGCTACCACCTCTCTGGCATCACCTTGTTTAAATGACATATTGCCGTCTGACGTTTTGGAACTTGCCCAAATAAGGTTCATTTAAATCCTTGGAAATAAAGATTCAGCTGGTTTAATTTGACCGGAAAGTTGTTTTAAAACTTTGGCCGCTGTTTCGGGTAGAAACGGTTGTAGGTTATAACCGATTTGTTGAATTTGCTTAATTAAATCTGCCAAAATCGGAGTGGCTTTTTCTTGGTCTAACTCCCACGGTTTGGTATCGTTAATTCTTCGATCGGCCTCCCCTATCTTACCCGTAATAAATTTAAGCGCTTCACTAAATTTATATTGAGATAATAAATCTTCAAATTCCGAATCAAATTTATCAGGTCGAAGATCCATAATAATCTGATGCTTTTCAGCCATCTTGGCAACTCTGGCAACTAAGTTGCCTAGACCATTGGCTAAGTCAGCATTATAGATCTCTTCAAAACGCTCAAATGTAAAATCGCCATCTTCGTCAAGTGGAATTTGAGAGAGCAGGTAATAGCGGAGCGGCTCCAAGCCATATTTATCAGCGACCTCAAAAGGATCAATGACGTTACCCAACGATTTACTTAGTTTCTGGCCACCAGCATTGATAAAACTGTGAATTAAAATCTCTTTAGCGAGAGGTAATTTGGCTGACAGTAAAATGGCGGGTAAATAAATAGTGTGAAATCTATTAATATCTTTGCCAATAATTTGTAAATCCGCTGGCCACCATTTTTCATATCTTTCCTGATCTGTTCCAAAACCAACTCCAGTCAAATAAATATCTAGGGCATCAAACCAGACATAGATAAACTGCTCGCTATCTCCTGGAACAGGAACTCCAACCCCACGGGAACGAGCTTTTGATCTAGAAATTGAAAAGTCTTCAAGTCCCGATTTAATAAAAGATAGTGCTTCGGCTCTTTTATTAGCGGGGATAATCGTTAGTTTATTAGTTTCAATAAGTTCGACTAATTGATCTTGATATTTAGTTAGTTTAAAAAAGTAATTTTCTTCGTCGACTAAATCAGGCTTTTTTAAATGGTCGGGACAAAGTCCATCAACTAATTCTTTTTCAGTTTTAAAACTCTCACAACCAACGCAATATAAACCTTTATAACTTTTTTTATAAATATCGCCATTGTCATCACAAAGTTTCCATAATTTTTGAACACCAGGCCAATGTTTTTCTTGATCAGAACCTCTTTGAAAAACATCTAATCTAACACCCAGCTTTTCAAAAGCATTTTTAAAAACAGCTGAATATTTATCCAAGAATTCATTAACTGGTAAACCTTCTTTTTCCGCGGCTTGGACATTTTTTAAAGCGTTTTCATCAGCCCCGGATAATAAGAGAGTCTCATAACCCCGCAAATCATAAAACCTTCTGACGGTGTCTGCCTGGAAATATTCGAGGGCATGACCGATATGAGGCTTGCCGTTAACATAGGGGATAGCAATCGTAATATAAAACTTGTTCATGATCGTATTATAACCTCTCAATACTAATAATGTCGCCTACTTTTAAATTTAAAACTTGATTAATAGAATCTAAATTCTTGGCAATCTCCAAAGTATTATGGCTGCCTTTATATGCTAATAATTCCCCTGGTTTGACTTGACCAAATGTTTGAACAAAAGGCACTTTAATTGACTGGTCATGAGTTTTAATAGTCAGTTGATCACCAAGTTTGAAATTATCACAAAAGTTATTAACTTTTAGATTGCCATAATCATCGATATGTAAAATTTGATTTGGCTTAAGTGTTAATTTAATTAATCTCTCTTGATCAATCTGTTCAGCAAAGTCAGCGATCTTTTTATTAGTTGATAGAAAAGCGGCTAATTTTGCAAAGACATCACGGCCATGGAAAGTTGTTGAATGACTTTTATTAACCTTTTTTTCAATAATTTTAAAAACTTTAAATTGACAATCTTTAACCGCTTCATAAAATAAGCCGTTATTTGGGCCAATAAAAGTATATTGGCTGGTTTGAATTATGATACCTTCTCGATTGGTCCCGACACCAGGATCGACGACTCCGACGAAAATTGTTCCTGATGGGAAAAACTGCTTGGCCTGACTAATTACAAATGCCCCTTCGTTTATTGAATAAGGGGTAATTTGATTGGAGATGGTAATCAGTTTTACTTTTGGATTAATTGATAACGCCACTGCCTGAAGTTGAGACAAAGCGAACTCATCTCCAAAATCTGTTATAAATGTAATAATTTTAGTTTTCATATTTTTGGTTAAAAAAAAGCCCCCGGATGGGAGGCGATAACCTTTAGCTTACTTTTTAAAAAGGTAAACTAAATAGTCCCTCCCTTGGAAGAGTTTCGCATTTGCATAGACATCGTTAAAACTATTACTGAGTTCATTAACAGAGATTATATACCCAAGTTGTCAAATATGGCAAGAGTAATTCACGATTTATTGACTGGCTTTCGGGGTTTATGATCAGGTTTTTTAAAAGCTGTAAAAAGAACAATGACAGTAATTATCGTGACGACCAAAAGGGCTAAATTTAAATCATTAATCATC
The DNA here is from genome assembly GCA_041690695.1 of Candidatus Daviesbacteria bacterium. GTDB lineage: Bacteria > Patescibacteriota > Microgenomatia > Daviesbacterales > UBA10151 > JBEPVZ01. The sequence continues at coordinate 12,004 of JBEPVZ010000005.1, read as the reverse complement.
GCTAAAACCAGTAACATAATCGCCCCTAGTCCAATCGACAAACTTCTAGGAAAAAAGTCTAAAAAAGCATTTATTAAAAAGGTTATTAAGGTTAAGGTTGGTAGTAAAAAGGCTAAAATCTGAAATGTCGAAGCTTCTGGCCATGAAGTTGGAGGGGGAACGTAGTAGAAGACGAGTCCGATAGCCACCATTGATAGAAAGATAGGCAGAGTCTTTTTAATCAGAGACATAATATTTAGTATATAAGGGATGGGTAGTTTGTAGCTAGTAGGCGGTAATTGAATTTGTTGGCGGTTAAAGTTAAAATTGAGAACACTTCCCTACCCATGGCTAACTCTTCAATGACCATCATCTGTCCCAACTGTAACAAAACTGTCGATATCTCCGAGGCGATGTCTCACGCATACGAGTCCGAATTTGCTGAAAAGACAAAACTTGATATTGAACAAGCTACCAAATTAGCGGAAACTAAGGCTTTGAAAAAAGCTGAAGAGGAGATGGAGCTTCGTCTCAAGGACAAAGATAATGAGGCGGAGGAAGCGAAGGATCGTAATCGCAAACTTCAAGAACAATTGTTAGATTTGACTCGGTCGATGCGAGAGCTCAAAGAAAAAGACGAAAATCGGGCGTTGGAAAGTGAGAAAAAATTAAATGAAGAACGAGAAAAGATTCAGATTGAAGCTCAAAAAAAGGCTGAGGAAGGCCAATACACCAAGCTTTTAGAAAAGGATAAACAACTTCAAGATGCTCTCAAAGAAGCTGAAGAGATGAAGCGAAAACTTCAACAAGGTTCTCAGCAAACTCAAGGTGAAGCTTTTGAACTAGAATTTGAAGAATCTCTAGCTCATCGTTATGGCCACGATAAAATTACTCCAGTCGCAAAAGGGGTAAAGGGGGGCGATATTGTTCAAGAAGTTTATGATTCGTATGGAAATTATGCTGGTAAGATTTTGTGGGAGTTGAAAAACACTAAAACTTGGAGCGAGCTTTGGGTCGATAAATTAAAGGGTGATAAAAGGGCGATTAGTGCAGATGATGCCGTTTTAATTTCAGAAGTTTTACCAAACGATTTAAAAATCGCTGGATTTCGAAATCAGATTTGGGTGACTAGTCGTCAATTTGTGATTCCCTTAGCAGATGCTTTGCGAGCTAAATTAATTCATCTTCAAATGGTCCGAAAATCAGCTGAAGGTAAAGATCAAAAAGTTGAGATGCTTTATCAATATTTAACTGGCCCAAGTTTTTTAAATCGGATGGAAGCAATTATTGATGCTTTTACCAATATGCAAAAAGAGGTTGAAAAGGAAAAGAGATATTTTGCCAGCAAATGGGCCAGGGATGAAAAAAGTATTCGGATGGTTTTAGATAATACTTTTGGGATGCATGGCGATCTAAAAAGCTTAATGGGGACGTCACTTCCGGAGATGAAAAGTTTAGAAATAACGACGATTGAAACGATTGAAACAGAAGAATCAAAGGTGACTTATACTAAAGAAACAAATGTTAATGCGAATCTGATTGAGCCAGATGTTGATGAATTATTTCGGTAAGAACTGTGATGATAATCTCTTTTAAGGACTTATCTAAATTACGCCAGAAGCATAAAGATAAAAAAATTGTTTTAGGAAGTGGAGTTTTTGATTTAATTCACAGTGGTCACGTTGAATACTTACAACAGTTAAAGCAGCATGGCGAAGTTATTGTAGTTATGGTCAAGAGTGATGCCAGAGTTTCCGCTGGCAAAGGCCCGACTCGTCCGATGCTTCCTGAAAAAGATCGTCTAATTATGGTGGACTCTATAAAAGGAGTAGATTATGTTTTTGTTTCACCACCGCTACCTTTTATTAAAGGTCCAAAGGATCCGTTATATAAAATTGTTTTCGCAGCACTTAAGCCAGATGTTTTTTACACTACAAATTCATTTTGGAGTTTCCTAGAAGAACTGAACCAAACGAAAGTTATAATTGCTAAGAGACCAATTAAAAAACCTCTTCGATCAACAACTTCAATTATTGAGCATATTCAGAGAAAAACTAAAATTGACTAGGAATTTGTTTTAGCCTTTTAAAACTTCTGGCATTTCCTGATCTTTGGGGATAAACTTAATTGATAACGAGTTGACACAATGACGGGTATCTTTATCGGTTAAATGTTCACCTTCAAAGACGTGGCCTAAGTGGGCTCCACAGTTGGCACATTCAATTTCGATTCTGTAACCATCCTTATCGGCAATTCGTTTAACAGCTCCTTCAAAATTATCATCAAAGGCTGGCCATCCACACCCCGCGTCGAATTTAGATTTGGCTGAGTAAAGAGGGTTATTGCATCGTCTGCAAACATAAGTCCCGTCTTTATAAAAATCGTCAAATTCACCACTAAATGGTCGCTCAGTGCCTTTGTCTTCAATGACATGGGCTTCTTCAGAAGTGAGTTTATTGTAGGCCATGTCTCGATTATAACAGTTTCTGAATCTTGACAATATGTACGAGAAGTTGTACAAAGATATTATGTCTAATTTAATTGCTATTTCTGATGCTAGGGCTAAATTACCTGAACTTGTTTCAGATGTTCATGACAATACCGAGCGAGCGATTATTACTGTCAATGGTCAGCCTAAAGCGGTCTTGCTTAGTTTTGAAGAACTAGAATCTCTAGAAGAGACGGCTGAAGTTTTAACAATTCCTAATGTCAAAAAGGATATTGCTAAAAGCCGTAAACAATTTAATAATGGTCAGTACACCCTGCTTGAAGATTTAAAATAATGAAATTAGCCCTATCAGATGAGGCTAAAAAGCAATATCAGCACCTTTCAAAATCGGATCAGGAAAAGATTTTAAAGAAATTTGTGTTTTTACAAAAAAATCCACAAGCTGGTAAAAAGTTAATGGGTGAATTAAAAGGTGTTTATTCCTTACGAGCTTGGCCGTACCGAATTATTTATGAGATTAATCAGCAAAAGTCTTTAATTGAAGTTCATAAGATTGCTCACCGTCAAGGAGTTTATAAATAATCGTTTTTACTATGAAATTTATTTTAGGAACCCAAAGTCAGCGTAAAAAAAAGTCCGTCGAAAAAGTTTTAAAACAACTTTTACCTGATCAGAATGTGGAAGTGATTAATTTTGCAGCTGAATCTGGAGTTTCGGAAACTCCTTGGGAGCAAGAAACTTTTGATGGTGCTCGTAATCGAGCCAAGGCTTGTATAAATGAAGACGCAGATTATTATATCGGCCTTGAGAGTGGTTTAGTTAAAAGATATGGTCATGTTTACGAAGAGGCTTGGGCCTGTATTTTAAACAAAGATCATAAAGAATACTTTGGATATTCGAGTGGCTTAAAAGTTCCTGATTATATTACAAAAAAGATGGAGAGTCTGAAATTAAAGCATTGGGAAGTAATGAAGTTTTTAGAGGAAGAGCATAATTTACCTGGAGATGATACTTGGGGAAATTATTCAAGTCAGATGATTGTCCGAGATCTTAGCTTGGAAGAAGCGCTCCGAAATGCCCTCGTCCAAATATTTGCTCCCAAGGAAAGTTTCTACCATAAGTAGTAAAATCTTAGGACTCCATGACTACTCCCCAGTTTGAAGATTATTATAAAAAGCTAAATCCACGCCAAAAACAGGCGGTTGATACTGTCGAAGGGTCGGTGATGGTGGTGGCTGGACCAGGGACTGGTAAAACTCAGATCTTAACTCTCAGAATTGCCAATATTTTATTAAAAACTGATACTAATCCCAGTAACATTTTGGCGCTGGCTTTTACTGAATCAGCTGTTTTAGCAATGAGAAAAAGGTTGGTCGAAATTATTGGTCCTGACGGATATAAAGTTTACATCTCGACTTTTCATGGCTTTTGTAACGAGATTATTCAAAATCATCCTGAAGATTTTCCTCATCTGATTTCATCAACAAGTATTACTGAACTTGAGCAGATCGAAATTATTCAAGCAATTTTGGAGGCAAGTTCTTTAAAAGTTCTCCGGCCATTTGGTGATCCGCTTTACTACACTAGATCAATTTTATCAGCCACTAATGATTTAAAAAAAGAAAATATTAGTCCGGAAAAGTTCCCGGAAGTAGTTAAAAATATGTTTGATGATTATCAAAAGATTACTGATTTATATTATGACAAGGGTGCCAATAAAGGTAAGAAAAAAGGTAAATATTTAACACTTGAGCGAGACGTCGCTAAAAACCAGGAATTAGCGGAAGTGTACGAAAAATATCAATCTGAATTAAAGCGCCAACGCTTCTATGACTATAACGACATGATTGTTGAAGTTGTGTCTGCTCTTCAAAAAAATTCTGAGTTATTAACTCTTCTTCAAGAAAAATATCAGTATTTGCTTGTTGATGAACATCAAGATACAAATGCCTCTCAAAATAAAATAATTGAATTGTTAAGTAGTTTTTATCCAGACCCGAATTTGTTTGTAGTTGGTGATGAAAAGCAAGCTATTTATCGATTTCAAGGCGCCTCACTTGAAAACTTTCTATATTTTAAATCACTTTATAAAAATGCGGTTTTAATAAATCTTGATCAAAATTATCGTTCGTCTCAAACAGTTTTAGATGCAGCGGCTAGCTTAATTAGTAAAAATATTTTACCTGAAGATTCAGGAATTATTCGTGAAAATTTAAAAGCTCAACAATCTTTTGAAAAATTACCAGTCAAAGTTGTTGAAACAGATAATTATTATGCCGAGTATTTAAATATTGCCAATGATATTAAAAATAAAATTAATTCTGGAATATCTCCAAATCAGATCGCTGTTATTTATCGAAATAATAAAGATGCAACTCCTTTGGCGGACGTATTTAATCAACTTAAAATTCCGTATTTGATTCACTCAGAACAAGATTTATTAACTGATATCGATATTCAAAAGTTATTAATGATTCTTAAAGCAGTTGAGCACTTTGGCCAAGATGAATATCTTTTTCCACTGCTTAACTTACGCTTATTCAAAATTACTCCACTGGATAGTTTTAAAATCATACAATTTAGTCGTAAATCTCATTTAAGTTTATACGATCTCTTAAAAAGTTCAGACAAAATTAAAACTTTAGATTTAGAAAACGCAGAAGCATTAACTGATCTCTATGGAAAGTTAGTTAATTGGTCGGCACTTAAAAATGATGACTCTTTGGAAAACCTGTTTACCTATTTAGTTAATGAGTCAGGTCTTCTAAAAATGCTTTTTGAAAAAGCTGACAGTTTAACTAAACTTGAAAAGTTAACGGGCCTTTATCAAGAATTAAAAAATCTTGTTGAAAAAAGATCAAATGTAACTCTTAGCCAATTTTTGAATCATCTGGATTTACTTACTGAACACCAAATCCTAATTAAAAAACCTGTCAAAAATAATCAACAAAAAGCCGTTAACTTAATGACGGCTCACCGTTCGAAAGGACTTGAATTCGAGTATGTTTATATAACTCAAGCTTTTGATAAACATTGGGGTAATAAACGTAGCCATAACTCCTTTAATTTACCGTGGCAGGAACTTGGTGTTCTTACCACTAGTCACGAACTAGAAGATCCCAATCAAGATGAAAGGCGACTTTTTTATGTAGCAATGACTCGGGCTAAAAAACAGGTAATAATTAGCTATTCTAAAGTCGGCTTTGATGGCAAAGAACAACTCCCGACTCAATTTATTGAAGAGATAGATGAGGCGTATAAAGATAAGGAGATTTTTGAATCTAAAGATGAAGAACTAAACGACTTCACTGAAAAGTTGTTATCCGTTCACCAAACTATGGAATTAAAAGTTGATGATAGGGAGTTTCTTAAAGAATTATTTTTAGTGGAAGGATTATCAGTCAGTGGTTTAAATAATTATTTAAAATGTCCCTGGCAGTATTTTTACGAAAATTTGCTTCAAATACCGACAATTAAAGATAAACAACAGATCTTTGGAACAGCCATCCACCACGCCATTTGTAAAACACATAGTTTAGATAATCCCAATAAAAATCAATTAGTGAGTTTTTTCAAAGAAGTTTTAGATCGCCAGCCCATTAGTCACCGCGAGTATAAAGAATTATTAGAACGTGGTACTGAAATCTTAAGTAATTATTTTGATAATTATCGAGATCTATGGAATAAAGATGTCATTTGTGAATTAAATATTAAAAATGTCTCTTTGTCTGATCAGATTAGAATTAATGGCCGAATTGATCGGATTGCCAAAGTTCCTAATTCGAAGGAAGTCGTTATTTTTGATATTAAAACAGGCAAGCCTAAAACTCGAGGAACAATTGAAGGAACTACATTAGAAAGTCGAGGCGATTATAAACGCCAATTAAACTTTTACAAATTACTACTTGATGGCTATGAAGGTGGCCGGATGATAGCTAAAACTGGAGTAATCGATTTTGTTGAACCAGATAGCAAGGGTGAGTTTCATCAAGAACGCTTTGAATACGATGAATCAGAGCTTAAAGTTTTAAAAGATCAGATTTTAGATGTCGGTCGACAAATTATGAATTTAGAATTTTGGGATAGTCGGTGTGAGGATAAAGATTGTCAGTATTGCCAACTTAGGGATATACTTAATTCATGATTGCTTTTGGTCATACTGCGGTTGGAGCCATTGTTGGAGTTGGTGTTTATCATTTTTTACCGGATCAGCCTTTAACGAGTTTAGTCGTAGCAGGTGGAGTTGGAATTGTTTCCCATTACCTAGCTGATCTTGTTCCGCATGGTCACTTCGGTCGGATGAAAAATTATCGTAAAGAGGTTGTGCCGATTATCTTTTTTGATTTTTTGCTCAGTGTCGCTATTTTTGTGGGATTATCCTATTGGCACTTTGGCCTAACGCTCAAAACTTTTGATATCTTGTTTGGAATTGGTGGTTCACAGTTGCCAGATATTTTAGATGGACTAATCTATAGCAAAAGAATCCCTAATAAAGGTTTTTTAAAGATAGAAAATGGTTTTCATCAATGGACTCATTGGCATAGCAAAAATCATCTGCCATTACTAATGGGTTGGCGGGATATTTGGCAAGTTACGATGGTTGTGGTCGCTCTTCTTCTGATAATTAAAAACTAAGGTGAATATTCTCTCAATCCTTTTAACTATTTTTGGGTTATCTTTGTTTGAAATTGTCAGCAGTATCGATAATGCCATTATTAATGCCGAGGTTTTAGCCAAGATGGGCCATATGGCCCGGAGGTGGTTTTTGTTTTGGGGTTTACTTTTTGCAGTCTTTGTCATTCGAGGTCTTTTACCTTGGCTGATCGTTTGGTTAGCTGTTCCAAGTCTTGGTCCAATCGGAGCACTGACTGCCAGTTTTAATGCTGATCCGTTAGTCGGTCAAGCAGTCGCTCATGCGGCACCGGTCTTACTCGTTGGCGGCGGAACATTTTTAGTTTTCCTATTTTTAAATTGGTTATTCCTAGAGCCTAAAAATTATGGTTTAGTAGGTGAGAAGTTTTTTTATCGCCAAGGAGTTTGGTTTTTTGGAACGGCTTCAATTATTTTATCGATTTTAGTCTGGTTATCCCTTGATACAGATCCAAAGATGGCTTTTGGAGCGGTCCTTGGTTCAACAGCTTATTTTGTTGTGCATGGTTTTCGAGAAAATGCCGAAAAGAAAGAGCAAGAATTAATGACAGAGGGTAATATTAGTGATTTAAGTAAAGTCATTTATTTAATGGTTATTGATGCGACGTTTTCACTAGATGGAGTTTTGGGAGCCTTTGCTTTTACCCTGGCTGTTCCCTTAATTTTAATTGGCAATGGTTTAGGGGCGTTAATTGTTAGACAACTAACAGTTACTAATATCGATCGCATAAAAAAGTACGTATATTTAGAAAATGGGGCGATGTATTCGATCGGTTGTTTAGGAGTAATTATGATTTTAGAAAGCTTTCAAATTGGGATACCCAGTTGGCTTTCACCAATTTTAACTTTTGGAATTGTCGGTTGGTTCTTCTTTAAATCCCACCGTCTGTCGGTTTAATACAAAAGCTTGCTAAAGGTAATTAATTTGCTAAAATAAAATTAATGCCCAAATTTTTAAGATTAAATCAGGCTGGATTTTTTTCAATTTTACCGCTATTGGTTGTGGGCCTACTAGTCACTTTAAGTTTAATTAGTATTCGGTTTGCGACCCAAGACGAATCTTCAAAGGTGGAAGGGGTTAGTTATTCTCTTGTTCGCCATCATCAACCAACGGCTATTCCAGAAGCCTCACAAGACGCTCAGCCGACTGATCAACAGAATCATTAGCGGAATAATTTGAGAAGAATAGATTTTAACTTAGTTAACTTATCTAACCGACTGATAATTTGATAAAGAGGCCCGTTAAATATCAGATCATACGTTCCTAAATACTCAACTAACTCTCCGCTGTAGCCTTGTTTAAATCGATGAAAGCCATAATGAGGATCGTTCTTATCAGGATTTGGACTATGTGCCGCTCCCCACATATCAAAATATTTTAATTTCAAACTTTTACCAAATTTAATAGCTTCCCAAGCCACTAAATTATTAGCCATGACTTGTCGATGAGCTAGTGATGATCCGCCGTAAGGATAATAGAGGCTGTCGTGGAAGTTAATTAGCATCCAGGCGGTTAGGGGTTCATCTTCAAAACTGGCAATTAATAACTTAGCCATCCCGGCTTGTTTAAGGGTTTGCCAAACTTGGCTGTGGTAATTTCGATCATGGCCAAAGTAACCTTGGCGAGCAGTTGTCGCAAAGTAGAGATCTAAATAAGTTTGAAAAGCAGAGTCACTATCTGAAATTTCAATTTTGACATTATGTTTTTGAGCAACCTTGATGTTATAACGGGTCTTTGAATCAAAGCTTTTTAATAGCTCTTCTTCAGAGTCATCTAAGTTAACAACAAAATTATATTTGGTAAAGTACGGTTTTGGTGAAGGCTTAAAATGTGAATCAATCGTATCATGATGATCGGTGATTTTAATGTTTGGCTCAACTTTAATAAACAAACATTGATTGTCTTGGCCAATTTGTTTAAGAGCCAAATAAAGATATTGGTTAATCATCGGTCCTTTCGGAAGATAACCGATACTTTGATTTAAAAGGGGAATAGGGTGAAAGGTTAAATGAAAAGCAACTTTTAATTGATTACCTTCAAATAAACCATAGCGAATAAGCTTTGTTCCGATTGATTTCCGGAATTCGCCCCATTCCCAAGATTGGATTGGGTGAGTGACAAGCTTGTTATAGCTAGTTTTATAAGAGTCATCGAGTACTTTTAGATCCATGAGACAATTATAAGCGATTGGTCCTTTTATTTGCTTTTATTTAGAAAAAGCGGTATAATAGCAAACACTATGAGTCAAGGTAGAAGCTTATTAATAGTTGGGGTTATTGCATTACTCGTTTTAGCAATCGTGCTTGGAACGATCTTTTACCTTACCCAAGCTTTTAAATCTAACTCTACAAATTCTAGTCATCCAATTGTGACTTCAAGCTCAAAACCTGCTGCAAGTTCAAATGCAGAGGCTCCAATTACGACTAATACAGTCACTCCTGCACCGTCGCCTTTAGTTACTCAATCAATTGATCCAAATTTTAAAATTTATAATGGTGAGGGTTTTCAATTCCAGTATCCCAAGAATTGGGGTCTTTTAACCTGTAGTAACTCTAAAAATATTGAATTTGATCCAACAAATTCAACTGATCAATTAAATGTTCGATGTGGCCAAGCGGTTAAACCAATCACTATTTTGGTAAACTCTAGTGCTGGATGTTCTGGCCCTGCAGTTAATGTTGGAACTATTCCAGTTTTAAGACACACTCATACTTATAACGATGGTCAAAAAGATTATGTTTGGTGTACCCAACTTCAGCCGCTTTTGAATATCTCAACTCGAACTTCTCAAAACGGTTCACGAGCGACTAGTCCAATTGATTATTCAACTCAGGTTGAGCAGTTAATCTCAACGATTCATTACGGCGCAAGTTCTTAATTCTTTAAATTAGGTTATAATTAATTCAATGATTTTTATTCGAGACCATTGGGCTTGGCTTTTGCCCTTAATCCTTCTTGATCTGATTTTAAAAGGCTTTGCACTTTGGAAATCTGGTCGAAATAATCAGCCTTATTGGTTTGTCTTCTTATTAATTATTAATTCAGCCGGAATTTTGCCAGTAATCTATTTAATCTTTTTTGATAAAAAGACTAAGCAGATTAATTAATCAGATAAATATCCACAAAGTGTGACATCCAGCCTGAAGTGTGAGCATCTGGGAAACCAACATCGATAATATTACCTTTAATAGCCCCCCCAGTATCTCCAGCAACAGCCTTTCCATAACCTGGAATATAAACTTGAGATCTTAATTTAATGACGGATGGGTCAACCGCGATAACTCCTTTACCCTGGTGCATGCCAATGGCAGTCCAATCATCACAACCGGGACAATGGGAGTCATATTGAGTTGCCCAAACGTGGAGTTTTCGCCAATAGCTAATTTGCCCGTCCGGCGTGTCTAAGGTTCGCCAAACAATCTTCGTTCCTCTTGAGACTATTTTTGGTTTAGGATCGACGACTTCAGTTGAAACAATATCTCGAGAATATTCTTTGCCTTCGTAATAAGCAATCTTAGTGATGATCGTTTTTTTACCATCAGCGCCTTCATCTAAAACCTGTTCAGTATCTAGTTCAGCTTCAGGATCGTCCTTATAGGTGGTTGTTCTATCGAGTATTTGAACGGTGCTAATTAACTTGGTTTCAAAACGAGATTCGGTGTGGATTGGCTGAGGAGCAGATAGGGAAGGATCTATGACTTTTTCTGCTGCCAGAACATTTGTTTCAGATTCGGGGAGAAGTGGGGCGATTAAGGTAAAGGAGAGCAGTAATGCAACTATAAGTATGCGACTTATCATCCTAACCATTCCTCCTCATCTTTGCCGAAACTGACATCTTCGTCCCAACTCTCGCTAAAATTGACTTTTTGCTCAAGTAAATTCTCTGGTATCGCCGTCAAAAATCTCGAAACCAGATTATTGGAACGGTGACCAAGATAGAGCCGAGATCTGGTATAAGTGCAAAAAAGTTGTTCCTTTGCTCGAGTAATCCCAACATAGGCGAGTCTTCGTTCTTCTTCCATCTCACTTGGATTTAGCATGGCTCGGGAATGGGGAAATAAGCCTTCTTCCATGCCGACTAAAAAGACAACTGGAAACTCAAGGCCTTTTGAAGCATGAATTGTCATTAATTGAACCCCCGCCGTTGTCTTGCCCGTCTCGCCGGGCATCTGATTATTTTGAATTAAGGCCACATTTTCCAAAAATTGAACAAGTTCCGGAAATTGTTCGGCAACTGAACGAAGTTCTTTAACGTTTTCAATTCGGGATTTACCGTTATCGGTTCCATCATCAAGCGTATCTAAGTAATTTGTTCGAGCTAAAGTTAGATCTAAAATCTCACTCGTCGATAAACTTTGTCTTTGGGGATTAATTTCGGATTCAACGAGATCAAAAAACCTTTCAGCTCGACCTTTGCCTATTTTTAAAATTCGATTTCGAGCGACTGAATCAACCGGGTTTTGAACGAGTTTTAAATAAGATAAAACATCTTTAATCTCTTTGCGTTGATAGAATTCGACACCGCCAACTAAATGGTAAGGAATAGACGCTTTTAGGAACACTTCCTCGATACTTCGCGATTGCGCGTTAGTTCGGTATAAAATTGCATAATCTGTTAAGGGTCGGTTAAGTTCTCTAATCTGCTCAATAATAAAGTGGGCTTCATCAACTTCTTGGCGAGCTTCATAAATATGAATCTTCGGACCAGTTTGATTGTCCGTCCATAATTTCAAGATCGGGTGAGTTCTATTAGCGGAGATAACTGCGGTAGCAGCATCCAAAATAACTTGAGTTGAGCGGTAGTTTTGTTCTAAATTAAAAACTTTAGCTTCTGGGTAATCTTTTTGAAAATTAACCATATTTCTAAAATCGGCTCCCCTGAAACCATAAATAGCTTGGGAAGCGTCTCCGACGACAGCGAGATT
>JBEPVZ010000004.1:0-52494 GCA_041690695.1 Candidatus Daviesbacteria bacterium | reverse complement strand
GGTAAGATGCGAGAGGTTTATCGCAATTTGCCACTACCTTTCCATCAAAATGCTCACAAAGAGGCTGAAGCAGCTTATTGTATTCGTGATCAAGGTGGAGATGATCTCTATTTTAAATATCATGATGCCATGTTTACCAAAACCACTTCAAACGGTCTTGGTTTAGCTTTAACCCAGTTACCAACTTTAGCAGCCACTGTTGGTGGAGACGGTGATTTACTTCAAAAATGCTTAGATTCTGGCAAATACGTTTCACTAGTTGATAGCGATATTGCTGATGCCACCAAAGCTGGGGCAGATGCAACTCCAACCTTCTTTGTTGGTAAATTGGCGTCAGATAATAATCTTGAAGGGATGAAAGTTGTTCCAACCACAGACTATCCTCAAAATGTCTTTGAGATTTACTCATCAGATAATAAGATTATTGGTTATAAGATTTCCGGTGCTTTACCTTTAGCAGTTTTTCAAGCTAAGATTGATACGTTACTCAATTCATAAATAAACCATGTTTGACCTAATCTCAATTGGAGATGCGGTAATCGATACCTTTGTTCCCCTAACTGATGCCGAAGTGGTCATCGATCATGGCATGCGCAAATTATGTTTGCGGTTTGGTGATAAAGTCCCGGTCGGACCGTCGGTTTCGATGGTTGCGGGCAATGCCGCTAATAACTCGGTCGGATCTAGTCGGCTAAAAATGAAGGTCGCCTATTACGTCAATGTGGGTAATGATCCGGATGGTCAAAAGATTAAAAATCATCTCAAAGAAGAAGGGGTTGATACTCGCTATGTAGTAGTTAACCACAAGTTGCCTTCCAATCATCACACGGTTCTGGATTTTAAAGGTGACCGGACAATTTTAATTTATCATCAACCTTGGGAATACAATTTGCCTGATTTAGATCGGGCTCGTTGGGTTTATCTAACTTCATTGTCGCCATCATTTATTGATAGCAGTTTGATCTCTCAACTGGTTAATTATTTGGAGCGAACTGGTGCCAAACTTTTATATAATCCAGGTACTTTTCAAATTAAACTAGGTGTTAAGAAAAATGCTCGGTTACTATCTTTAACCGAAGTTTTTATTGTGAACAAAGAAGAAGCCAAACTAATTTTAGGATTTGATGAAGGTCAAAGTGTGCCTGTGAAAAGATTATTGAAAGGTTTAGTCGAACTGGGTTCCAAAATGGCAGTGGTGACGGATGGTGGAAACGGTTCATCGGCTTTTGATGGTGAAAAGTATTTTCAGATCGGAGTTTTTCCAGCCAAATTAGTTGAGATGACGGGATGTGGGGATGCCTATGCAACTGGCACTCTGGCTGGACTTTTTCATGGTGAGCCGCTTGAAAAAGCTATTCGCTGGGGAGCGGCTAATGGGGCAGCGGTGGTAGAGCAAATTGGCCCTCAAGCTGGATTATTGACTTACAATCAGATGCAGGAGCGCTTAAAAGCTAATTCAAAGATTGTCGCCAAAGAGATTTAAATTGTAATCCAAGTCGGAAACTCCCAAATAAGAGACTAGTATAAAAAATATCCCCAATCAAAGTGTTTCTATAAAATGGCAGGCCCATGGTGTAGCTTTCGATTAAGCCTGACCAATTTTGAGGGTAATAACCGACTGCCCAAACCCCGAAGTTGGTAATAATAAAAAATTGGACTGAGGCAATAATTGATCCCCTTAAGATATTCATAAAACGATTGTGTTTTCGGAGGGTTAAGCCGATTAGACTGGAAATCATAAAGCTGCCCCAAACAAACGGGGTCGTCGAATAAAAGAGTTCAGTCGGTGAGTGAAAACTATTGAGAGTTAAAAACTGCTGACTGAAGGGATGGAGGTAGAGCAAGAGATAATCTGAGCTGGCTAAAGTAATAATCGGGATAAAAATAGCCCATTTTTTAGGCAGATAAACTCCGCTCAAAATAGCTACGGCTGTAATTGGAGTAAAGTTAGCAGGATGAGGTAGGACTCGTAAAAGTATACCTTCAATAATTAATAAAAGAATCATTTTTTAAGCTCTCCTTCCGATTTTTCATAAGTCGTAAAGCGACGATGACAACTTAAACACTCCCGACGTCGCCGGATCTCACTACTGCTTTTGACAATTCGAGTATTAGTCGCAAAACTAAGTTTATTTTTACAAAAGGGGCATTCCATACAATATGTTGTATAGGTCTGTTAATGGCCAATACAATATGCCCAATAACCTTACCATGAGGGACGTTTAGTTGGTCAACATACTGAATATTGTATAATCCAAAATATGTTAAATGAGGTTGCTCCGGAAGATTCTGATCTGAGAATTACTGTTGATTCAATCAGCTGTGCGACGGCTGATCCTCGCCATTTGCCAGAGATCTTACTTTCTCAATATGTATCTCGGGCAATAGTCAATCGAGCTGCGGAATTTGCCGAAGTTATGCACGAGGTCGGCTTTAACAAAAAAGGCATCAGCTTATCTTTTCATCCGGCTAGAGCTGTTGACACGACCAACCTAATTGTTGATTGTGAATCGCGGGGTATTCCGATCACAAGTATTGATACTCCAGACACTTATCGGTTTGGTCACCTGGTTAGGGATGGTTTGAAAGCTGGTGTATCAGGACAACTTGGAGGATTCACTCGAAATGCCGGTTGGTTTTTACAAAACGTTAGTTCGTTTAAGCAACAGTCTGAGCGGATGGAGCAGGCTTTATCAGAAGTTAGATTAGCTCAACCCAGATCCCGTCCATTTATTCGAGTTCAGGCTGGAGCTTGGCTAGGATCTAGAGAAGGTCAGGCCTTAGTGGATAAAGCTAAATTTTCAAATGTTGATATGGCGGTTGAAATTGATGCCCACTTCCAAACCCATGCTGAGTATTGGATGTTTGTTCAACAATTAAAGGCCTATTTAAAAAGATTTGATATTTGGGTTGGGGCAGATGTTGATCTTGGTCACCTCGATGAGTCAAAAGCCAGACACCCGGAAGTTGTGATGAACGGTGCTCTGGCGGCTTATGAATCAGTTTTACAGGATCCTCGTCTAAGTAAATTAGTTATTTTAACTTCACTTAATCAGTATCTGCCAGGTTTAGAGCATACTCATAGTGATCTCATAACTGGCCCCATCGATTTAAAAGCGGCTGTTGGTAAACTTGGCCAAGCTCAGGCTCGGGGAGCTTTGGCTTATCCTCCATTGATCCTGCCAGAGTTTTATCCGGCTGATTATGATCGAATGGTTGGTCCGGAAGGCCAACGTTTTTTCAAAGGTATTTTAGGAGAATACCACCAAGGTAGAGGAAGATAGTTATGGTATGATTAATTCTATGACAGCCCGGGAATGGTTAGAAAAGGCCAAAGCTGAACGTTTTGCAATTGGAGCATTTAACGTTGGTAATTTAGAAACTTTTAAAGCCGTCGCTCAAGCGGCTGCCAATAAAAAATCTCCGGTTATTATTGAATCCTCACCAGGTGAAACGGAGTGGCTGGGAGCTGATAACGTTGTTGATCTAGCTCGGAATTATTCAGCCGATTTAGGAGTCCCGATTATCGTTAATCTTGATCATTCGACAACTTATGAAGATTGTTTAAAAGGGATCGAAGCTGGTTTTGATCTGATTCATTGTGATGCCTCGAAATTGCCTTATGATCAAAATGTCGAATTAACTCAAAAAATTGCTGGCTTAGCTCATCAGAAAAATCTAGTGGCTGAAGGTGAGCTTGATCATATCGGTGGCTCGTCCGAAGTTCATCACGATGCAGCGGCCCTTGAAGCGGCTAAGATTACCAAAACTGATCCAGCTAAAGCAGCCGAGTTTGTCAAAGCCACAGGAATTGATATCTTTGCGGCTTTTGTTGGCAATATTCATGGCATATATGAGGGTGGAGACAAGAACTTAGATGTTGAGCTAGTCGCTAAAATTGCTGAAGCAACTGGAGTCTTTTTATCCCTCCACGGCTCATCCGGTATTCCTGAAGATCAAGTAGCGGCTGCTATTCAAAAGGGTATTGTCAAAGTTAATTTAAATACCGAGATTCGCCAAGCTTATAAGGATTCCCTAGAAAAAGCTTTGAAAGATAATCCTGAAGAGTATGCAATGTATAAAGCCGAAGGACCAGTTTTAGACAGTGTCAGGTTGCTAGTTGAGCATAAAATTGATATATTTGGATCCGCTAATAAAGTTGTTTAGCATTACTCATGCATTGGTTTTTCAAATTTAGTTTAGGATTACTGGTTTTAATCTTCTTTTGGATGAGTTTCAATTATATTCTTCCCAAAGTTCTTGGGGTCGAGAACGTCGCTAATAAATCGGTTAACGGTTTAATTTGGCGAAATCAAAATTGGTCAGGGACGATTACGGTTGTCGGTGATCTTATCACTACGCCTGGGGTTACGGTTACGGTTGCCCCGGGCACAAAGATTGTAGTTAATAAAGATGGTGATAAATCAAATTTTAATTATCTGCCGTGGGATCTTAAGGCGGGTTTAAATACTGGTCCACTCTGGCATGGAATTCGAAATGGAGAACTGTTTTGGGATGAGAGCCAAAAGATTGACCTTCGGTTTAGCCGACTCAACGCGATTGGAACAGATACTCAGCCGATTATTATTACCTCGAATGCTCCAACCAACCAGGATAGCCCATATGATTTTAATATTATTGGTGTTGAGAAGGGGGTTCTCGGTCACATCTTAGCTTCAGACTACAGACGACTTGAGATTGGCGACTCGGTAACTGTTCGGGATAGTCAGTTTGAAAAAGTTGTCGAATGTGCGATTTGTGCTAATGAAGGTCAACCCTCAATTATTAATAATGTTTTTAAGTCGAGTCTAAGGCAAGCCATTTTGGCGGTCGACTCAAGTCCTAAAATTACGGATAACTTGTTTTTAAATGATACAACGGTTGGCGTTCGGGTAGATCCGAACAGATTTGGCAGTCCGATTATTTCTAATAACGATTTTGAGATGCCAACTCAAACTGCGGTTGAATTTTTAACGGGTGATGAAGACCATGGTGGGGTAATCTCGTTTAACCGTTTTGAAGGTGGAACCAAAATTAAAATTCCTTGTGATAGCAAAGTTAATCTGGTTGAGAACGATCTTCAAGGCGCGTTGTTAACCTTTCAAGTTGGTGGTTGTGGCGAGACTTTAATGGTTGGACCAAACTATTGGGGGACAAGTAACTCAGCGACAGTTTTATCGGAGCGGGTTGTTAAGACCGATCAGAATTTAGTGGTGCAAGTACCTACTCTCTTAAAAAGTTTGCCACCTCATATCGGTCGAAGAAATTGAGCGTTTCCCCAGACTATGGGGCCTTTTCCCGCTAGAAAAGTTTTCAAGATTGTGATATAACTTCAAAATCTATGGATCAACGAGTTTTTGGAATTGGCTTTGTAGTTGTGACCGTTTTTGTAATTTTAGCTTTACTGGCCAGTAAAGCCACTCAGAATACTTCGTTAGCCCCTAATACTAATCCTTCGGCCAGTCTACCAACCCCTAATGCTGCGACCGCAACCCTCGAAGGTACTCCACCGCCAGCACCTGGTAATCCGGCTGCTCAGCCTTCTGCCACCCCAAATCGAACTTTAAGCCGTTTTCCGGTTTTAACGCCTGATCAGTTAGCTAATAAAAAAGCGACTTTAGTTACAACCAAAGGCACGATCGAGTTTCAAATTGATCCAGAAGCGACTCAAGCGGCTTCAAATTTTATCTATTTAGTTAATAATCACTTTTATGATGGCTTAACTTTCCACCGAGTTGTACCTGATTTTGTCATTCAGGGTGGTGATCCCAAAGGAGATGGGACTGGTGGTCCTGGCTATCAGTTTAACGATGACCCAGTCACTAAGCACTATCTTCATGGAACTGTGGCGATGGCTAATTCTGGGCCAAATACTAATGGTTCCCAATTTTTTATTGTTTTAAAAGATAATCCACCTATGTCACCGCTCTATTCGATCTTTGGTCAAGTTACTTTGGGCTTAGACGTGGTTGATAAAATTGCAGTTGGTGATGTGATTACTCAAGCGACGATTGAAGATTCTAAGTAATGAGTCTGGAAACTCATGATCGAACAGCAGCATCCTTTAGAAAACTAAGAGCTGACTGTAATGATCTACTTAAGGATGGATATCGAATAATAGATCCCTTTTACAGAATACTGGCACCTATTTCTTACACAACTCATTTGGTTTATGGATACGTTCCTTTGTTGCCATTGAAGACTTTACCTAAGCGAATGTCAGAGATGTTTGATGACCGGGTGCTAGTTAATCAGTTAGCCTTGGGTGATGAATTGGTTGTGTTATCACGAGGAGCGGATTTGCCACAGGCCCGTTGGGTTAATATTCACCAAACGAGTCAACTTCGTTATTTGAGACTCTATCAAGATTCGGCTGATATTTACTGTCTGCCCGGTGATTCACTGTATGGAAATAGAGCACAAGAAACATTAATGAGGGATTATAGGAATAACGGTGAAGAAGTTATTGCTCGCGAGGTTGGTCCTGCCACTATATTTGACGGTCTCCGTTACCAAAATTTAATTGATCAAATTAAGGGTTAATTAAACTTCGAAGAATTATTTCTTAACGATTAACGGATGTTTGTTGGTGTGAAAATGTGCCAAACCAGTACCTTGATGGGCGGAGACTGACGCGACGACGGATAAACCTACGATTGAGAAGAAAGCGCTTAGCAGCAATAATGCTCTTAACCTCATATTTACCATTAGTTTTCCTTTATAAATCTTTTGTAAGATGTCTGTAAAGTCTACCGCAGGTAGAAGTAAGAATAGCATGAGTAGATTGTCATGTCAAGCCAAACTAAACCCGAAACCCACCACCTACTACTATATCTAGTATGTTGACACCCTTTACATAGGGCATGATATGTTTACTTATGTTGCACGAGAATACGCGTCCTATACAATATCTTGTATGAAATGCTTTTTTTGTGGATCACCAGCCAGTAAAGTTGTGGATAAGCGAGATGTTCAGAGTGTTGGTGAGATCCGTCGACGCCGGGAATGTTTAAAATGCCACCGTCGTTTTACCACTTATGAGCGGGTTAGTAATGTTTTGTTCTATGTTCTTAAAAGAGACGGTCGGAAAGAGCTATTTGATCGAGATAAGGTCAAATTGGGTTTAACAAAAGCGTTAGAAAAAAGACCGGATCTTGACAAAGTTTCCCAACTTGTCGATAGAATAGAGAACAAATTACGTTCTAAAGGTCAGACAGAAGTTAGCAGCAAGATTGTGGGTCGGTTAGTTCTAACAGAACTAAAAAAGATCGATAAAGTCGCATATTTGCGCTTTGCCTCAGTTTATAGAGGTTTCAGTGAATTGGGTGACTTTACAAGGGAGTTAAAAGGCTTAAATTAAAATGGCAAACAAAAAAACTAAATCAAAAACAACTGATAAATCTGTCGCTTTTCAAGTTTCAGCACCTGTTCAACCTCGCAAGGCTAGCAAAGAGATTGGCACTCATAATTTAGCTGATGTAGCTCTTGAATCAAGTGTGCCAGTTAAAACTAAAACTGAGCTTGATGGCGTTCGTCAAAAAGTTTTCATTGATCGTTATTCACTAAAAGATGCTGATGGTAAGGCTCAGGAGGAGAATCCAGAACAGATGTGGTCACGGGTGGCTCGAGGAATTGCTCAACAAGAGAAGGGTCGAGATTTGCAGCGTTATTGGGCAGGTAAGTTTTATCAAGCTATGGAGGGCTTTAAATTTGTGCCAGCCGGTCGAATCTTATCTGGGGCTGGAACTGGATACGAGGTCACCTTCTTTAATTGTTACGTCATTCCATCCCCTAAAGATTCACGTGGCGGGATCATGGAAAATATTACTCATACCGTCGAGATTCAAGCTCGAGCTGGTGGTGTTGGAATTAATCTGTCCTCGCTTCGCCCCAATGGAGCAAGAGTTAAGAAAGTTAATGGGACATCGTCCGGACCAGTTAATTGGGCAGCTCTTTACTCAGCCGCTAATCACGATGTTATTCAACAAGGTGGATCTCGCCGGGGAGCCTTAATGTTAATGCTTCATGATTGGCATCCAGACGTCATCGAATTTATCCATGTTAAAGAAGATTTAACTAAGATCCCCGGTGCTAACTTGTCTGTTTGTATCTCGGATAAGTTTATGGAAGCGGTTGAAAATGATGGCGATTGGACAACTAAATTTCCAGATTTATCTGATCCTGAATACGATGAGGTTTGGGATGGTGATATTGCTAAATGGGAAGCTTTGGGTAAAGAGGTCAAAATCTATCAAACTTATAAAGCCCGAGATATTTGGGATCAGATCTGTACCGCTGCTTGGACTAGTGCTGAGCCTGGTTTGCACTTTTTGGAGCGATCAAATAAGTGGGGCAATACCTGGTATTTTGAAAATCTTTTATCAACTAATCCCTGTGGTGAGCAACCGCTTGGTCCTTGGGCAGTTTGTAACCTTGGAGCCATGAACCTGGCGGCTTTTGTTAATGATAGTGGTGAATTTGATTATGATTTACTTGAAGAGACGACTAAGATCGCAATGCGATTTATGGATAACGTTATCGATGCTAATTATTACTTTTATGAACAAAACGAGGTCGCTTCAAAAGATATTCGCCGAACTGGTATTGGGACGATGGGCTTGGGCGACGCGTTAATTAAGATGAAGATGCGCTATGGCTCAGCTGAGAGCTTGCCGGTCATGGAGAAGATTTATAAAACTATTCGAGATGTCGCTTATGATACTTCAGCCGATCTGTCTAAAGAAAAAGGTCCTTTCCCGAAATTTGATGCTGAAAAATACAGTCAAGGTCATTTCATTCAATCTCTGCCTGAAGGTTTGCAAGCTAAGATTAAAAAACAAGGTATTCGAAATGCGGTTATCTTAACCCAAGCTCCGACCGGTACGACTTCGCTTTTAGCTGGCGTTTCATCTGGGATTGAGCCAGTTTATGACTTTGCTTTTATCAGAAAAGATCGAACAGGTGAGTCAACAATTTACCACCCGCTTTATAAAGCTTGGCGAGATGCTAATCCGGGAATTGAACAAAAACCATCTTATTTTGTGAGCGCCAACGATTTAACGCCGGATGATCACGTCATGGTTCAAGCAACCATTCAAAGATACACCGATTCATCAATCTCAAAGACGGTTAATGCTCCAAACGAGCATACGGTTGAAGATGTTAAAAAGCTTTACATGGATGCTTATAAATTAGGCTGCAAAGGGGTAACTTACTTCCGAGATGGTTCAAGAACTGGGGTTTTAAGTCATATTGAGACTAAAAAAGAGGAACCAAAGGCGGCTGAGGTTGTACCGGCCTTTGTCCACCGCCCACTAATCTTACGTGGCCGAACTTACCGGATCCAAACTCCAATTGGAGAGGGTTTTGTAACTATCAACCGTGATGAGCAAGATTTACCGTTTGAGGTCTTTATTAATTTAGGTAAGGGTGGAACTCATATCTTGGCTGATGCTGAGGCGATTGGACGATTAGTTTCGCTCTCGCTCCGTTTATCTCGCAATACTGGTGGTAATCCCCAAGAAGTTGCTGAAAAGATTATTGGTCAATTGCGCGGCATTGGTGGCTCGTCCCATATTGGTTTTGGTAAAGATCGAATTACCAGTATGGCTGACGCTATCGCCAAGGCTTTAGCCGAAGATCTGGCTCAAACTGTGAAAGAGTCTGGCAGCGCTGAGTCCGTCCCTTTGAATCTGACTGAGGGTCAAGCCGTGACTGATAATGTCACTGAAGCTCAGGTGTCATTATTCAGCGCTCCTCAATCGTCATCAAAAGTTAGTGCTGATCTCTGTACAAATTGTGGTGATGCGACTTTGGTTCGAGAAGAAGGCTGTCTAAAATGCTATTCTTGTGGTTATTCTAAGTGCTAGTAAATTCTTGACATTGTCGTAGACTCTGAGTGAAGCCGAAGAGTGACCAGCTGGAATTTAGACATCCCTCCAAAAACGACGGATTGTGAGTGGTCCAATTCTTATTTGTTTAGGAGGAGGGCTATCATTATTGACTACATGAGCGACATCCGCGAGAGCGTCTTTAATGGGATCCCGCCTGAGCCTGATTGAGATTAAAGGAGGTTGTTCGGGTCGGTATCCTCCTTCGACATTTTCTGACATAGACTGATTATTAGCCTCTCACCTAGGGGGTGTCAAGCTAAAATTTATTTCCCCCCTCGGAGGTGGGACACAATATAGAGTAGGCTGGAATTCCCAAACATTTGGGGTATACTTGGGCAATGACTGACAGCCCAGCGCCGAAACCATTTAAAAAGCCTCAATTTAAAGAAGCTGATCGAGGACTGGTGATAGTTTATACTGGTGAAGGTAAAGGCAAGACTACGGCTTCCCTGGGTCTGGCACTCCGGGCGGCGGGTTACAAGAAAAAAGTTTTGATTGTCCAATTTGGCAAGATCTGGTTTACGGGCGAGCTCGAAGGAGTTAAGATGTTGGCGCCTTACGTTAAAATCATCCAGGGTGGCTTAGGCTTTGTGAAATTATTTGATGATACTTCCAAATTTTCTGACCATAAAAAAGCCGCTCAGAAAGCGTATGATCTATTATATAAGGAAGTTTTGTCTGATAAGTGGGATGTTGTCATTGCTGACGAGATTGTAGGCGCGCTAGCAGGTAAAGTCTTAACTTTTAAACAGGTCAAAGCCTTAATTATTGATAAGCCTAAGCGTCTGGATCTGGTTTTGACCGGTCATCATGGTAAAGCTAATTTGTTTAAACTGGCCGATTTGGTAACTGAGATGGTTCAAGTCAAACATCCTTTTCAAAAAGGGATACTAGCTAAACCAAGCATAGATTATTAACTCATTACGACAAGGAACGGCAACCTCTTTACTTTATGGGTCTTTATACCTATTTAAACTGTTTTTTGCACTTACTACATCTATAATTGAGCATGCCTTGTCCTGATCGTTGTGTATCATCCATAATTTTAGTATTCTCTCTATAGTTGTCACAATATGGACATGTAACTGGTACTGGTATATGGCCAGAAAGCTGCGGATCGTGAGGATTAGTTGTCTGAAGGAATTTTCTGAATTCCGCCGTATCTACCGAGCTATTATTCTTTTTCATTTCATCACCTCCTTTAACCGTATTGTATCAAGTAGTGTATTTCTTATATGGTTGTTGTCATTAGTAAGTAGTTAATTACCGGGTTGACAAGGTTTAGCACTCATGTTAGGATACTGCTAACGAAACCTTAAATCGATATTTTTTATGGATCCAACATTAAATCCCTTAAAACTTCGCCCTAGTTTACCGCTCTGCCCGCTTCGTGGCACCGTTATCTTTCCTAGCAACAATATTCCAGTAATTACTAACCGTGCTAAATCCAAAGCCGCCCTTGATCATGCCTATATGACTGATCGTTTAGTGGTGTTTGTGGCTCAGAAGAATGAAAGACTAGAAGATCCGAAAGAGAAAGATCTTTATCAAGTTGGAACGGTTTGTTTAATCCGGCGAATGGTTCGAATTGATAATGAGTATCAAGTCTCCGTTGAAGGTTTAGTTAGGGTTTATATTAAAGGTTTTATCCAGACTGAAGGTTTTTACGAAGCTGAAATTGAAGAGATCCCTGAATTATCCGAACGTAGCGAAGAGATTGAAGCAACCATTCGTTCAGTCAAAGATCAACTTCGCCGCTATCTAGAACTCGGTGGTAGCCCCTTATTTGATCCAAATAGTGTTTCAAACTTAACTTATGTTGCTCAAAATGATGACCCTAATCAGATCGTTTCAGCAATCTGCCAGGCCATTGATTTTAAAACGATTGATAAACAACAGATTTTAGAGATGGTTTCAACTCTAGAGCGGCTCCGCAGAGTGTTTGAACTCCTATCCAAAGAGATCCGAATTTTAGAGATATCACAAAAGATCTCTTCACATACTCAAGAGCGGGTTTCCAGAATGACTAAAGAAGCCATTTTGAAAGAACAGATGCGAAGTATTGAAGAAGAGTTAGGTGAATCAAACGAGAATTCTGAGATTCATGATCTTGAATTAAAGATTAAAAAAGCTCATATGCCGAAAGAGGTTCGTGACAAAGCCAATAAAGAACTGATTCGATTGGCCAAGATGTCGACATTTAATCCGGAATCAGGCTATATTCGAAATTATTTAGATTGGTTGATCGATTTGCCATGGAAAGCTTCAACCAAGGCTTCAGTCAATATGAAAAAAGCTGAAAAGATTCTCGACGAAGATCATTACGGTTTGAAAAAGGTTAAAGAGCGAATTTTGGAGTATCTAGCGGTGTATAAATTGGCTGGCAAGATGCGTGGACCAATCCTCTGTTTTGCGGGACCTCCAGGAACCGGTAAAACTTCAATTGGTAAATCAATTGCCAGGGCTTTAGGTCGAGAATTCGTCAAAGTTTCATTAGGTGGTATTCGAGATGAAGCCGAAATCCGTGGGCATCGTCGAACTTATGTTGGCTCAATGCCTGGCCGAATTATTCAATCGATTAAGCAGGCTAAAACGACCAATCCGGTCTTCATGCTAGACGAGATCGATAAAGTTGGGGCTGATTATCGTGGTGACCCATCGGCAGCCTTGCTAGAAGCCTTAGATCCAGAGCAAAACAGTGCTTTTTCAGATCACTATCTGGAAGTGCCTTACGATCTCTCAAACGTCATGTTTATCACCACCGCCAACGTTTTAGATACAATTCCACCAGCTCTTCGCGATCGTTTAGAAATCATTCGTTATCCTGGTTACACTCAGGAAGAGAAGTTTCATATTGCTGAGCAATACCTCATTCCGAAGGTGACGGAGAGTCATGGCTTAAAACCCGGGAGCGTTGTTTTTGAAGCTGAAGCGCTAGATTTTATTATCTCAGGCTATACCCGTGAAGCGGGAGTCAGAAATTTGGAACGTGAGATCTCGGCTGTGGTTCGAAAATTAGCGCGTAAAATTGCCGAAGGTGAAACTAAATCTAAAATTGAATTAGCTAAAGCTGATATTACTAAATTACTTGGTCCAGTTAAATTCTTACCTCAACTAGCTGAAATTGAAGATAACATTGGAGCGACGACTGGTTTATCTTGGAGTGAGTCAGGGGGAGATATCTTATTTATAGAAGTCACTCTTATGCCAGGTAAGGGTCAGGTTCAATTAACTGGCCAGTTGGGGGACGTCATGAAAGAGTCAGCTCAAGCTGCGATGTCCTACGTTCGAGCTAATTGGGCTAGTTTAGGTTTGCCAGAGCGCTTTTTCCACAAGTTTGATGTCCATATCCATGTGCCTGAGGGTGCGATTCCAAAGGATGGTCCGTCAGCCGGTATTGCTTTGACAACGGCGGTGGTGTCAGCTTTCACTAAAATTCCGGTTAAGCGAGATGTGGCTATGACGGGTGAAGTTACTTTGCGCGGCCGAGTTCTGGAAATTGGGGGCTTAAAGGAAAAAGTTATCGCGGCTCACCGAGCTGGGGTTAAAACTCTGATTGTGCCTGAGGCTAATGAACGTGATTTAGAAGATATTCCTCAAAACGTCTTAAAAGATCTCCAGTTCCATTTTGTAAAGCATATGGATGAGGTTTTAAAGGTGGCTTTAGTTCATCCACCAACTCCATCTTCAGCTAAACGAATTCAAGCTGGCCCCCCGGCCGCCATGGCTTAATACCAATCTAATGCTTGACTCAAACGCTCACTTTTAGTAGATTTGTCTTGCTATGAATATTAAAGACCTTCCCCGCGGTGACAAATTTCCTGAGGAATTTAACGTTGTCATTGAGATCCAAAAAGGCTCACATAATAAATACGAATATGACGAAGAGCTCGATACGATTAAACTTGATCGAGTTTATTTTAGCTCGTCAATGGTTCCAAGCTTTGATTATGGCTTTATTCCTCAAACAAGGTCTGAAGATGGTGACCATCTTGACGCTTTAATTGTCATTGATCAATCGCTTTTTCCAGGTTGTTTAGTAACCGCTCGGCCAATTGGCGTTATTAATATGGTAGATAGCGGCGAAAAAGATGAAAAGATTGTGGCTGTGGCTGTTTCGGATATTCATCATAAGCATATCCAAAGTGTTGAAGATTTAGGGCCAAACTTTCAAAAAGAAGTCCAGCATTATTTTGAGCATTATAAAGATTTAGAGAATAAAAAAGTTGAGATTACGAGTTGGGGCGATAAAAACGAAGCCCTTGAAGTTCTCAAAAAATCCCAAGAATAAATTAAGCGCTTTTTAGACTATCTGCACTAGCACCAGCTGGTTTACCAGCTAAGGCATTATTAATCTCAACCACCACTTGTTCTGGAGTATATGAAGCTTTAATTAAATATCCTTGGGCGCCTAATGAAAAACCTTCTTTAATAACTGCATCTTGCCCAAGATTGGTAAGTAACAGGACGATCGTTTTCGAATTAGGATTTTTAGTTCGCCAATCACGTAATAATTCTAACCCGTTCATGCCTGGTAACATAATATCGAGTAACAACACATCAACTTGGTCGGCTTCGAGCATCTTTAAGCCGGATAAGCCATCATTAGCAACCGCTACCGAAAAGCCAGATTTGGTTAGCTGATATTTATATAAATCTGAAATAAAAGCCTCGTCCTCAACGATTAAGATCTTTTTTTGATTAGAAGGA
This sequence comes from Candidatus Daviesbacteria bacterium, assembly GCA_041690695.1. Lineage (GTDB taxonomy): Bacteria > Patescibacteriota > Microgenomatia > Daviesbacterales > UBA10151 > JBEPVZ01. Next base: position 37,891 of record JBEPVZ010000004.1, on the reverse strand, counting down.
GCGATGGTGGTTGGTGGATTCATAACTTTACTTAACAATATTAAGTTTTAGTCAGAATGTCAACTAATGGGACTGATTTTGAGGCAGCTTGATCGATCGGTAAGCTAAATGAGAAGGTTGATCCCTTGCCAATCTCACTTTCGACCCAGATTCGACCGTGATGAAGATCAATAATTGATTTAGATAAGAATAACCCGAGCCCTGTGCCTTTACTATTACTCGAGTCAGCTAGTGCGGTGGAAACTCTAAAGAATTTGGTAAATAAGTGAGGCAAAGCTTCTTTGGGAATACCTCGCCCAGTATCTTTAACTGAAGTTATGACTTCATCTTTTTCGTGCCTGGCCGAGACTGTAATTGATCCACCTTGATCAGTATAGTTAATCGCATTAGCAATTAAGTTATTTAAGACCTCATTAATTCGCATATTGTCGGCTTTGACGGCTGGTAAACCTGGATCGGTGATATTTAAGGTCACACTAATATTTTTCTGAGAGGCTTGAATCTGGTTATCATGAACAACTTGGGTTAAGTTCTTGGTCCAGTCAATCGTCTTAACGGCCATTCGGAGTGCTCCACGCTCAACTTTAGAGACGCTCAGTAACGTTTCAATAAGCGCTGCTAATTGTTTGGCTGAGATTAGAACTCGGTCTAGAAATTGGCGTTGATGAGCGTCTAGGTTCGGCTGGTTTTCAGTAATATAGATCGATAAATAGCCAATAATACTGGTTAATGGGGTTCGTAACTCATGTGAGGCCATTGACACAAAATCAAGTTGAATTGACTCAAATTCGCGCTCTGTCGCGGCATCCTGAAGTAAAACCACGCAACCTAAATCAGCCTGAGGATTGGTCATAATTGGTGAGCTGGCGAGTCTAATTGTCTCGCGTTGGCCAGTTTTATTGGTAATGGCTAACGATTGGGCAGAGCGATAGGATTGAGGCGGCACTTGGCCAACTAGGTGGATTGGACAATAAGTTTCGGCGGTTAGTTCACGTCCATCTTTTTCGGCCAGCTTAATAATTTGGTCAACCGGTTTGCCAATCGCTTCCGCCTGGCTGTAACCAGTTAAATGTTCAGCGGCTTTATTAATAAGTAAGATATTGCGGTGAATGTCGACGATGACGACACCATCAATAATGGTTGAAAAGATAGTTTCCCAGCGATTTTTCTGGCTGATAATAACACTATTCTCATTATTAATAGTTTGGTTTTGGGCAATTAGGTAATCAGCTAATTGATTTAACTCTTGGCCAATGGCTGATAGCTCATCACTGCCTTTTAAATTAACTCGATGTTGAAATTGACCCTTTTTAAGAATTTGAACACTTTGAAAAAGGCTCTCGAGCGGTCGTAAAAACCACCAGACTACGAAACTGGCTAGTCCGGTTGTGATGATCCCGACACTAATAAAAATTGGATTAAAAGTTCTCGTCAGAATTAGACCAGTCACGAGGGGGATTAAACAGATTAATCCAACAATAATTGATAGCTTTAAGCGGAGGCTATGGGGCATTACGTTTATTTTACACTAATTTGGTATAATTTCCCGATGATAGTTCTCATCGGGATCCCGACGGAGAATACCATCGGGATTACCGCTTAATAAGCCGCGTTCGTCTAGTGGTCCAGGACACATGGTTCTCATCCATGAAATCACGGGTTCAACTCCCGTACGCGGTACCAAAATGTTTAGAAAAATCATTATCTCAATATTTGCTTGGTTAGTTTTTTTTCCAACAAAAGTTTGGGCAGGCGATCCTCAATCAATGATGCCAGGTGCTTCAGCCCCAAGTCTAGGGGAATGGCTCGAAATAATCTCGATTGTTTTAGTGGTAGCTTATCTCCTTTTCCTAGTGGTATTTAATTTGACGAGGTTCTTAATAAAATTGCTAAAGTTTTAATTTAATAACCTATAATAGTTGATATGGGGATGTTTCTATGATAAAATACACCGCATTATATGCTCGAATTAGAAGCTCGTCCAGCGCTCGATCTAGCTTCTCCTGAAATAGGGGAGGTTCACCCTCTTGCTGAGTATAAGCTCTTCTTCACTACTTTAGCTGCCTATCACATTGCTCAATCACATCCGGATAATCCTGTTTTTGATAATCTGAGAAAAGCCACCGCTGAAAATAAATCCGCCTTTCTTAACGCTGGTCTTAAACCACCACCCGCTGATTTTAACTTGCCTCCAGAATATCAGGATTTTCAACCGTTCTTTGATGTTTTTCATCGTCAGAATTTGCCTAAAATGGCTTGAGTAGACTATCTGGAATTATTTATGAAAAGTATTAAAGAAGCCCCTTTTAAATCGGACACATCTCTTCCTTGGGCCGAAGGCCAAATCTTATATTCTGATTTAGAAGCTAATCTTGAAAAAGTTTTAAAGTTAGATCATCTTTTACCTCGTGGCATATACGGACTGGTCATTCGAACTCGAGATACGCTTTATGGTTTAGGTCTAAAAAGTGGAATTCCACCAGGTACTTATCGATCTGATAATGCGTTGGATCTCGTTGCCAAACATCATAGCTTATCAAGATATTTGCTTGGTCTAATGTTTGAATATAGTTACAGATTAGGAACACAATATCCGACCCTTGGACTTAAACTAGTGAATAGCTATTTAACCCTGCCTGAGGTTCAAAACCTAGCCCCAGCTTTAGATATCGTCCAAGAAGTTATTTCTGAAAAAGGTTTTCGACCTCTCGATTTTTTAAAGGTCATGACTCAAACCGATTCAGCTGTTTCTTTTGGGAAGTTAGGTGTTGATGGTGATTCGATGGGGGCCTTTACTTTTAACCGAAAAGTTAATTACGCAATTAGTAGTTCGATTGGTCCAATTCATGACCAACTGGGCGGCGTCTGGTTGTGTCTTGAAGGATCAGAATTGAGTGGTTTATGGGAGAAAGTTCTCAAAACACCTATTCCAATTGGTGTTTCTTTTGGCTCGGATGACGAGAAACGACTTTTAATGACATTTAAACTTTTAATTGATACTAATCCTGATCAAACACGTTTACTATTTGGTCGAAATAGTACTGCTGAGCGGATTAGAGACGGGATTGATTTAAGACGAGTTACTTATACAGTCACAAATGAAGCGATTAGTTATAATGAGGCTGATTTTCGGTATGTTGATGAACTTGTTATTCCGACGTCGAGCATTAGACGAATAATGTTGCCACTCGCCTTTACCGAGAACAATATGTATGCTTGGACGGCTTCTAATCAGATTACTGATGCTTTAGGCTCAGGACCAATTCCTTATGATTTAGCCTATCAGTTTTGCAAAGGAGCTTTTTAAATGGAAACTTTAGTATCAAAACTTAATACTGATCAAAATTTAGCATTACTACCGCCCCTTCACCAACAACTCAGTCGTTATGAAGATACTTATTTTGCTGGAGGGTTAGTTCGTCTAAATTCTCAACCATCTGAGCCGGACTCAATATTACTGGGATCGTTAGATATTATTATGGCACCAATTCAAGAGATTCAAGAGCTCGATGACTTAAATGATTTTTTAGATTCGACTAGACCAGCTAATTGTAGAGTCGATGTTCGTGAATTTGCGGAAGATCAGGGCAATTTAACGCTTGGCCAACTTAGATATCGAGTGAGTGCTTATCAAGAGCATCGACATGTCTCGACCAGATTAGTTGGTGGAACAAGCCAACTTTATAACCTATTAGGAATAGATTATTTAGAAACCGATCTCCCAGAACCGGTCAAAATTTATGAGTTTAAAGTTGTCCAAAGAGTTTATCCTTCACCGGAGTGGGCAGAGCTTATTTATCAATATGAGAATCGATCTAATAAACGTAGTTCTATTCCAGGTTTAAAACAATTAGCTGAAGTCTTAACTCCAAATCATCGCCAACTATTTGCTGAAGGTAAATTCAAAGAAGCGATTGCTAAACTGAGTTAACGAAAAAAGGATTAAGAACTTTCCAGATCGTCGATACTCGGAATTTTAGTTTGGACAACTGAGCGGATATAATCATAAATATCTTGAGGTGATATACCATTAAATTGACTTAGGCTGGCCGGATCAGGTTTTTTAATAGACAAGGCACTAACTTCAACCCGCTTTTTAAAAGTTTGACGACATGTGACGTCTAATCTTAGAAACTGTCTGATTGCATATAAGCTTAATCGAGCCGAACCCATACTTTCATAGAGTTTGTTTTCGCCACTAAACACATAATTAATATCGACTAGCCCAGCAGGATTATTTTGTAATTCAAAATGGGTTTCTCGGCTAATTTCTTGGCTCCAAAGACCTGGATGATAGGCATGGTAAACTCTCACAATTGGTTGGTCAGTGATAAGAGGAGATCTGGCAAATTGCAATTTCAGACTTTGACGCTCTCCTCTGGTGCGATAGTTCATCGCGACATTACCATCAGGATAACGGGCTAAATGGGTAATCCCTTGATCATCTAAGAGTTGCTGAAAGTCTGTTTGTTCTTGAGTCAAAGGAGCGGGCCAAACCCGGCGGCGAATCACTTCAATCATGATCGGATTATATCAGGTCAATAAATTATATTTGATATAATCTCAACATGTTAAATACCCAAAGCTCTGGTGGGGTAGTTTTAAATGATCAAGGACAAGTCTTAGTTGTTAGCCAACATGGCACATCTTGGTCTTTACCTAAAGGGCATATTGAAGATAAGGGCAAAGATAAACTGGCGGCGGCTAAACGAGAGATTTACGAAGAGACTGGTTTAAAGGATGTGACCTTAATTAAAGAGTTAGGATCATATCAGCGGTATAAGATCGCGCTAGATGGCGGGGATGATAAATCGGAGTTAAAAACAATTTATATGTTTTTGTTTAAAACGGATCAGACTAACTTAAAACCGGTTGATCCAGAAAATCCAGAAGCAAAGTGGATAAATAAGCAAGATGTTGCGGGATTACTTACCCATAAAAATGATCAGGCCTTTTTCTTAAGTATTATTGATCAAATTTAAGTTTTTAAAACTTTACCGATCGATTATTTGGGCGACGCCCTCGCCCTCCCTCATAAAAATCCAATCCTTTTCCGATTCTAAAATTGGTCGATAAACAACTTGTTTGGGATAGCGGTAATTAAAGCGATTGTCGACTATTAGTTGGCTTTGTTGTCGAGCTATAACCAATTGTTCATACAAACTAAGTCCGGTGAGGTTCGAGTTTGGATTTTTTCGGGCAAGATCGCTTAAGTTTTGCCAACTATATTGGGTGGTGGTATAGATATCAACTTCTTTCCAATCTGGATTTAAGGCTAAGCCGATCCCCTTAGACATCAAGATCGGTAATCTAGTCCAGGGATCGGTACTGACCTGACTGGCAAATCTTAAAATTAGAGCTGAAGTTCTGATCGGTTCAGGCTGACCATCAAAGATATTTAAAAATTTTATTCCCTGATGAACGCTCCCTAATAATATTTGTCGGAGTGAGGGATTTGGATCACTTGGTAACTTCGTTATTTGATAGCCTTCAATCATCGCTGTTTTGTCACCCTCATGTGAACATAATTGAGCCCTGATCATTCTAAGTAACCCTAGTCCGTTGACCCCATCAATATTTTCAATAGCTGGGTCTAAGTAAATAGGTTCGGGAGCTTTGTAACCCCAATTGTGGGTTGAAGTTTCTACAGTCATTTGGGAACGAATTATATATGGAAGGCCTAAAAAATGCCAGAGAATCAATCTTCCTGTTATAATCTGAACCTAGAATGTCACCAGATACTAAAATTAATTTTATTTATCCTAAAGGTTTAGATATTGAAAGCTCTTCTATGGTTATAAACAGTGCTCGAGCTTTCGAACATCGCTCAGGTATTTTAGCCTCCAGCCTTCAGGAAGTTCAAGCAATAACTAATTTTCAATTTGAGCGGATTTTAGCTAAGGTTAATCACCAAAGAGGTGTCGCTCTCTCGACTCTTCGTCGAAGTCTTAGCCGGACTGGTGAGGGTGTTTTAGATTGGTCAAATTTGATAGCCCAGCCCGGAAATACCGATTCCGAAGAAGACGTTTTTTATTTTGACGATAACTCCCCTCCAACTATCTTTGATCAGCGTCGAGTTGATGTTCGGAAAAACGAACAATCAGCCGGGGGTTACATTATTAGAATTGATAGCGGAAATGATAATGATTCGGCCGAGAAAGAAACTGCGATAGCTTTTAATAAAGAGCGGGGTTTTATTGCCCAAGGGGTTGAATTAAAGCTCCAAGGTCAAGCTGGCCGATTGACCGTTGATTTTGAACAGATTTTAGAATCGCTTAGTCAGGTTCGGGGTTTACCTCAACTTGAATTTACTCCGGAGGAGGCGGTTAATTACTTTTTAGCTTTACCCGATGATGAGGTTTGGCTTCGGCCTGATTTTATGCGACATTCAGATTTTAGGACGAGTTTAGTGATAAGTACCTTGGGAAGTTTAAATCTCGAGGTGTCATTAGGTGCTGAGTGGCGGTTTAAGCAGATTTTTAAAGATGCTCCTACTCACAAAAAACTTCGGAATAAAGAGGCTGCTCCGAGAGTTCTAATTGGAGTTGAAGATAATTGGTTAGGTCAAGGCTCTAAGCTTAATTTGCCAAGCCTTCAAACCGAGACGGGAGAAGAAGAAGGTTCTGTCATCATAAAAGTAGTGGGTCCGACTGATTCATCCGGTCGACCAGGGGCTATTTATGGTCATCCCACGACTAGGCAGGCTACAGTAATTGGTGATCAGTTAACCCGGCTTTTTAGGCAATAGAGTTGACACCCTCTGGCCTTTTATGCCAATCTAAATAGATATGGCTAATTTATCTCGAAAACATTTCTGGGGATGGTTAATTGGGGCTTATTTAGTGACTTTAACGGCTGATTGGTTAATTCAGATGGGTTATTACTTTTATACTTTGTCTCGGAACCCTCAGGCCTTTGTAGGGGTTAAAACTCTGTTTGATTATGGCTCAGGCGTAATTGGGGACGGAGTACTCTTGCCAATCGTCAGTGTTTTAATTATGTTTGTTTTAATCGCCATTTCATTTAAGCTCAAACTTTGGGAATGGCTAGTTATTGGGGGGATTGGTTTAGTTTGTGATTTTTTAATGCATACCGCTCAGGCTAAATTAAATTTAACTAACTGGTCGATGCCTCAAGCCTTTCAGTGGGATTTTGTAAGTTATTGGCATATGATCTCAGTCTTTTTTCAATTAAGCTATATCGCTTTATTCTTTTGGGTATTTATTAAGTTCAGACATCAAATTGCTAAGCGTGGTGTGACGTTATTGGCAAGTTGGTCTGTCGTTTTTTTGCTTTTGGTGTTTGTTTATTTATTCGTCCGGGATTACCATAGTCTCTTTAATCTCTAGCTAATCTGTTCGAATTGACACAGCAAGCTGTTTAGGCTAGAATTTGCCTAGCAATTGGATTGATCTCCCTGTCGCCTTAACACATGGCTAAACTAAAACAAATTAACCATTCTCCAAAAACCTATTTGACTGCTATTGGTTTAGAAAAGTTGCAAATAGAGCTTGATGAGTTAAAAACGATTAAGCGTCATGATATCTCAGATCGAATTAGCCGGGCTCGTGAGTTAGGTGATGTTGCAGAAAATGCTGAGTATGATGCAGCCTTGGATGAGCAAGCTTTAGTTGAAAATCGAATCTCTGATCTAGAACAAGCTTTGAGACAGGCTAAAGTTATTAAAAACGAGGTTGTTCAGCACGAGATTGTGACGATCGGTTCAACCATTATGGTAGAAATGGATGGCGAGGTCGATCAATTTACAATCGTTGGTCGAGTTGAGGCCAATCCGGCTAAGAAGTTGATTTCAAACGAGTCACCGGTTGGCTCAGCTTTATTAGGAGCTCGAATTGGCGAGACGGTTGAGGTCGCGACCCCGATTGTGAGATTAAGATGTAAAGTTTTAGAAATAAAATGAACGAACCTATTGTAAAATTTGATATTGATCTTTCGAAGTTAACTGCTAACCAAAAATCAGTTCTAAAACTGTTAGTTGAGGCGGCTGAGCTGATTGCGCCAATTTATCTAGAGCAAGAAAACCATAACTTGCCTGGATCAAACTTTTATCCAGCGGATGTAACTAAAGATCAGATTTTGGAAGCTGCTAAAGAAGATCCGGAATTGCTTTCTCCGTATACGATTGTCGAGAGGGACAATGGCAAGCTGGTGGCCGTTCCATATCATCAAAAATACGCCGAGTTATTAAAACCTGTTGCTGAGAAACTCCAACAAGCGGCTGAGTTAACTGATGATAAAGAGTTTAGTCAGTCCTTGAAGGTTCAAGCTGAAGTTTTGTTAAATGGCGATTATCCAAAAGCAACTCAAACTTGGATGGAAATGAAGCCTTATCTATTAGATGTTAATATTGGACCATCCGAAAGATATGATGACAAGTTAATGTTTATTAAAACTTCTTACCAGGCTTGGGTGGGAGTAATGGATAAAGTTGAAAGCGCTCGGATGACCGAGTATAAAGATATGATTTTGACAGCGAGAAGAAAAGTTCTTTTCTCAAGCGAAAAGGTTGACTATTTTGATAAAGTTCAGACACGTGTCGATGATTTAGTGATTTCAACGGGTTTAAAGGCCAGAAACTTACCGGTGGGAACTAATTTACCAAACAACTTCAGCTTAATGGAAAAATTAGGGTCAGAGATCACCTTATTTAAACAGTCCAACGACTTACGGACAGCTAAAAATCGAATTGTCTTTAATCAACTCTTTTCGGAGCAATTTAAAGCCGAATTTAGCGAAGAAGATCTTCGGGAAGGTAGTCTATATTCCACCGCACTTCATGAGCTGGCACATACTTATTTAAGATATCGAGATTCTGAAAAAAGGTTGCAAGATCTTTTTCCGGTAATTGATGAATTAGCTGCTACCGTTATGGGAGTTAAAGTTTGTGGAGCGCTACTAGTTAAAGACATTGTTACCCAAAAACAGCTTGAATCAATTATGCTGGCTTATATGATTAGAAGCTTTAATAATATTTTGAATGAGCGAGATAATCCTAGCCGACTTCATTATACGGTTGGTGGAGCTATCTTTATTAACTATTTGAGAGAGAATGGCGCGCTCAAAGAGACTGGTGGAGTATCATGGCCAAACTTTATGAAAATGTATGTTTCCGTAGATGAGCTAGCTACAATCTTAGAAAGAATTCTTTCCCAAGGGACTCGGTCTGATGCGGAACACCTAATTACTCGTTACGGTAGTTTATCGGTCTTTCCTAAAGTGGTTCATTAATTATATAGGATTTTTATATGTCAATTATTGAACAAACAAAGGACTGGGCTATAGGAGAAGAGACTGTTAGGACAACTCTTTATATTGATAGACAGATTCGAGACTCTTTCGGACGAACCTTTGTTGACATAAATGTTAACCGACCAGATTTACAATACAGTCCCGGAGAAGTCCCGTTCAGGACAATTCATGATGCGATTGATCATCTTGCTCAACAAGCTGATGGTTGCTGTGATCAAGACCTAAAACAGTCGATTGGTGGACGAGCCTTAACTGCTGAAACTTATGTTCGAGCTTTATCAGGTGAAAAATTCTTTTTTAAAGATTATGTTGAGAGAACTCAGGGAATTACTCCGGACTGGATTGATGAATCTAAAATTGCTGAGTATTTTACAATTGCTGATCAGATTTTCTCTAATTTGAAGCCTGGTTACCGATTAAATCGTGAGGGTTGGGATAACTATTACAAGGTTAATAAGTTGTCTCCTCGACAAGATATTGAGCCTGCTTTTAGAAAGGCTGCTTCTCGCTTTCGAAAGCCAATCGCGAATGCTTTAGGTGTTGAGTTCGATCCCAATTACCTTGTTAAGTTTGTTGATGAAGAAGCTAACTGGATTAATAGCATGACAACCGATGAGACAACTCATGACTTAGTTTTAAAGGTTAATACTAATGAATCAAATGCTACTCGCTGGAATCTAGGCGGTGTTGGTTTGCTTTGGCTACATGAGATTGCCGGTCACTGGTTGCAAGCTAAACAACTTGAAAAAGGTATTAAAGCTGGACGTGTTAATCCATATTATGGATTAACAACTATTCCTGGTGGTGAGCAGCCATTTTGTGAGGCCCTAGCCATTTCCTACCCAGTTCAAATGACTGAAGCCTATCGACTTTTAACAATGGAGGAATTAGCTATGTATTATTTACGAATTTCAAGTGAAGGGGTTTTAAACAATGCCCAACTTCTAGCCAATGGGTTAGAATTAAATGCTCGTGATCGAGCTTTTGATCTGATTGTTGATGGATTACCCCAAGAAACTGATCGTAATCGAATTAGAAGGATTGTTAACAACGGAGTAGATGATCCACGTCAGCGATCTTATGATCAAGCTTATCACGCCGCGGGAACTAGGTATCATGATTATGCAGGGCGAACTCCTTCTGACAAGCGGCTAGCTTTAGTTAAGTCTCAGTATGAAAAATTATTATTACCTAATGATATCCTAAGTCCAATTTATAAGGCAGCCTAGCTTTCCATTGTCAATTGAGCCTAATCAGGTTATACTCGAGACATGGCTTTAGACGACCTCCAAAAAGCACGACTCGACAAATTAAATAAAATAAAAGATTTAGGAGTTGATCCTTATCCAGCCAAAGCTCGACGTGACCAAACTATTGTTGAGGCTCGGGAGATGTTGGATAACAGTGTTGTGGTCGCTGGTCGACTAAGGTCAGTTCGTCCACATGGTCAGATTATCTTTGGTGATTTAGAAGATGCGACCGGGAAAATACAACTCTTATTTGAAAAAAATGAATTATTATCTAACTTAGACTTAGGAGATTTTTTATCGGTCAGTGGTGAGGTTTTTAAGACTCAAGCTGGTGAGATCACGATTAAGGTAGCAGATTTCCAACTCCTAACCAAAACTCTTAGGCCTTTACCTTCGGCTTGGTATGGACTAAAAGATGTTGAAGAGCGTAATCGGCATCGCTATTTAGACTTATTAATGAACCCTGGGGTTCGGAAGACTTTTGAAGATCGCTCCAAAATTATTCATTCAATTCGTAAATTTTTAACTGATGAAAAAGGTTATTTTGAAGTCGAAGATCCAGTCCTTCAGCCTTTATATGGTGGAACTCGGGCCAGGCCATTTAAAACTCATCACAATACTTTAGATACTGATTTATATTTGCGAATTTCGAATGAACTTTACTTAAAAAGATTAATTGTCGGTGGTTTTGAGAAAGTATTTGAAATTGGCCATACTTTTCGGAATGAAGGTATGGATCGTAATCATAATCCTGAGTTTACGATGCTCGAAACGATGGAAGCTTATGCTGACTATAACGATAATATGGATCTAATTGAGGAGATGTTTGAGTATGTCGCCAATACAGTTTTTGGTAAGACTAAATTAAGTTATCAAGGCCAAGCGTTAGAGTTTAAAAGACCATGGCAGCGCTTAAGTTTAGTAGATCTTTTTGAAAAGCATACTGGGGTTAAATTCGGGGAGATCGATACTTTAGAAAAAGCGACGGCCTTAGCTGAAAAATTAGGAGTTAAGATTCAAGATTTTATGACCGATGGTGAAATATTGCTCGAGATTTTTGAAAAGAAGTGTACTGATCAATTAATTCAGCCGACATTTATTTATGATTATCCAGCTGATTTTTATCCTTTAGCTAAAAGAAAAGCAACTAATTCTAAATTTGTTGAGAGTTTTGACATATACGTTGCTGGAATGGAGATGGGGACTAATTATACTGAGCAAAACGACCCACAAGCGCTAAAAGAGGCTTGGTTAAAAGAACAAACTAAAGAAGCTGATGGTAACCCTGAAGCTCAGCGGCTAGATGAAGACTTTTTAGAGGCTTTGGAGTATGGGATGCCACCAACTTCTGGTATTGGGCCCGGAATTGATCGTTGGATAATGGTTATGACTGATTCACCATCAATCTCTGATGTTATTCTTTTCCCGACTCTGCGTCCGGAGAAAAAATCTGCTCCATCCAATCCAAAGATGGCTGCATCACCAAAAAATTCTCAAGCAGGATCTTTAACTCGTGACCAAGCACTCGATTTGGTTAAAACGATGTTAAAAAATCCTAATTTAGTTAAACATTGTTTAGCGGTTGAGTCTGTCATGCAGGGAGTCTGTGAGAATTTAAAAGCTAAACATCCAGAACTTCCATCGGAAGAATTTGATGTTGAAGAGTGGGGGTTGGTTGGATTACTACATGATGCTGATTATGAGATAACTGGTCAAGATTTAAGTCAACATACCTTAGTGATATCCGAAAAGATTAGAGAACTAGGAGCCGACACTCGAATTATTAATGGTATTCAAGGCCATTATGAGAAGATTAAACCTAACCGCGAAAATTATCTGGAACATGCCATCTATTGTGTTGATGAATTGGCAGGTTTAATAACTGCTGTGGCGCTAGTTCGACCTGAAAAAAGTTTGGCGGCTGTCACAACCGATTCAGTGATGAAAAAGATTCCTCAAAAAAGTTTTGCAGCCGGAGCCTTGCGTGAGCAGATCTTAGCCTGTGAAGAAGAACTCGGAATTCCGCTCCGAGATTTTGTCGAAATTGCCTTAACCTCGATGCAAGGGGTAGCCAAGGAGTTAGGACTATAAATGTTAGACATTAATTTTATTAGAGAATATAAAGATCAGATAAAAAAAGCGATTGAGCTCAAAAAGGTTGATCTAAATTTAGATGATCTACTAGCAATTGATGAAGATCGTCGACAACTCCTTTCTCAAATTGAAGATTTACGTCGCCAAAGAAATGAAACGGCCGAAAAACGAGATATTGAACGTGGTAAACAGATTAAAGAAGAGTTAGATGTTCTTGAAAAAAAGCAGCATGAAATTTTAACTAAGTATGATAAGTTAATGGTCAAGGTTCCAAATATTGCTTCAGCTGATACCCCAATTGGCGAAAGTGAAGCTGATAATGTCGAGGTTTTTAAGTGGGGCGAAAAACCTCAGTTTGATTTTAAACCGCTAGACCATATTGAGATCGGTAAAAAGTTAGATATTTTAGATTTAGAGCGAGGTGCTAAAGTTGGTGGTTATAGAGGGTATTACGTTAAAAATGAAGGGGTAATGCTGATTATGGGGATTATGATGTATGCCTTAAATAAGATGGTTGCCCATGGTTATGCACCAATGATTCCGCCAACTTTAGTTAAAGAATTTGCCCTTTTTGGAAGCGGTTATTTTAAGGGTCAAGAATATGATGGTGAGGTGGACGAGATCTATCAGGTAGCAACTTCAGATAAAGAGGCTACTGGTGAAAACAGTCAGGACCGGAAATTCTTAGTTGGGACTGCAGAACCCTCTCTCTTAGCTTATTATGCTAATGAAATACTAGATGAGTCGAAGCTCCCAATTAAATTATGTGGTTATAGTCAATGTTATCGTAGTGAGATCGGCAGTTATGGCAAAGACACCAAGGGGATGTATAGAGTTCATGAGTTTATGAAGGTCGAGCAAGTTGTTTTAACTCGAGCTAATGTGGCCGAGGCTGAAAAGTATCAGATCGAGATGTTAGATTTATCTAAAAAGATGCATGAGGAGATGGGTTTGCCTTATCGTCAGCTTCAGATTTCAACGGGTGATTTAAGCGCTGGCAAATATCGCCAATATGATTTAGAAGCTTGGATGCCAGGTCTAGATCGATATGGTGAAACGGGCTCTGCCAGTATCTTTTTAGATTGGCAATCAAGGCGCTTAAATGTTAAATATCAAACTAAAGATGGTAAAAAAGAGTATGTTTATATGTTAAATAACACGGCTTTACCAAGTCCGCGAATCTTTATTGCCATTTTAGAGAACTTCCAACAATCGGATGGTTCAATAAAAATCCCGGAAGTCTTAATTCCATATACTCATTTTTCAGAGATAAAACCTAAAGGTTAATCTATCGAACTCTCAGGGTGTTAAAATACAAATATGATAATTACCAAAATGGATAAAAGAACGATTGTCTCTTCCTTAGCAATGGACTTAAAAAGGACAGCTATAAGTTTGCATAGAAAATCTTTTTCTACCGCCAATATATTTACTAAGGAAGCTTTTAAACGGGGGGAAGAACTGGAAAGTATCAATTCTGATGAGTACTTATCTAAAATTTGGTCCAAAACTAAACATATTTTACAACAATCTGAAGATCGGACCGCTGAGGATTTATTAATGTATAGTACCTTATTCCAGAACTTTGCAATAAAGAAGCTTTAAGGAGCTGTGCTAGCGCTTGGAGTGCTAGATTGGCGGGCTTTAAGTAGATCCAAAGCTGAAGTTGTTGATGGACTTGGGCTTGCGACAGATCCAAAACCAGTTGTAGCTGAACCGGTGGCGGTTGGAAGCGGGGTAATCTCCGGTAACGCAGTTGGGCTAGGAAGAACCGATGCTTGAGGAGGGTTCGTTAGCGGTTGCTGATCGGCCGGAGCTGAACTGGGAGTGGGGGTGGCTTGAGCTTTACCAATTCCTAAGATGAAATAGGCTGATGCTCCGGCAACTGCTAGTAAAATCACTACCCCAAGAATAATTAGGACTATTTTAGGAGGCTTAATGCCTTTTTTGGGTGGTTTACCACCGGCTGCTGGAGGTATACCGGCATTATTTTCAGGGGGGACAACTAAGCTCGCAGGCGACGCGACCGGTGGGGTGTAAGGATTAATTGCTTCAGGAGCGGCTACTGCTGGATCGGCTAAATGGGATAAATCAGTTGGGGGGGTGGCACTATTTGAGCCAGCCATTGCACTGTCCGGCATGCCTCCAGCTGGTTGAGTGGGTGAACCAAGACCCATGCTATTTATATCAAAGGTGGGAGGTGGGGTTGGTGTTGATACTGGAGCCGAGACAGGTTCAGGGGGCGGAGGTGGAGTAGGGACTTGAGCTGTCGATAAGCTAGCTGGTAGCTCCATCGGCATTGGAGGGGGAGGAGGTGTAGGCGGCGCCACCGGCACACTCTCTGTTAAAGCAGGTTCAGCGGGGGCGGCAGTTGGGGTAGCGGGTGTTTGGGGAGCAGATGGCCATGGGGTGCTACTAAAGGGACTGGGCTGTCCGTTACCTAAATCTGATGGTGGTGGTGTTCCTGGCAACGGGCTAATCGAGGTGGTCGTTGTTGGTGGGGTAGACGGTAAAGTCGGCTGACTGGCGGTTGTAATTGACATCGAGGAATCTGGAGCTCCGGGGATTGGTGGAACACTGATTGGTTCAGTCTGGTTTCCAAAAGGGCTGTCAGGAATTGAAGCTGGAGGAGCCCAAGGACTTTGAGTACTTAAGTTTGAATCAGTGGGAATTCCGCCAACCGGAGTTGGACGAGCTGGTTTATTTGAATCATCCATAGGCAGATCTGGCAATTATCTAACTAAATTGCGAAGGATCACCTTTTAGTGTATTAGACCTTGAAGAGTGTGTCAACCAGCCGCTTTTTCATGCTCAACTCAATTTCAGGAGGATGCTATAATACATCCAATGCTAGAGAGCAGACTAAAGTTATGTTAAACATTTTTAATCAACTTATTGATGCTAATCGTAAACAGATCAATGCCTTGTCAGGTATTGTTAAAGATATTAATGATTTGGAGAAATCAGTCCAAAAGTTAAGCGATAAAGCCTTAAAAGATAAAGCCTCCGATTTAAAGAAAAAGTATCAGAAAAAACCAGATTTAGAGCTCCTTTTACCCGAAGCCTTTGCTTTAGCTCGGGAAGCTTCATTCAGAGTTAATAAAGAAAGACCTTTTGATGTTCAATTGATGGCTTCAGCCGCTTTAAATCAAGGTAAAGTTGCCGAACAAAAGACTGGAGAAGGTAAAACTCTGTCCGCCGCACCAGCGGCTTTTTTGAACTCCCTAACGGGTAAAGGAGTCCATGTTGTGACGGTCAACGATTATTTAGCTCGTCGAGATGCCGGTTGGATGGGCCCGGTTTACCATCTTTTAGGAGTTAGTTGCTCGGCGATTATTCATGAACAGTCATTTATTTATGATCCAAAGTTTTCGAATAAAGAAGTTCATGATCCAAGGTTAAAACACCTTCGGCCAATTGAACGGAAGGAAGCTTATGCAGCCGATATTACCTATGGCACCAATAATGAATTTGGTTTCGATTATCTGCGAGATAATATGGCTTTATCACTCAGTCAACAACGCCAACGAGGTCATTATTTTGCAATTGTCGATGAGGTTGACTCAATCTTAATTGACGAAGCTCGCACACCTTTAATTATCTCAGCCCCAGCCCAAGAGCCAACCGAAAAATATCTGAGATTTTCTAAACTAATTGATACTTTAGAGGAAAAGGATTATGCCATTGATGAGAAGATGCGGACGGCTCATTTAACTGAAGATGGAGTTTTAAAAATTGAGAAAACGCTCGGGGTTGATAACTTATATGAGAAAGATTTCTCGACTCTTCATCATCTCGAGGAGGCTTTAAAAGCTCGAACTCTTTTTCAAAAAGACCGTGATTATGTCGTCAAAGATGGTGAGGTTATTATCGTCGATGAATTTACTGGCCGATTAATGCCTGGTCGGCGCTATTCCGAAGGTTTACATCAAGCTATTGAAGCTCGTGAAGGGGTGACTATTCAACAAGAATCAGAGACTCACGCCACTATCTCTTTTCAAAACTACTTCAGAATGTATGAAAAATTAGCTGGAATGACCGGAACAGCCGCCACAGAAGCTGAGGAGTTTCATAAAATTTATAAACTTGATGTAGTTATGATTCCGACCAATAAAAACGTTGCCAGAGTTGATTCGCCGGATTCAATTTATAAAACGCAGCCAGCTAAATATCAGGCGGTCGCAGATGAGATTAAACAAGTTCATGCGACTGGTCAACCGATCTTGGTCGGTACAACTTCAATTGAAAAAAATGAGTACTTGTCGGAGCTGCTCAAGAAAAATCGAATCTCGCACGCTTTATTAAACGCTAAAAATCATGAACGTGAAGCTGAAATTATTTCCGAAGCTGGCGAGAAAGGGGCGGTGACTGTTGCTACAAACTTAGCTGGTCGAGGAGTTGATATTAAGTTAGGTAAAGGGGTCTCGGAGTTAGGCGGTTTATATGTTTTAGGAACTGAACGTCATGAGTCGCGCCGCATTGATAATCAGCTCAGAGGTCGATCTGGTCGACAAGGTGATCCCGGTAAAACTAAATTTTTTGTGTCACTTGAGGATGATTTAATGCGAATTTTTGGTGGGGAACAAGTTGCCAAAGTCATGAACTTTTTAAAGATGCCAGAGGGGGTTCCAATAGAGCATGGGATGGTTTCAAAAGCCATCGAAGGTGCTCAGAAAAAGGTTGAGGGCCATAACTTCGACACTCGAAAACACACTGTTGAATATGACGATGTTATGAATCAACAACGTCAGATTATTTATGGGATCCGCAAAAATATTTTAGAAACGATTGACAACTTAGACAAAAAGTCAGTTGGTTTGAAAGAAGATATTTTAAATAAAATTAGTACGGAGTTATCAAATATTACCAGTGTTTATGGTGATGATGTGGTTGATCATCAAAAAATTGTTCAAGAACTCTCGACTATTATTCCTTTTGATCCAGCTTCTCAAAAGGGGCTACTTCAGGAGCTGTCGAAGTTAAGTCAAGTTGATCAACTTGATGAATTTTTAAATAAAATTGTTAAAGATGCCTACGAGGGTCGTGAGAAACAGATTGGTGATGAGGCTATGCGCCAGATGGAAAGTTTTGTCTATTTAAATACCATCGATACGCTTTGGATTGAGCATCTTGATACGATTGATGATCTGCGGGCGGGTATTGGTTTACGGGGTTATGCCCAGAGGGATCCTTTAATTGAATATAAACGTGAAGCCTTTGATCTTTTTGAAAAGTTAATGGTGACGATTGATGCAGAAATTGTCAGACGAATTTTTAAGGTTCAGTTAGCCAATAATCAAGCTCCGGTGATGGTCTCAAGCCAGGTCGTTGAAAAACATGATGAAGCCTTAGATGAAACGGCTTTAATGGAAGAAGTCGGTCAATTAATTCCCAAATTGGAAGAAAGTCCGTCTGTAAAATCAGGTCAAACTAAAGTAACTATTGAACGAGATGGTAAAGTTGTCTCGGAATCAAATATTGGGAAAGATGGCTCGATTCAAAAAACAAAAGTTGGCCGGAATGATCTCTGTCCATGTGGCTCGGGATTAAAATATAAAAAGTGTGGTCTAATCGGCGCCCCTCAACATAAGACAGCCTGAAATAATATCTTGTATTATTTATTTTAATAACTTATTATCAAAAAATGACTGACAAAGATTTGTCAAAAATTAGTAAAGTTATTAAACTCGAAATTACTAATAAATTCGCTAGTTTAGATTCAAAATTAGACCGTTTAATGATAGCAGTTGAGAGACTTTCTAAGAAAATAGATACAATTAATTCGCTTGCGATATCGACACATCCAAGTAAAATTATGAAAGAAGTCGATTTTGAGTTTGAAGACTTTATTTTTCGACCACTCGATGAAGTTCGAGCCGATTTTGAAAAGACAGGAAAATATTCTAAAGAATTTGTTGATAGTTTAATGAAAGGTTTAGCTAGATCTTCGATCTATGCCGATAAAAAGAATTAATTAATATTTAAATCAAGGCTGTTGTTGACAGTTTAAAGCCCTTTTTGGGATGATCTGGGGCATGCTAGCTAATAAGCGCTTTTTAACTTTTGGAATTCAAGGTGGAGTTGGGAGTTTTAATGAGCAGATGATCATTCGTTATTTAGACTCTGCCAAGATTTCAAAATATAAAATTAGTTATCTCTATACCTCTGAAAGGGTCTTAAGTAATTTAAACTTGGGAAATATTGATTATGGTCTATTTGCGATTCATAATTCTGTCGGCGGAATTGTTGATGAATCAATTCATGCCATGGCCAATTATAAGTTTAAAATTGTTAGCGAACTTAAATTACCGATCCAACATTATTTAATGAAACGGCCTGAAGTTGATCGGTCAAAGATCACGACGATTATGGCTCATCCCCAAGTTTTTAAACAGTGCCAAGCGACTTTAGTTAAGAAGTATCCGAGTCTTAAATTAATTAGTGGAAAGGGTGATTTAATTGATACGGCCAGAGCCGCTCAGGCTTTATCCAAAAATCAGCTCTCAAAAGTAACTGCTATTTTAGGTCCAAAAACTTTAGCAGGTTTATATAACTTGGAAATTATTGATCAAAATTTACAAGATAATCCTGACAATTTAACTAGCTTTTTATTAGTTAGTCGCTGATCATGAATTGATGTGGTATAATAGTCTTTGGTATGGATAGTTTTAATTTTAACAACAGCTACTGGTATAAACGTAACCTCTCCAAAGGGAGGTCGTAGCTGTAGTGCAATTTAAACTGTAGTACAGTCTAAAAAAACAAGTTCCACTTGTTCGACGCCTCCCGAAAGGGGGGTTTTTTTGTGGAAAAAATATGGAAACACTTACTAAAATTTTTGATAATGATCGGGACCAGATTATCGAAGCGACTTGGAATAATACCAAGGATCGATTGATTGATGATGCTGGATCACAAGCTCTTTATGTGAGCTTAGATTCGCCGCGGCCGAATTTTACAGCTTTAACTCACCTGATGTTAGAAGCCATGCAGTCTGAGCAAGCCGAGAGTTGGGCTAGACGATTTGGTCGGTTAGTGATTAGTATCCGGGCTCAGTCCGGTTTAAGTTGCCAACTAGCGGATGTTAATGACAAAAAGAGTAAATTATATATTCCCGTTAACACTCAAGCTAGACTCGATCCGGCCGAATTAATTCCTGATTTTCCTGAGGGAAGTTTAGGAACAATTTTATTAAATGATAAACCCACTACGGTTGAGGCGATCTTAATCTCTTACTTACATATGGTCGAAGAGCTGGTTTGGGATCGATACCGAGTCAATTTAGCCGAAAAGAATCAATCAGCCAATAGTCAACTTTACCAGGAAACTGTTGGAGAGGTTATTGCGGGCGGTTTTTCAGTTCAGACTATGAGTGAAGAACAGATCTTAAAAACTAAGCGTTTAAGGCCTTCCACCTCGATTAGGTTATATGGCAGTGGTGTTAATAAAGATGTTTCAAAAATTATGGGAGCGATAGTCTATCCCGATCAAGAACACTCTGTCCCGCCGGCGATTATAGCGGCTGTCACTATGGGTAAGGAGCTGCATTTAGGTCACCTCCTGCTTTTAGCTTCGGCTGATCTTTTAAGAGTTAATCTGAATAGATCTGAGCCTCTGACTTTAATTAATAACAATACTGGCCCTAGGGCCGCCGGAGCGCTAGTCAGCCTCTCGGATCGATTAGGTTTAAGCTTAGATGAAACTGCTGCTCAACTTGATCAAGCTCAAATTCCGATTGACCAGATTATTGCCAGTTATCGATCGAGACAAGAAGAGAGCGTGTTGACTAAGTCGGCTATGGAACTTTTAGACCAAGGTCCTTACAACATCTTTGCAGCGATGGCTGTTCAAACCAGGCAAGATTTAAGTCAGATTGGATTTGATGTCGAAATTACTTCTGAATCGGAAACTTTGCCAAATGCTCGGCCATTGATTGATAGCTTAAATCCTGCGTGGGCTGGATCCGGTTTTAACTTTCTAGACGCTCGAGGGGTTAAGGTTTTAGAAAAAAATGGCTCATTAACCGCGACTGCTAAGGCCGTGGTGGCTTTGGTCACAATTTCCCGAAGCCAGACTAGTTTAGAAGGTCAACAGCCAAAATTAATTTTTGTCGATGGCTCGGGTGATACAACTGATGCGATTAGCATCGTCAACACTTTACCCGGTCTTGAGGACGCCATCCAAACTTCCGGAGCCTCGATCGGTTTTGATGGCCGGATCGCTAGTGGCTCAAAAGGAGAGGCTTTAACTATGACAGAACTGATTAATCAAGCTATGACCTTAGATCTAAAAAGGCCACTAGCTTCAGTTCTGAGAAGACTGGTTTTAACACGACCAATGATGGTTCCGTTTATAACCAGTCCTAACTTACTTGAGGGTTTCTTTGACTTTGCAAATAATCAGAGCTTTCTAGATACATTAATAGCATGCCAACAAGAACTGATCGACTTTGAAAAAAGTCATTTGACTGAGTTAGGAGAAACATCAAAAAAGATTGGTTTTAAAACAACGGTTTCTACCCCAAAAGCTGCTAAAGCGTTAGAGTATATCGGTCCAAAGTCTCAAGCAATCGTTCGAATTAAGGATGAAGATATCATTAAACATAGCACTAGAATGAGAGTTCTAAGAGCTCCCGAAATTGAAGCTGCTGTCAAAGATCAAGGCTATGTTGATGAAGCTGTAAGGAGACGGGTCAACCAATACTTAGAAGGTCCGGAAGGTTTAGTTATTAGGGAGAACTATTTTCTGCAGAGTCTTAGAACATTGTCAAACCTTCAAACCGATGCTGAGACTTTGTCTGAAAAAGATTTCCAAAGTTTAAATCAAGCTGTTTTGTTCTGCTTAAAAAGACTCGGGTTTACCTGACGTGGTAAAATATAAATGTGGAAGATACTGAAACCGTCGAGCCTGACTTAAAATATTGGCATCATAATTTTCGCCGCCAGCCGAAACATGATTCTCTGGATGTGGTCTGGGGTTTGCTATTTATTTTTGTCGGGATGACCTTATTTTTTAACAGCATCGGAATCGTATCTTGGAATATCTGGCCGGTTATTATTAGCTATTGGCCACTACTTTTGGTATTAGCTGGTGTTCAAATAATCTTAGGTCGTGGGCCGGGGTCAAGTTTGATTGTTACGGTGCTGGCGCTTTTTGTTTTGGTTTCTATTTGGACGAAAGGTTTAACTGTCGTTAATTCACCAATTGTTGAACAGTGGTCACTTAATCATTTACCCTGGTATAATTGGTTAGTTAATTACACACCGAAGTTTAAGAATTACTAATATGGATTACTCTGGACGAACAATTATTGGAATAGTTTTAGTTGTCATTGGCTTAAGCGCCTTTTTTGGTTTTGATATCTTTCACTTTTTTTGGCCGGTCATAATTATTTTAGTTGGAGTTAAGATCTTATCCGGTCATAATCGTCATCCTAACTTCAGCCAAGCCAATCAAGATAATAGTCAAGATAATTTTACTTACTCAGCAGTTTTTAATGGTCTTAATCCGAAAGTTAAAGTTAATAACTTTAGTCAAGGCAAGATTTCAGCAATTTTTGGGGGAATAGAGATTGATTTAACTGATTGCAAAATTGGTAAAGATAAAACCGCTTATTTAGATGTTGAGGCCGTTTTTGGAGGGGTTAAGATTATCGTGCCTGAGACTTGGTTGGTCAGTAGCTCGGTGGTTGGGGTATTAGGCGGTTTTGCAAATCATACTAACAGCCCGACTAGTAAGGATGAACAAGGACGGCTAATTATTCGTGGATCGGCTGTTTTGGGTGGCGGAGAAGTGGTCAATCCTTAACACTAATATTTAACTTAAATTTTGGAATAATGGCTGTTGAGCAATCGGAATTATTCTGACAATTTGGGAGAGTGGTGACAATTAAATTATCCGTACCTTTACCGACAATTTTAATAACGGCTTTATAATACTGTTTGGTTGAGTAATACATAATCGGCTCTTCAATCGCTGAAACGTTAGTATTATTGGTTAAAAGCATATAGGACGCAGTCTTATCTAAATTTAAAGCTAAGCCAATAGTATCGCCAACCTTTAAATTAACGGTTTTATTATTATCAGAATTTCTATAAATATAATTTGCCGAATCACTCGGAGATAAATCAACTGATTGATCTGAATTACCTGTGGCATGTTTTTGTAAAACGTAAGCAGCTGGATAAAGGTGGTTTCCGTTATCATCAATAATTGTCCAGCCATCCGGATCATGAGTTCTAGGATAGAGCAGCCAAGCTAGTGCCCCGAGTACTCCTTGGGAATGCATATCCTCAACCGCTTTATAAACTCCTTCGTAAGTTCTCGCTTGTAGATTAGGATTACCAATCGTTTCCTGATCATTAATATCGGTCCCATTACCAGCTCCGAACTCTTCTATTAATATTGGCTTATTTTGAGCATAACTTTTGACTGTAGTTAAGTAATCGGTTGTTAATTTATAAGGATCGGGATAGGGGCCTTTTAATGGTCGATCAAAGCCGTAAATATGGAGTGAGTAGTAGTCAACAATATTAACTAATTTTGCGCCGTCAGCTGGATTAGCTTTATAAAGTTTTTTACCAGATTTAGGATCTATCTTGCCAGTTTCAACTTTCCAGCTGCCAACGGTAATTTTTAAATTGGGATATTTATCTTTGACAATTTGAGCGGCCTCTTCAAGTTTGTCGAGATTATTTGAAGTTAGTGAAGGTTCATTACGGATATCAAAACCAAAGATGGCCGGATTATTGTAATTAATAGCGCTGGTATTAATAAAGCTTTTTATTAAACTTAAATAGTTATCAGACAACTCATCGGAGCCGGGTTTTGTATATTCGGCGCTATTTAAAAACTCGGGTAATAAAATTACTTGAATATGATTTTTATTCAACTTATTAAATAAATAATCCCAATCCGACCGACTCGGAGCTTTATCCGGATAGCGATTATTAATGATCGTGACTCGAAATAAGTTGATACCCAAGTTATGAGCAATATCGATTAAATCCTGACCTTTGGAGTTTTTGACATAGAAGGGTGAATTGGGAAGCAGATTAGAAATATCCGTATTGGCGCCGTAAAAGACCGTGGAGGAGTTTGCGGCTCCGGAATTCGTTGATGAAACAACGGTCTGGGTGGGGTTAAGTAGTTGGGTGGAGAAGTAATAGATAGCGGCTAAAGATAATAATCCAATGATACCAAGGAAAAGGATTAAGGGGCTAAAATTTAAACCTTTCATAAGCTTAATTATACTAAAGGCTACTGCTTGATCATAGGCATGCTGTTAGCTATAATGAAAACCGCAATCATTAACCTATAGGCGGATATAATGGCTTTAAAGAGCAGGCAACTAACATCCCATAACTATGTGGGCTTTTTTGTAGCTAGTTTACTACTGGCCGGTTTAGTCTGGGGTGGTGATTTATTTTTCCACTGGCAACCGATTATTAATCAGCTCCATGCTTGGCATCTTTTGTATGAACCAGAGACCTTTACTGAGCTTTATTTTGAAGATCACTTAAATTTACCGAAATCATTAGCTTTAAATAAGTCACAAAGCTTTCGATTCACAATTCATAATCTTGAATATAAAACTATGACCTACCCGTATGAAGTTTATCTCCAGGATGGTGAGAATATAATCCCGATCAGTACCAGTTCGGCAACTTTAAATCAAGATCAATATCAAACTATTAGTCAGGATTTTACACTGCCGAAAAAATTTACCAGGGTTGAAGTCGTTGTTAATTTAATAGATCTTGAGCAATCAATTCACTTTTGGATACCAAACTAATGATGAAAAAGATTGCCATTGTTATTCCTTGTCATAATGAAGAGAAGGGGATTGTAAAAGTTATTGAGGATATCCCGTTAAAACTCTTAAAAAAACGTGGTTACCAAACTGAAGTTTTAGTAATCGATAACAACTCTACTGATCGAACGGCTCAGGTGGCGGAGGAAAAAGGTGCCCGAGTTATTTACGAACCAAAACGGGGTAAGGGCAATGCTATTTTGGCGGGTTTTAATGCTTTATCTGATGACACAAATTATGTGGTGATGTTAGATGGTGACAATACTTATCGTCCTCAGGAGATCTTTCGATTAATCGAGCCACTTGAAAATAACTTTTGTGATGTGGTGGTTGGGTCAAGGCTAGGTGGCAAGATTAAAAAAGACGCCTTTAAACTTCAAAATCGAATGGTTAATTGGATTTATACTTTTTTAGTTAGACAGTTTTACCGAGCCAATGTCACTGATGTTTTGAGTGGCTACTTTGCCTGGAAAAAAGAGGTTATTGATGAGTTAAAACATCATTTAAAGTCCAATGGCTTTTCAATTGAGATGGAGATGATAACTAAGATGACTCTTTTAAAGTATGAGATTTACTCGGTCCCAATCACATATGAGATGAGGGAAGGTGAAACCAAGATAGATTCATTAAAAGATGGCGTTTCAATTTTAAGTATGTTATTTAAAAATCTAATGTGGAAACCAATTAAACGACATTTCAAAGATCGAAAACTAAAAATCGCTATAGTAACTGATTCAATTTACCCATATAACAAAGGTGGCAAAGAGAAACGGATTTATGAGATTTCTCAAAGACTTGCTCAAAAAGGTCATGAGGTTCATATTTACTCAATGAAATGGTGGCAGGGTAGTAAGGATCGAATTGAGAATGGAGTTCATTTGCATGGGATTAGTCGCTACTATCCACTTTACGCTGGAAGAAGAAGATCTATTAAAGAGGCGGTTATGTTTGGATCGGCTTGTTTAAAATTAATTACCAAGGACTTTGATGTCATAGATGTTGACCACATGCCTCATCTGATTTTGTTCCCAATTAAGATAGTCTGCCTAATTAAAAAGAAGAAGATGATTGTGACTTGGAATGAGGTTTGGGGTAGAAAGTACTGGGGGGAGTATTTAGGTAAGATGGGAATTGTGGCAGCTGGAATTGAAAAACTAAGCGTTCTATTGCCGGATGAGATTATTTCAATCTCTAAACATACTACTAAGAAGTTAACCAAAGAACTCCACTCAAAAAAAGAGATTTACACTATTCCGGCTGGAATTGATATTAATAAAATCCGCAAAATAATACCTTCAAATGAAAAGAGCGATGTTATTTTTGCGGGAAGACTTATCTCACATAAGAATGTCGATATCTTAATTAAGGCTATTGCTTTAGCTCGTAAAACTCACCCCAAAATAAGATGTTTAATAGTTGGCGATGGTCCTGAGAAAAAAACGCTAGAAGCTTTAACAAAAAAACTGCAGTTAACTTCTAATGTTATTTTTAAAGGTTTTCTGGAAGACGAGAGAAAACTTTATGCATTAATAAAATCGTCTAGAATCTTTGTTTTACCATCGACTCGAGAGGGCTTTGGTATTGTGGTTATAGAAGCTAATGCCTCTGGAATACCGGTTATTGCTATAAATCATAGAGATAATGCCGCCAGAGACTTAATAATAGAAGGCCACAATGGTTATCGAGTTAATTTAAAAGCTCAAGAAATTGCTCAAAGAATCGGAATGATTTTAGATGAAAAGAGTCGAAAAAATATTAAAGCTTATTACCCGTTTATCAAGGATTACGATTGGGGAAATATTTCCTCACGATTGTTGGAGATTTATAAGATATGAAAAAAAAGATAAAAGTTTTAATCATTTGTATGGAATATCCTCCGTTTGTGGCCGGAGGGCTAGGTATTCATTATTTCGAGCTAACGAATGAGCTAAAGAAGTTGTGTAATGTGGAGTTGCTTTGCGCTAGATTTGATTCAACAACTCCTGCTATGGAAACAAAAGGTGATTTAACTATCCATAGGTTATTAGTACCGAAGATCTTCCCATTTAATCATATTGTGTTTAACTTAAAAGCTATTTATGTGGGTGCGAAAATACAAAAAGATTTAGTGCATATCTGTTCGCCCTTTGGATTATTCAATGCTTTATTTACAAGGAAACCTTTAGTTGTAAAAATGCATTCTGTTTATAAATCTCAAAAGGGCAGTCTTTTATATAATCTGATTTTCTTTCCTCTAGCCGCACTAATTGATAAAATTCTAATTAAAAAAAGTGATTTAGTGATAACAACATCTAATTTTATGAAAGATGAAATACTAAATAATTTGTCATTAAATGAAAAAGAGAAGAAAAAGGTCAAAGTGATATATAACGGTGTGAATAAAATATTTTTCAAACAAGGCTTTAGTAAGATCGTTATGCGAAAAAAATTAAAGATTGATTCTAAATTAAAAGTTATTCTTTATGTAGGAAGATTTGTAAAAAGGAAAAATGCTCTATTGATTATAGAAGCAATACCCAAAATTTTAAAGAGAGAGAAGAACATTCTTTTTCTTTTTGTCGGAGGAGGATTCACTGAAGGATCCGAGTATCAGAAAAAAATATTAGAAACCTTAAAAACACTTAAACTAGAGAATTATGTACGCATTGTACCGTGGGTATCACACAAAGAACTAATCAACTACTATAGATCAGCAGATCTTTTTATTCATCCGGCAGAGTATGAACCTTTTGGTAATAACGTTCTCGAAGCAATGGCTGCGGGACTACCGATCCTAGCGATGGATTTAGGTGGTCCCAAGGAGATTCTTCTTGATAGTGGTATTCTTTTAAATAGCAAAAATCCTCGTGTGGCTAAAACTATTTTAAAGTTATTGGAGAACAGTTCACTAACGGAGCAACTTGCACGATTCTCTATAAAAAGGGCAAGAGAATTCTCCTGGAGTAATAACGCCAAAGAAACCTTACTTTTATATCAGGATTCCATTAGCGAATATGCAAATAACTAAAAACTTTTTAACCCGACTTATAATTAGCAGTTTGTTAATAGTAGATTTGCTATTTATATTTAATATAAATCTTATTTTTATTCGTTCATTTTTATCAATTGTTTTGTTCCTTTTTGTTCCTGGACTTTTAATACTTCCCACCTTTAAAAAAGAAGATAGCACTAGTGTGATAAATTTTGTATATGCCTTGGGTTTAGGGTTGGCGATATTAATGCTGAGTGGACTAGCATTGAATTGGGGTATGGGAAAGTTTTTTACTCATCCCCTCGTCTTTTTAAATATAGCGACTTTATATAACCTACTGATTCCCTGCTGTCTCCTTATATTTTATAGACATAAATCCAGCTTACATATCAACTTGCCACAGATTAATATAGAAAGTTTAGTCGCCATTTTTTATTGCTTGGTAGTTATCTTATTATCAATATTTGGTGCTATACGGCTAAATAATCATCAGAGCAATACGTTAACGATGTTTGCTCTCTCCGGAATTAGCATTTTTTGCATAGTAGCTAACTTTGCTTGGAAAAAAATAACAAGCAATATTTTAGTTTGGTGCGTATATTTAATTAGTTTGTCCTTGCTGCTCATGTTTTCTTTAAGAGGATGGTTTGTTACCGGTTCTGATATGTTTATCGAATATCAAATATTTCAAGTAACAAAAAGTACTATGCACTGGTCATTGTTGAATTTTAACCATACATATAACGCAATGTTAAGCGTGACTATATTGCCAACTATATTATCTTCATTTATCACAATTAGCGATCCTTATATTTTTAAACTGATCTACCCAATGATCTTTTCATTTGTACCGGTAATTGTTTTTTATATTTCTAGCAGGTTCTATAATAATCTTGTTAGTTTTTTAGCCAGTATCTTTTTCGTTTCCTTTTCCTCTTTTTTAGTTGGAATCCCAA
The DNA here is from genome assembly GCA_041690695.1 of Candidatus Daviesbacteria bacterium. GTDB lineage: Bacteria > Patescibacteriota > Microgenomatia > Daviesbacterales > UBA10151 > JBEPVZ01. The sequence goes on along the minus strand of JBEPVZ010000004.1, from coordinate 9,538 downwards.
ACTATACTAGAATGGAAATATCTTTATTCTTCTTTGGTTTAGTAATTATGTCTATTGTGGATAAATCTTTAAATAATATTGGAAGAAAAACTCTATTTTTGCTTTTCGGCATTGTAATGATCTTATCTCATTATTCGACAAGCTACATTGCTCTTTCCTTAATTTTATTCAGTTATATTTTTTCTTTGATATTTAGGAAGATTAAGTCAAAATCATACAGATCAAAATATCCGGTAAGCCTTCTAAGTCTTATGATATTATTCATTTTTATGTTTTTATGGTACTCTCAATTTACCGGTATTTCGAGTGGTATTAGTGATTTTGTTACCAAATCAATACATACACAATATAATCTTTTCAATGCAGATGTTCATGCTGAAAATATCCCTTTATTTGGATCAGAGGATACAGCTAACTTAATTAATAAATATCTCCAATTTGCGGGGAAAGGTCTTCAAAATACTTCTAGCTATAGCCTTTATTATGTTGGAGCGAACATCTTTCCAAATACTAACAATTCAATTTTTACGATTATATCTAAATTCCATCTTGTTTCAATTCTTTTTCTTGGAATATCAATATTAATTGGATTAGGTTTGTATTTATATAATTTTATTAGGAATAGTAATTTTTACCCAGAAATGTTTGTAATGGGCCTATCAAGCCTCGTAATGTTAGTACTTGTGGTTTTACTACCCTTTGCCTCATTAGACTATGGTATGGATAGGTTATATCAGCAGGTTTTAGTGATACTGTCGTTAGGTGGAGTTTTAGGAGGTATACGCGTTTTTAGAAGATTACCCCAACGATATCAGTCCTTACCTCTGACCTGTTTTCTTATTTTTTCTTTACTATTTTACATAGGTTATTTTTATGAAATTGTCGGTGGTCCAGACCGCACTATACAATTAGATAATCAAGGTGATTACTATGAGAGGTACTACTTACATGCTGCAGAACTGGAAAGCATGTTTTGGTTAGAGAGTCACTATAAAGGCCAGGATAAAATATCCTTAGATAGATATTCTCAACAAAAATTCTCTACAGTCCCAGCTCTTAATAATTTATCATATACTCTTATCCCATTCTTAATGCCCAAGAACTCGTATGTATATCTATCATCTACCAATATTTATTCTCAAAGAGCATTTGGCACCTATAATAATAAAGTTATTAGTTATAACACCCCAACTGATTTTCTAGAGGATACAAAAGATCTCATTTATAATAATGCGAGATCAGAAATATACAAATGAAAATACTTTACGTCGTACCATATTTAAACAATATTGGAGGTATCCAAAGCTTTGCTTCCACTATTGCCGATCAACTCCGTATTAATAATAAAGTTGAAGAAGTTGACTGGCAAAATAAGAAAAATATGCTTATTAAGCTATTACTAAGATATTTACCCCATTTTGTTGGAGTTAATTTATTCGAATTGATTAGCAAAAAAAGCTTTTATAATACTAGAATCCTGTCTCATTATAATATTATCCATTTTTGGCATTCTGATCCAGCGATGTTTTATCGAGGAACTAATTTTGTAGTGACATGTCATGGGTTAGAAGTGACTAGAAGCTCCTTAAAAGGCTATAGACTAAAACTTTATCAGGAAGTTTTTAATAAAGCCTCTTTAATTACTGTTGACAGTATTTATGTAAAGCATTTAATACTGTCAAGCTTTAATATTGCTCCACAAAAAGTTCAAGTTATTACTCCAGCGATTAACTTTGCAAAATTTGCAAATATAAAAAAACCCCCGCAAAAAAGATTAGCTATTGGTACTATATCCAGATTTGTAAAACGAAAAAATATTCCTAATATTATTAAAGCTCTCAGTATCCTTGAAAAAGAGTACGAATTAGACTTTGTTTATCAGTTAGCGGGGGATGGTCCAGAAAAAGATTTTATTTTGAGTTTACTGAAAAATGTCACCTTCAAATGGAAATATTTGGGTAATATATCAGAAAAGAAGAAGATAAAAGAGTTTTATCCCTCCTTAGATATTTTTGCAATGGCTCCATTGGATTTACCAAATGATATAGAAGGGTTTGGTATCGTTTATTTAGAAGCTAATGCTTATGGTATACCCGTAATAGCTTCTAGATCAGGTGGAGTGCCTGATGCTGTAAAAGAAAGGGTATCAGGTTTATTTGCCGACCCTACTGATCCTAGAGATATAGCTAAAAAAATATTGAAAATTTCTAAAGATAAAGAAAAGTACAGAGAAAGTTCCATTGCCTGGGCTAAAAAATTTGACGCACCTGTAATCGCAAAAGAGTTTTTAAAAGTTTATCGTTCGGTTCTTTCTTGAGTAGCTTTCTCTTTTTCGATACCATCAATATATAAACTAGACTAGCGATGAACTGGCTAATTAGCCAAGCAAAACCTAGACCTGTAAGAAGGTTTTTAATTAAAAAGTAACTCAGGGACATTACGAGACTAAATGTTAGCAAATTTATAATAATTAGAGTTCTAACTCGGTGTTGAATTCTGAGGATTGTTGAAAATATATTATTTATAGCTAAAAATATTCCCGAAATCGCTAGTAAACTCAAAAATACACTTCCTTGATTGGCATACTCTTTTCCAAAAGCACTGAGGATAAAATGTCCTCCAAAAATGGTTACTATTATGACCGGTATCATCAATCCATAAGTAATTTTGGCGGCCTGTTTTAAAAGTGACCCTATTTTGTCTTCAGAGAAAGAGCCTTCCGCAAAGAGGGATTGGGTGGCGGCTTGGGGAATAATATAGATTAGGTTGGCGATCATTATGTCTATATAATAATAAGCCGAGATATGAGGTCCGAGTTTATTGGTAATTAGAATCGGTAAAATCAGAGTCGGTAGAGAATTTAAAAATCCCGCCAGATAATTTCCAAAAGAGAACCTAGCAATTTGACGGATAATCGGTTTATCAAAACTAAAAAAGATCGAATAGTCAAATTTGTAAGTTAATAAACTCAAGCCAATTAAAAAAGCGATCGCTACCCCAAGCCCAAAGCTGACAAATATTCCAAAAGATCCTAAGGCAATTAAGGTTATAGGCAACGCCAGTTTAATAGCACTTAAAATCGAATTCTTAAGTAAAACATAGACACTAGAGCGATAAGCGATGAAGATGCTGTCTAATATGCCATTTAGAGACATAAAGACGACTAAGATAATAAAGATTAATTGATAGGTTAAATTGTCCTTCAAAAAATTTAATTTGGGAGAAAACCAGTTGATACCCAATAAATAAACGATCCCGACCAATATTGAGGCGACGATTACGATCGTAAAAGCGGTATTAATCTGGCTATTCTTTTTATCCGATTTAGGCAGATAACGGATTAAACCAGTATTTAAACCAAGATTGCTAAGACTGGCAATTAAAGTCACAACCGAAATTAAAGTGGTGGCCAGACCAATCTGCTCAGTAGTAAACAATCGGGCGTTTAAGAGCCAGAAAAAGAAGCCAAAACCGGCCATGATGGCGGTACTGAGCATCAGATAAATTGAATTTCGATAGAGGCTATCTTGATAAAAATGTTTAAATAGTTTTTTCATATATTATCCCTGTCATTTCAAGAGCCTTTTATAGAAAAGCTGCCAAAAAGCAATGAAATAGATAATGAATAGTATCATCCCCGCATAAGTATGGAAAAGTTGACCAGCAATGTAAGGCGAGATTAGCTGGCCAATTATAATAATCAGATAAACTCGTAAGATATTAACCAAAAATAATCCAACTAAGACTGGAAAAAAGACTAAAATAATCTTTTTATGATTAAATTTTGGCCAGTCTAAACAAGCGATTAAAATATATAAGGCTGAAAATAAAAATAGTGACTCAATTCCCGAGCAAGTTTGACCGACCTCAACTGCAAAATGCGATAAAACCAGGGTTCGCGGGGGAATAAAGCCAACCGGCGAGAAGTTTAAATTTAAAATAAATTGAACAATTGTTAAAACGATGCCACTTAAAAGTGGCCAAAGCTGAAAGATTAGATTAAAGCTAAAATAAAAGATTAGCGATAAGCCTGTCGATATTAAAAGCTCCCTTTGAAGCTTTGATAAAAAGCCAGTAATTAAGTTAGCTCCTAAGCTGCCAATTATTAACAAAATAATCATCACAATGATTAATAAGTGTGCCACTAAGGTTAATCCAATATTGGTTGACCAATCGGAATATTGAAGAAGCCGTCGGCCAACCTCAAAAAAACTGGGGATTAATAAAAATGCCCCCATTAGGGCTAGTAGATTAAGCCGGTTATAGCTATATTTTTTGACTAGCCTAAGCTTCTGGCGAGATAGTAGGACAAAGACGATACTCCCAAATAAGGTCACTTTGCCTAAACCGCCATAGATAAAGAAGCCAAAATGATAAAGCAGCCGAGTTGAGATTACCCATGGGCCAATTAAACCCGATAAAACAATAAATAAACCTAAAAATAGAACTAACTTAATAAGAAACTGTTTGAATCCCGACTCGACAACCATGTCGAAGAATTATTTTGAAGAGTTACGTCGCTTTAAAAATAGGAAAGATCCAGTTGAGAATAGAGCAGCAACTCCACCGGTGATTGGTCCAAATTCAGGAATAGTAACGGTTACACCACTTAATCCAACATTAAATGTTTGCTGTTGGCTAACATTGTGAACTGTGCCAGCGGCTTGACCACTTTGGTTACCTTTAACAGCCGAGACAACAACACTATCGCCAATTGCACATAACGATTGAGGATAACCAACTAAATAACCTCCACCAACTCCAGTTTGAGTGGTCTTTGAATTGACTTGACTACCGTGATGACAGCTAACTGTCACGGTCGCGCCAGCTATTAAAACATTATTAGGAAGATGAACTGTTCCACCGACTAAGGTTAATCCAGCAGCACTAGCAGTTTTGGTTGAAACTAAAAATAAGGATAAAGTAGCGACAAAAGCGAGAGATAAAATAGTTATAGTTCTTTTCACAACAATGACTATATAATTTATTCCAAAGGTTGTCAACCAGGTAAAATGCGATATACTTATTAAATGAAGATTTTAAAGGCGTTTTCTTTTACAATCTTCTTATTTGGCTTTGCCGGTTGGGTTTATATTGCCGTTAATGCCGAGGTTCACCCTTGGACTCTATCCTGGCAGCTAACTCATCTGACTCCTTGGATTAGGGAAGATACTTTCGGAATAATCTGTTTTGGACTGTCTTTTATCGCTTGTTTAGTTTGGAGATTTTTAAAAGAATCGGATAAGCATTAATAAGCCAAACTTCATTCCTAAATTAACGGCATAACTTGATCTTAAATCACGAGTTAACTTATAGATATAAGATAATCCAAAGCCAGTTAGGCCATAAATAACGGATAAAAGTATATTTCCCGACAGATTAAAACTAAACCAAATTAGGGAAGCGTAGATAAGCCCCATCAGAGGATTAGTTAACTTTTCGGCTTGAGCTTGAATTAAACCTCGAATTAATAACTCTTCAATCAAGGCTATGAGCGGGCTCAAAATTAATAACCAATTTAAATCCGTTTTAATATTAATGGCGTTTGGCCCAGCTATTAGATAAAGTGATCCTCCCCAGATTAATCCAAAGCCAAATAAGATTAAGAGTTGCCTTAGAGATTTATTTTTACTAAATACCAGTTTTTTTAAATTTAATTGACAGATTTTTGCGTAACTGATAATTCCAATCAAAATGACTGAATAAATGACGATCATTCGGGAAAAAGGATCCCGGATTGGTAAAGCATATTCAGTATAAAGAGCTAAAAAGACAATACTAGTCAAACAGACCAGGTTTTTAGTAGCTTTTTGAAAAAGACTATTTAAAAGCGAGATTATGAGTAAGCTTGAGGTCGCAAATAAGCCTAGTTTAGGGTTAATTAAAAAGCTTAATTTAGACAAAAAAAGCATCTGAAAAAGGTTAATTAAGGTTGATCGATATCTCATAGGTTTATAAATTTACTCAACTGAAAATAGATTAAAAGTAGTAATAAGATCCAGGAGATCGGATAAAAAACTTTGATATCAAGTTGTTTTTTGTGAGGCGCTTCGGCTTTAAAAAGTTCGATCCCAATCAAGATTCCAATTAACACGATCGAATTAAAAAGACTGGCAAAGTGGTTGAGACCTAAAATTTGGGGGGGAATATTAATTAACATATCCTATAAAGCGAGATTTTACAGGATATAGGCTAAGTTGTCTAGGCTATCAATTCGTAAATCCTAAAACTGGCTGAACTTCATTATAATTCGGGGCACTACAAACTTGACTCAAATGCTCTGGACTTAAATCTTGACCGGGTAAGTTAGGTAAGACTACACCGATATGCCCAAATCTAGTTTCACTTCTATCGGTTACTAATTCATTGGGAATAACGATCGTGTAGACTGGTCCACCAGCGTTTGGATTAATAAGTTTAAGGTTATCTAGCCAAGAGAAGTAGCGAAAACCAACGTTTTCTCCGGGGCTTGTAATATAAGAGAGAGCAAAACAAGGGAAACCTTGAGTTGTCGCATCTGCTTTGATAAATTTTAGAGCGTTACTTCGTTCGTTGTAACCTTTTAGATAAAGTTGAACGGTCGTAAAGTAATAAACATTTTTAATTAAAACTAAACTAAGAATTGCCAGAATTAAAACTTTACCTAAACGTGATTTGTGATAGATTTGATAAAAAAGTATGACTAAAAAGACTAAAAAGATAATCTCGATATTGGCAAAGTAATATTCGGAAATTAAAGTTGAAGAAATGGTGAAAAACATGATTACGCCAAAGAGCCAGGTATATAAAACAATGACCTCTGATTTTTTTATTAATTTAGATTTAGCCAGCCAAATTCCTGATAACCCCAGAATGAGTATTAAAATTCTATTAACTATTTCGGGAAGCGATTGAGGAGCTAGAAAGTAAGAAGCGAGCGTTGAAACTAACTTGAGAGTAATTAAATTGAGCTTTTCTAAACCGGTTCCACCGCCATGATTTTGACTAAAATTTTGAATAAAACTAATCGTTTGAATAAAATGATGCTTAAACTCAAAGACTATTAAAGGAATCGATACGATTAAAAAACTAGCGAGACCAATTAAAACTTGTTTTAGGGGTGGAAGTTTTTTGGTAACAATCATCGCCACAGGAATAGCTAAAAGAGTTGGTAAAAGTGCAATATGAACGTCCCAAATTAATCCAACTAAGATCCCTAAAGCAAAGAGGTAACGATAACGGCCTCGAGTAATCATCAAAATGGTATAAAAATAACTAATTGTCCAAAGATTTGTTAAGGTACTTGGTACCACCCACCGATCAAAATTGACCGAATCGATTAAAGTGGCTTGTAAAAAGGCGGCCATTAAGCCGACGGTTCTATTAAAAAGTTTGCTGAAAACTAAGTAGTACATAAAGGTCGTAAAGACGCCTAAGATCGTAATCGGGATTAAGGCTCCGATCGGATCCATGTTAGTTAGCATAAAAAACGGCACTAACAGGTAATAAAATAAAGGTCCAATATAAATCCCGGGTGCACTAGTTAGTTGACCAATTAAGCGAAAATGATGGTTTACGGCGATATCCCGAACAATCCAAGCCGATAGATCATTGTCATGATCAAATTGATAACGCTCTACAATTTGGTAAGTCCGGAAAAAGAGGCTAATTAAAAGGATGGTGGCTAATAAAACTTTCCAGTTAGTTAAATATTTCATTAACTCTATTCTACTGTATTATGTGGTAACTATCATGTATTATGGGAAAATATGACAGCTACGACTGAGTTCCATACCCCTGTTTTAGTCAAAGAAGCGATCGATGGTTTAAAAATCCAGCCGGGCAAGTGGTATGTTGATTGTAATTTGGGCGGGGGTGGGCATGCTCGTGAGATATTAGCGGCTGGTGGTAAAGTTTTGGCCTTAGATCTTGATCCTGATGCGATAAAAGCGACACGCCAGAGTTTAACTGGTTATGATGATCGTCTGGTTTTATATCAAACTAACTTTGCTAATTTAGACGATGCTGTTAAAAAATTTGTCGGTCATCCGGTGGCTGGAGTTTTATTCGATCTGGGAGTTTCGTCTTACCAGCTTGATACTCCAGAGCGAGGTTTTAGTTTTAACAGTAATAGCCCGCTCGATATGAGGATGGATCAAACAATTGGGGCTAGTGCTGAAGATCTGGTGAATGGTTTATATGAAAAAGAGCTCGCCCAGATGTTTGAAGAGTTAGGTGAAGAAGCTTGGGCAAAACCAATTGCCAGAAAGATCGTTCAAGCCAGGAAAGATGGTCCAATTACAACAACTCATCAACTCTCCGAGATTGTTCGTTCAGTCAAACGTCAGTCATCAGTTGGTCAAACTAATCCAGCCACTCAAGTTTTTCAGGCTCTTAGGATTGCGGTTAATAATGAGCTTGAAAATATTAAAGTTGCACTTCCAAAAGCTTTATTAGTGCTTGAGAAAGGTGGCCGGTTAGCGGTCATTAGTTTTCATTCCTTGGAAGATCGAATTGTCAAAGACTTTATGAAGGATGAATCGGATTATAAAAATTTAACGATTTTAACTAAAAAACCGATTAGTCCTGGTCAATCTGAAATTTCGGTTAATCCCCGGAGCCGGAGTGCCAAGTTACGAGTCGCCGAGAAGGTTTAGTAGGTGAGGTAAAAAGATAATTATCCCTATTGAGATGGCCATGATCGCCATAATTAAGACTGCTCCAGCTGAAACATCTTTCGCTCTTTTGGCGGCTGGGTGATAATCGCTTGTAAATGAATCAACGACGGTCTCGATCGCAGTATTAGTTAATTCAACTCCAATAACTAAACCGATAACGAGAATTACTCCCATCCACTCTTGGCGAGTTAAGTGAAAATACCAGCCTAAGGCTAAAATTAGGATGGCGACTCCAAAGTGAAATTTTAAGTGAGGCTCTTCTTTAAAAGCGGTCCAGATCCCGCGCCCGGCGTGTTTAAAAGACAGAATACGTTTGTGAGCCATGGTATTAGTATATAGTAGCTGGTGGGTGGTAGCTAGGGGCTTATTACCGTAAGTTTCCTGCTATTTTCATCAAGCTTATCAATCTTAATATTGACGACTTCTTCTGGCAATTTATCCAGCCTTTCGGGCCACTCAATTAAGACTACGGCATCCGGATTATTAAATAATTCGCTGAGTCCTAATTCTTGCCAATTGGTACTTTTTTCTAAGCGATAAAGATCAATGTGAAACATAACTTTGTCGGAGCTTGGGATCGAATGTTGACGAATTAAGACAAATGTTGGCGAGATTATTGAATCAGTAATTCCTAAGCCTTCAGCAAATCCCTTAGCGAAGGTGGTTTTCCCCGCCCCAAGCGGGCCTGTTAAAGTAAAGATATGATTTTTGGGAGTTAACTCTTTGGCCAACTGTCCGGCCAGTTTAATTGTTTCAGCTTCTGAATTAGTTTGGTAAACCATTGTTTGATAATAATATGTTTGCTAATAATTAACAAACTTAAGATTCCAAGACTGAGCGTTGGCGTATAAAAAGCATTATCGGTTTGATAATCTTTGTCC
>JBEPVZ010000003.1:0-85892 GCA_041690695.1 Candidatus Daviesbacteria bacterium | reverse complement strand
GCTTCTCAGAATTTGGAGGAGCGGTCAATGATCGATCAAATCAAATTATCAGTGGCGCAGCGACAGGTTTCTCAGAGTTTGGGAGCAAGATTCCTCATCCTACCCCTCTCCCTTGGGATGCCCCAGGCGGTCCTGAATTTCCGGATCTTTTGAATGGTGCCGGGGCAGGCTTCTCAGAATTTGGAGGAGCGGTCAATGATCGATCAAATCAAATTATCAGTGGAGGAGCAACCGGTTTCTCCGAATTTGGAGGAAAGGTCCATGATGTTTTAAGTGGACACTCTTCTCCGGCAGCACCTCAGAGGGTCTTACCTGGTGTTACAAGTACTCCTCAAGCTTCAGTCCCAGCTCCTGGAGCTACCTTTCATCCACCGATAGCTTCTCCTGAAGGTCCAACCGGTTTTGAAAATCCTGACCGGGTTGCTCACACCGCTTTACCGTTAAGTTCTGATAATCCGGAGGCAACATTAGGTTTACATGATGGTCCAGTTGGTTACGAAGAAGCTGCCTCTCATCCTGTAACTATTCCTGACGTTTTGACCCAACCAGTCCATATTGCTGAAGGTCAAACTTTTGATGAACAATTCCAACAGCATTTACAATCGATTCATCATGGTAGTCATGGCTGGATAAATGAGAATGGGGTTACTCAAACTGATGTTGAATCTGACTTTGTTAGGCAAGCCGCTCATACTCAAGGGATTGATCTAAATGTTATCTCGGCGAATAGTGATATTATCCCTTCACACGTTATTACCCCAGCTCAATCGGCAGTTTTTGAGCATATTACTGAAACTGCCAGTGCCCAAGATTATTTTAACCTTCAGGGGTCTGTTCATGAGGTTTTAAATAATCCAGGAGTGGATCCAAGCCATTTTGTGAGTGGCGATACTACTTTGCCAAATCTTACTGGACCTTTGGATATTGATCAGCTTTTTAAACATGTTCAGGAGGTATTCGGTGACCATATTACGGTTGATGCCACGACTCCTTCGATCTGGGATGCATCTAAACAATACTTAAGTCATGCCTTAGGCCATGCTCCTAATAATGAAGAAATATTAAGGTTAACAAAAGGTATTATGAGCGCTTATAATTTAGATGAGGCAGCGGCTGAAAAAATACCTGTTGGGACAGTCTTTAATTTTGATAAGTTGCCGATCAGAGAGGCTTTTGCTAGTCTTATAAAAAAATAATTTATGGACGAAAAACTTGACCAATATTTAGATAGTTTAATTAATGATTGTTTAAGCGCCCCAGCTTTTGCGAGTCTTGGAGAAGAAGAGCGTCAACAGGCGCGTGAGCAAATTGAAGAAGCCTTAAGTACAGCCATTATTAACTTATTAATTGATCAATTAAATGATGAACAATTAACTCGACTTGAGTCAGTTGCGGTTGATAGTCCAGACATGGAACCAATGATTGAAGAGTTAGCTTCCGAAATCCCAGATTTCTCGACCATGGTTGAAAATAGATTGAATGAACTAGTTAATCAGATTAAAACTACTGGACAGATTGAGGGTCCGGCTGAGACTCCGGAGTAATCATTTCTTCATTTAACGGTTGGTTATAGTTTAGTATCTTTTCGAGCTGCTCTTTTTTCGTTTTAAGTCTGGGGTCTTCATCAATATATTTTTCGACCGCTGATTGAGTTCCAGGAGTATGAGCCAAAAGTTGGGGGAATGCTAACAACTCTTCCGAATCTGGTGCCAACATCGCTATTTGAGTCACTACATCAACCAGATTTTCGACCATCGATTGTTGGGAGTTTTGAAAACCGTAACGAGCAAAAGTAGTATGGTGAAAAACTGCCCGACCGGCATTTATTTCTAAAGCCTGGCGCAGGGCCGAGTATTCATCTGGCCGATTTTTAGCTATTCGAGCGAATTTACTATTTAAGACCATTGCTGCCTGATAGTCGAGTCCGTGGCTATTTGGAGTGACGGTCTTAACCAGACTTTTAAACTTCTCGAGTGATTGTTCTATGGCCGTTAATAACACTTTGAGTTCATTTTCTGCTTGAGCAATTTCAGTTGCCGATTCAACTTGAAGGGACTTATGAGCTAGTACAACTTCTGGTTCGACCGTTTCAACTTCGGTTGCTACCAGTTCAGCTTGTCTAATTTGGTCTGTAGCTTGTTGCTTGAAATCCTCCAGATCAGCCTCATTCACGGGCTGACTAGCCAATATCGGGTAGCTTTTGGTGGGATTACCGACTAAAGCTATTTCGAGCGTTGGGGCTGATTTAGTATCAACTACCAAAAGGCCATAACTCTCATGACCTTGCTGGTCTATAAAACGCTTAAGAGTTAACCCCGAATCCTGGGTTTTAGAATTCTGAAGTTGTCTGGGAAAAAGATTCAGCAGACTCGCTGGAATACTTTCCGAAGCTAGAATCAATTGATCTCCTTCATGAAGGATCACTTTTTGGATAATATTCCGAACTGGTGTTGAAGTTGGATCTGTTTCCTGGCATTCCGGCTCAGGTACGTCCACAATTTGACCTTGGCTGTTAATTAAACATAATCGAGAGCGATTAGTTCGAGCTACCAAAGCGGCTCGAATTCCACCTTCGTTTACGACTTTAATTAAACCCGTTTCTGGTCCTTTTCTGGTTCTTTCGATAGCTTGTTTTAACTGGTCGGGTGTTGGATCAGGAGTCTGTTTTAAAAAATTGGCAACATCTATGGCAACAGCAATGCCTAAAAAGTGATTTCGGCCATAAACCATTGCCACAGTGGTTAAATTGCCTAAAGTCCAGTTAGACAGTTTTCCATCGAGAGGTCCAGCGGTTGTAGCGTGTAAAATGACTCCGAGCTCTGGGTGAGGCTGATGAATGTCAGGTAGTTTAGTCCAAAGGTTAACCTCAGAAGAGGTTGAATCAATAGAACTTTCAGAGGTCCGCACCTGTTTATCAATGTAACTGTTCCGATAATGAATATAATCCTGCTCTGTTAAATAACCAACTCTTCGGCCCAGTGCCAAAAAATCCTCAACAGAGTTGGTATTACCTTGAGTACGAGCTTGTTCAATTTGTCTCCAAAACTTTTTCACAAAACCTGAAGTGTGATCTTCACCCTTGTTCGTAAGTAATTCGCCAATGACTTTCTCAATCGGATCCGTTCCAAAGCTTAACTCTTGGCCCATCCCAAATAGTCCTAGGGCAGTTGGCATTTGGTTAGAAGCGGGGAGTTTTTGAATTACCTGGCTAGCAACTTCTGGGAACTTTGGTCCAATATCTGGACGGTAAGCCATTGCTGCAAACGTATCCCAATCAACTAGGTCTAGATTAGCTTTATGAATAGCATGAACTGCCTGAAGGTCTCCAACCAAGCTTGGATAATCGGTCTGATCATCTCTTTTTAGACCTTGACTCCAATTCGAGACAACCTGTCGGGTCAGCCGAGCTAACTGTTCATTTGTAGTTTCGGGATTTACCCTGACCTCAATCTTTTGACTTTCAATCATGGGGCGTATTATCGTCTTATTTCCCAAAATAATCAATTTCAGGTATAATCCAGCTCATAGTTATGAGAGTCGAAGTTTCAGAAGATTTATTGCTAAGAGTCAAAGAGTTGGAACGCAACGGCGGTCAAGTTCCGCCTGCGCCAGAGTCTCTCCGTTTCGACCAAAGAGCCTTCAGTTATGCAGCCAGCCTTAGAGACACTTTACTAGTTAAGGCTGAGTTAAATACTCGCTATATTGGTGACTTAGCTCAGGAAAAAATCATGCCTCACTTAACTCGAGATGGCTTGAAGCGATTTGCTATTGAAACTGGTCGGAACATGGCCGTTGGAGCGACCACCAGATTCGCTATTAAAGCTGCAGCCTCTCATTTTGTTGGTTTGGAGAATGCTGAAGCGATTTCAGCAATGAGTGGAGGAGTAGTTGGCGCTTATCTTGAAACTGCTCGTCAGATCAAAGCCGAAGCCTTAGATCATTTTGGTCGAAAAGCCAGTTTAAAAGAAAAATTCCAACTTCTTCCGGAAGTTAATAAATTTAAAATTGCGACCGCGGCTCTGCGCGGCGTGGGTGGGGGATTTATTGGTGCTGAGTTAGCTCAATCGGTCATGGCTCCCTCAGTTGGCCCAGCTTTAAATAGTGCTTGGGAAAATACGCGCGATTTCTTCGGAAGGGCAGGAGCTATTTATGGACACGCTTTTGGTATGGTGGGTGAATTTAAAGATTCTCTAGGACGAGATATCGGTAATAAAGTGCATTATCTTGCAACTCATAATCGGTTTAGTGTGCATCCGAATGTAGTCCATGATGTTGTACCTCAACATCTCGCAGTTATGCCAGCTGGTCATGTTCGAGCTGAGGACTATTCAATGTCGCGATATCAGCCGATGATCCAACACGAAGCAGTTCGTCCTGTTTCAGAAAGCTTAAAATCGCTATCTCAAAATGAAGCTCCTAGGCCGGTTCAAATAGCATTCGAGTCTCACTCAAGTGTGGGCGAAAGTATCCGATTGGCTCATCAAGAAGGTCTGGCTGAGTCACTCCAACCACACTCCGATAATCTTGAAACTGCTCGGTTAGTTCATCAGAATGCGACTGCTGTTGCACATAACGCATCAGCTTTGGCTAATAGAATCGAAAGTATCAAGTTCAACTCCCAGAATAATCTAACTAGAACTCATATCGCTCATCTGACCCTCGAAAGAGCTGGTCTGCCTCCTCATCACCCAGCTTTTGAAATGCCAGCTCCGGTTGAACACTCAGCACCAGCAATTCATCTGGTGCCGACAGGACCGGTCTACTTGCCTGAAGGTTCAAGTCCTTGGAGTTTAATGCAACATTTATTACAACAAGCTAACCCAGGTCAGCATGTAACCGATCACCAGATTAAAATCGCGACCGAACAGTTCTGTAAAATTAATGGCTTTGCCGTTCCTGAATGGGGGGTCCCTGGCCGATCTTTGAATCAAATTATCCCAGGTGTTGATGGAACTCAGTTAAAGGTACCAGATAAGGTCTATCTTGAGATTGGTAAAGCAGCTTAAGTTTAAAAGAGGATTATTCTACAACCACAGTTCCACGAAGAGATGGATCTAAATGATCATGATAGCCATATTTTCCAGCAGTTGGAAAAGTTAAAGATTTCTGTTGGCCGGCCGGAATTTGAGCCACGGTATTCAGCGGCGGATAAGCAGTATGAGTTGGATGAGGATCGGAGTTAACTTGATGAAGAGCTTGATCACTGTTCACCCAGGTAACGGTGTCGCCAGCTTTGATTGTGATGGTTTGAGGAGAGAAACCATTGGCTGAGATTGTAACTGTGTTTTGAGCCATAGCATCACTAGGTGATCCTGACATTGAAGCATCTGAGGAGCTTGGAGAGGCTGACTCAGTCATAACTTCAGTCGAAGGCGAAGCATTGGGTGTTTGAGTGGTCTTGTTGGCTTTCATTAAGCCTAACCCGACAACTAAAACAAAAATTATAGCAATCCCAGCAATTAAAGCGGTGGTAGTAGTCTTTGACATCTAGAATTCAAATTACTCTTTAGTCATTGATCTGTCAAGCTATAATGTTTAAGTAAGTTTTCAAAGGAGGTGACGAGAACAATGTGTTTAAACTGTGGTTGCCAAGTTTGGGACGATACCATGGGCAACGATGATAATATTATTTTAACTGATTTAGCTAAAGCCGCGATTGCTTCAGATATGGATGGCAAAGAAACTTTGGCTAATATGAAGGAGGCTATTGAAAAGATTACCCCAGCAGAGCTTGATAAAAAGATTGCCAAACTTAAAGCTAAATAATGCTCAGGTCTGTCCCAACTGCGGTCAGCTAATTGGGGTCTTGTCAGGCTCCGTTGACGCGATCTGTAAAAATTGTGGTTATAAAGACCCTTGTTGTGAGTAGATTGTGTTAAAATTCCCTGTATTAGGCAGGGTAGCTCAGTGGTAGAGCACAGCACTCATAACGCTGCGGTCGTGGGTTCAAGCCCCACCCCTGCTACTTATGATTCTTTACGAATTTGAAGGTAAACAACTTTTATCCCAGGCTGGCTTGGCCGTCCCCAAATCCCAGCTTCTAACTGATCCAGATCAATCTCTCAATTTAACTTCACCATTTGTTCTGAAAGCTCAAGTTTTATCAGGTAAACGGGCGGAGGCAGGGGGAATAGTCAAAATAACCAATAACCTAGACCAAAGGTCCCTTCGGGAAACAAGTAATAAACAAATTCAAAATCTATTTGAAAAAACAATAAATGGAGAAAAAGTTAATCAGGTTTTGGTTGAAGAATTAATCGAATTTGAAAAAGAGTATTACATCTCGATTAGTTACGATACGGATACTCGCAGTCCGGTTATCAATTTATCCAGCCAAGGTGGAACGGGGATTGAGGATCGGGGAGTTAAGACTTTCACAGTCGATCTACTAAATTTAGATAAATCACTTTCTGAGGTCAAAACCGATATTCCGCTCGAAGTTCTCAAAAAACTGGTTAATTTGTTTTTAGATCAAGATTGTATTTTGCTGGAGGTTAATCCTTTAGTAAAAACTTCTGATAATAATTTTATGGCTCTTGATGCCAAGGTCAAATTAGATGAGGGAGCCTTGGGTCGACATCCAGAATGGAAATATCCTCCTAGATCAGTTCCAGGCCATAATCCAACTGACCATGAGATTGCTGCTAAAAAGATTGATGAGGGTGATTATAGGGGGACGGCTGGTTCAACCTATTTTGATTTAGATGGAGATATTGCAGTTTTAACCTCAGGTGGTGGTGGGTCACTAACCGCCCTTGATGCTTTGATTAAAGTTGGGGGTCATCCAGCCGACTACACCGAATACTCAGGCAATCCTCCTAAAGAGAAAGTCGAAAAATTAACTAAGATTGTTTTATCAAAACCTGGGATTAACGGACTTTGGGTAGTTGGAGCAATTGCCAATTTAACTGATATTTATGAAACTTTATCCGGATTTATGGAAGGGCTACGTAATGCTCAGACGGAGCTGAAGACTAAATTTGATTTTCCAATTGTAATTAGACGAGCCGGGCCGCGGGATGATGAGGCCTTTAAGATGTTAAAAGAGGTCAAGGACTTTGATCTTCATTTATATGGCACCGAAATTTCAATTACTGAATCAGCCAAAATTATGGCTGATTTAGCCCAGAAGTATGCTCAAAAGAAAGGTCAAACAGATGTTGCTGCTTAAAGCTGGAGCACGAATTATTGGTCAAGGTATTACCGGCTTTCAAGGTTCAACTGAGCTGCCTTGGATGCTTGATTATGGCACTCAAATCGTGGCTGGGGTAACTCCCAAAAAAGGGGGCCAAGAACTTAATGGTCTGCCTATTTTTAATACTGTTAAGGAAGCGGTCGAGATGGTTGGTCCGATTGATGGCTCAGTTATTTATGTCCCACCCCTTTATGCCAAAGCCGCAGCTCTGGAGGCTTTAGAAGCGGGCTTAAAATGGGTCCTTATTTTACCCGAGAAAGTTCCCGCTAAAGATGGGGCCGAAATTTATGCCTTAGCCCAAAAATATCAAGCCAGTATTATTGGTCCAAGCTCGGTCGGCATTATTTGTCCCGAAAAAAAGATTAAGATCGGCTCGATTGGTGGTAGCCAACCGGAGCGCTCATTCGTGGCTGGCCAGGTGGCAGTGGTCTCAAAATCAGGGGGAATGACTCAGGAAACGAGTCTACACCTTAAGTCACACGGTTTAGGCGTGTCATGGGCAGTTGGGATTGGTGGCGATCGGATTATTGGGACTGATTTTGTGGATTTTTTACTCGAGCTTGAAGATGATCCTATTACTAAAGCCTCAGTTATCTTTGGAGAGCTGGGCGGGACTTATGAGGAGAGGGTGGCAGAATATGTTAAAAGCGGTAAGATAAAGAAACCAATCGTGGCTTTTATTGGTGGGGAGTTTACATTAAAACTGCCATCTGAGGTTCAATTTGGACATGCCGGAGCGATTATTGAAGGAGAGCGGGGCAAGCCAGACTACAAACGCCTGGTTCTCCGTGACGCTGGAGTTCTGGTCGCAGAAGAGTTTGATGATATTTCAGATTTGGTCAAGGAAGTAATTTAATGGCTAAAACAATTACACATAAAAACGATACTGCTTATTTTGGAGTAGAGCCTCATCTTGAGGTGGCTCCGTCGAAGGGTTTTGTTGAGCTGACGTTTGAGTTATTAACTGAACGGGCTCCAACTGAAGCTGAAAAAGCCATATTTGAGCTGATTTTAAATCTGTCGATTGATCACGGCCCTGAAACCCCCTCAGCTCTTCAGGTTATTCAAGCTGCAGAGGAAGGTAAATCAATGTCTGAAGCTGTCGCGGCTGGGATTTTACAGATTGGTGATAAGCATGGCGGGGCGGCTGAACCCGGCATGAAGTTTTTATATAAAATTCATGAAGATGATTTAGATGAGGCAGGCATCAAGTCCTTAATTGAGGAATACTTAGCTGAGCAGCGAATCATAGGCGGCTTTGGGCACCGAATTTATCAAGTTGATCCTAGAGCTGAGTTAATAATTACTAAGTTGCAGCAGTATGACTTAGGCCTAGACTATATCAAACTGGCTAGGGCTATAGAACATGAGCTGGAGGCTCAAAAAGGCCGCAAATTGCCTTTAAACGTCGATGGGGCGATTGCAGTGGCTTTTTGTACATTTGGCTTCAAACCGGAGCTTGGTAAAGCGGTCTTTATGATCGCCAGAATGCCGGGGTTAATTGGGCAGTATCTAAATAGCTCAAAGCTAAATTTTGACAAATCATAAAGATGTGATATACTAGTCTTTAGTTAAATAAACAAAAGGCATATCCCAAAGGGGGTATTTTTTTTGGGAGTTTTTTATGGCAATAGAAATTGTTACTAATATAGAATATGGCGAGCAAGGTGCATCACACGTTACTTTGGCTGAAGGTAGTAGCCAGAGAACTATTCCTGTGGTTGGACGTCCGGTTAATCTTGCCGATGGTCGAGTAATTTTTGGTCTACCACACGATGGAAGAACTCGACTTCCGATTGTAGCTCGAATTGAGGATCCCAAAGTTTTTCAAGCATTTGCATCTTTAATTAATCATTCCTCAGAGTCAAAATAAACTCGACCTTTGAGAGCTAGATATTAGCTAACTTTTAAAAGTGTTAAAATAACCATCATATGGCTCAAAAACGGATTCTTACAGGTGATCGTCCAACCGGTAAACTTCATTTAGGCCATTATTTGGGTTCACTGAAAGGTCGGGTTGATCTTCAGGACGAATACGAGACTTTTATCATGGTGGCTGATGTTCAAGCTTTAACTGACAATTTTGATAATCCTCAAAAGGTTCGGGATAACGTTTTGGAGGTGACCATGGATAACTTAGCAGTTGGTCTTGATCCTGAAAAAGCGACTTTTTTTATTCAATCTCAAGTTCCCGAAATAGCCGAACTAACGGTGTTTTTCATGAATCTGGTCACCATGGCTAGGCTAATGCGTAATCCAACCGTTAAAGATGAGGTTAAACAAAAAGGCTTTAATGAAGATGTTCCGGTCGGCTTTGTGACTTATCCGATCTCTCAAGCCGCCGACATTTTATTTTTAAAGACGGATCTTGTTCCAGCTGGAGAGGATCAACGACCGATGATTGAACAAGCCCGGGAGATTGCTAGACGCTTTAACTCAATTTATGGGACAGTTTTTCCAGAACCAGATATTAAGGTTGGGAATGTCGGCAGACTAATTGGCACTGATGGCAATGGCAAAATGAGTAAGAGCATTGGTAATGTTATTTATCTGTCAGATTCTAAAGAAGATGTCGAAAAGAAGGTCATGAGTATGTACACCGACCCTAACCGAATCAAGGCCACAGACCCAGGGACGGTTGAAGGTAACCCATTATTTATTTATCTAGACGCCTTTGGTGAAGGATCAGACAAAGCTCAAATCGACGAATATAAAAAACGCTATAGGACAGGCCAGGTTGGAGATATTGAGGTTAAAAAATATTTAGCTGAAATCCTCAATAAATTCCTGGAGCCGATTAGGAAGCGACGTAGTAAATATGAAAATAATCCTAAGTTAGTCGAGGAGATTTTAAAAAGAGGAACAGCTAGGGCACAGGAAGAAGCCAGAAAAACTTTAAAGGAAGTTAAACAAGTTATGAAATTAGATTACTTTGAAGAGGAGGGAAGTTAGGGAGACTTGGTCTGCCGAATAATCCTAATTACTTTATGGTTTCGATAGATGATTTTCACAAATTAGAACTTAAAGTTGGCACAGTCCTTTCTGCTGAGGAGATTGAAGGTTCTGAAAAGTTAATTAAACTCCAGATTGATTTGGGTGAGGAGAATCCCCGCCAAGTTTTGACTGGGATGAAAAAGTGGTATACGCCGGAGGAGTTTGTCGGCAAGCAATTGGTGATTATTGCTAATCTCGAGCCTCGAACGATGATGGGCTTTGAATCTCAAGGTATGGTTTTGGCGGCTGAGGGGGAGGATAAACCGATTTTGCTTCAGCCGAGTCAACAAGCGGAGCCAGGTAGTAATATAAAGTAATGGATGATAGTAGCAAAGAAGCTGGTCCGAACTCAGCTGATTTAATCTCAGATCCAACCCAAATCCTACAGCCTGAATTAAGTAAAGTAAGTAAAGAAGATCGTAATAAAGCCGAAGGCCAAACTTTTGAATCTTTTAGAGTGGATCGGACTGAGCAAGCCAGAAAAGCTGAGGCTGAGGAGCTCATTGAGGCCGCCAAAAAGCTGCATCGTAATCCACTTTTAGCTCCCGAAATTGCTAAACGGGCGATCTTATTGTCGCGGCAAAGACGCCTTGCCACTGAGGAAGCTAATCGTCAAGAACGAAATTGGATTCAACGGAGATTTAGCTCTGGAGTTGGTCGAGTACTCGCAACGGGAGTCGAGATGATCCCGGGTGGTCTTGGGCCATGGGGGCTAGGGGATTTTTTCACTTTGGGGAGTGCTGTTTTTGGACGAGATTGGTCAACTGGCGATCGGTTAGATAAGACTGGAAGGCTCATCTCTCTTGCGGCCGCGATCATACCGGTCGTCCCAGCCCGACCGTTTGTTGCGCTAGCCAACAAGATTCGACGTCATGGCGAGGATGCTGTTCATGCAGCCCATACCAGAAATCAGACTGATCTGGCCCAAAATACTAAAGATGCTCATGGTGCGCTTAAAGATATGGGAAGGCTTCTTAAAAGGAAGAAAAGATAATCAGACTAGATCCCAGCCTGGGTTTGTGTTATATTTAGCCGCATGCCGGCCTCCAAGAAATCCCTGCTTAAATCTCGCTTAGCGGGACCTAAATTCTCAAAATTACCTAAAAATCGATTTACCTCAATCTTAAAAGGCTTTGCGGTCTATGCTTTGATTGGGCTAGCGGCATTAATCTTTTTTGTTAACTTAAGTGATACTGCTCCAAGTAGTAACGTTGTCCCGATTTCTCAAGTCATTTCGGATATTAAGAATAATAAGGTTGATAAGTTGTCCGTTGATGGTGATCAAATAACCGCCACATATAAAGATGGCAAGACTATGGATGCTCACAAAGAGCCATCAGAATCTTTATATACGACTTTGTTTGACGCAGGAGTTGATCCTAAAGCCGTTACAATTGATATTAAAGATGTCTCAATCCGGCAAGCTTGGTTAGGTATTTTAGGGACAGTTTTACCAATCGCTTTGATGTTACTATTTTTCTTCTTTATTTTCCGCCAAGCTCGTGAAGGTGCTCAGGGGATCTTCTCATTTGGTCAATCAAGAGCTAAAGTTTTTTCCAAAGATGCTCCGCAAATTAAATTTACTAACGTGGCTGGAGCCTATGAAGCTAAACAAGAGCTTCAAGAGATCGTTGAGTTTTTAAAAACCCCCCAAAAGTTTACAGCCTTGGGAGCTAGGATTCCTAAAGGAGTCTTATTGGTTGGTCCGGCGGGAGTTGGTAAAACGTTGGTCGCTCGGGCTGTCGCGGGAGAAGCGGGAGTACCTTTTTACTCAATCGCTGGATCTGAATTTATGGAGATGTTAGTTGGAGTTGGAGCGGCGCGTGTTCGAGATATGTTTGCAACTGCTAAAAAAGGTTCGCCTTCAATTATCTTTATTGATGAGATTGAATCAATCGGCCGAGCTCGGGGATCGGGGATGATGGGTGGTCATGATGAAAGGGAGCAAACTTTAAATCAGATCTTAGTCGAGATGGATGGATTTACCCCGAATGATCAAGTCATCGTCATTGGAGCAACTAACCGACCGGATCTATTAGATCAAGCTTTAGTTCGACCAGGCCGATTTGATCGCCGTGTGGTTATTCAACTGCCAAGTTTAGAGGAGCGCAAAGCTATTATTGAACTCCATATGCAAGGTAAACCGTTTGCGCCTGAAGTTAATGTTGATCGATTAGCCAAGCGGACGATCGGGTTTTCAGGTGCTGATTTAGCCAATATGTTAAATGAAGCCGCTATCTTAGCCGCCCGCGAAGATAAAAAAGTTATTGATAATAAAGATCTTGAAGAAGCTGCCACTCGGGAAAAGATGGGTGCTAAGAAAACCCGTTTGCAAACTGAGACTGATCGAAAATTATCAGCTTATCATGAAGCTGGTCACGCCATTGTTGGTCACTTCTTAGCTAATGTTGATCCAGTTCATCGGATTACGATCGTGGCTCGAGGGATGTCAGGCGGACATACCATGTTCCCACCGGTTGAAGACCGTTCAAACGAAACTAAATCGAGATTAGTTGCTCAAGTCACAACGGCTTTGGGTGGTCAAGCGGCTGAAGAATTGATTTTTAAAGATATCTCAACAGGTGCTTCATCAGATATTGAAGTTGCCACCAGTATCGCTCGTCAGATGGTGACTGAATTTGGAATGTCACCGCTTGGGCCGATTAGCCTTCACTCCAGATCAATGTTTGGCTGGGCTGGTAATCCAGATGATGCATCAGGTGTTTCAGCCGAGATGCATGCTAAGGTTGATCAAGAGATTAGAAAGATTATGGATACCGCGTATAAACAAGCTTTAGAAGTCTTAAAAAAGCATAAAGCTAAGCTTGATAAAGTTGCCAAAGAATTACTGATTACTGAAACTCTCGAGGCTGATGAGTTTGAGAAGATTGTTGGTAAAAAAACTGTTTAGGTTTGACTTTTTAATTGCTTGTCCCTAAACTTGACTTTGTCCCATGAAATTGGCAAAACAACTTGGCGGTATTAACCTTACTATTTTTTATCGTCTGTAACCAGCTTCTTGGGTAGTTATGAAGCTAAAAAGTTCTCTTATTACTAAAACCTGGCAGTTAATGAAGCCATTTCATAGAACGCTCTATGCGATTTTCTTTGTCACTGTTCTATTTGAAACCATCCGAATGGGTGGGCCATACTTATTTGGCCGAATTTTGGATGTTTTAATCAAAAGTAATGGTAAGTTAAGCTTCCAAACGGCGGTGGTCATTGTCGGCGGATTAGCTGGAGTTAGGTTTGTTTCGTTAGTTATTGACTACATTACTGATGTCATTATCGAGTTGATGCTTCTTCGGGCTCACCGTCACGTCTCAACGACTGCCTTCTCGAAATTACTGGAGTTATCAATCGATTATCACGAGCGGGTTAATACTGGAACCAAGATTAACATGGTTAACAAAGGCGCCGATAAGTTAATTGAACTAGTCGGTTCATACACTTTTGAACTTCAGCCTTTAGTATTGCAACTGATCGTCAGCTCAGTCTTTATTGGTTTAACTAGTTGGAAGATTGGGATCGTCTTTAGTTTGTCGTTGATCCCCTTTATCTTTATTACTTATAAACTTTTCGAAGCTACTAAGCATTTGCGCTCTGAACGTCACGACGCTTATGAATTCTCAAGTGGCGAGATTGGGGATACCATCACTAATATTTCAGTGGTCAAAGCTTTTGCTCAAGAGAGTCGAGAAGACAGGTCATTCCAATCGATCTGGTCAAATATTAAAGATCTGTCAATTCGGGAATATAAAGCTCATATGATCGTTGGCTTTGGGCGGAGTCTAACCGTGGAGATTTTTTACATTGTTTTGCTGGTCTTAGGAATGGTTGAAATTGGTAATGGGGCGTTAACGGTTGGAAGTTTAGTCTTTTTAATCAATATGATTGAGCGAGCTTATTCTAATATTTACCGAATTGGTCGAATTTATAACCGAGCCGCCGATGCGGCTGAACCAGTCGAGCGAATTTCGAATCTGTTAGCTCAAAAATCCTCAATTAAACTAGCTGAAGCACCAATCTTTCCAGACGAAATTCATGGGGAGATTGGCTTTAAAAACGTCAACTTTGCCTATAACAAACGCAAAGTTTTAAGCAATTTGTCCTTTACTATTCCATCTGGTAGTTTTACCGCCATCGTTGGTAAATCTGGCTCTGGCAAATCAACGATCGCCAAGTTAATTAGCCGTTACTATGATCCGACCAGTGGCGGGATCTTCATTGATGGTCAATACGATTTAAGAGATCTAGATTTAGACAAGTTTAGAGCGACAACTTCGGTGGTTTTCCAGGACTCACCTGTTCCAAGCCGAACCGTTTGGGAAGTTATCTCGTACGCGGCTGGGAAACAAAATTATGAAGATGTCAAAGAGTCTGTTATTGTGGCCGCCAAGTTAGCTTACGCTCACGATTTTATTTTGGAGCTTGATGAAGGTTATCAAACTAAAGTTGGGGAGCGTGGGGTGAAACTGTCAGGTGGTCAGAGACAACGCTTGGCTATTGCTCGAGCTCTGTTCTCAAGACCAAAGATCTTAATTATGGATGAGCCAACCAGCCATTTGGATACTTTATCGGAAAGCTTGATTCAAAAAGCTTTGGAAGATCTGTCGGCTAGTCATAGTATGACCAAAGTTATTATTGCCCACCGGCTATCGACCGTTCAAAAAGCCGATCAGATTTTAGTCATGGATCGGGGAAGGTTGCTTGAATCAGGTACTCATCGTGAGCTATTAGCCAAAGATGGAGTTTATGCGGAGATCGTGAAGCAGAGTGAGTTAAAAGGCTAAAAGCCATGATATAATACCGACATGTTGAAGAAATCTGAAAGAGTTTCTGAATATGAATTACCAATTGTTATTAAAGCTCAAAAAGAGGGCGGCTTTGTGGTGAGTTCGCCAGTTTGGTCAGATTGTTATGCTCAGGGAGAAACAATTGACGAAGCAATCTTAGAAATAACAGGAGTTGCCCAATCCTTAATAGAACTTTATAAGGAAGAAGATTTAGAAATACCCCTTAAGCTCCAAAAAGAACAAAGTCTTGCCAACCTGTCTAACCTGCCAATTATTATGGCAGCATGAAGCCACTAACTTATCGCGAAATCATTAAAAAAGCTCGCAAGGCTGGTTTTACTTTTAGGAGAAATACCGGTGGTAGTCACGAGATTTGGTGGCAAGAATCAACGCGTCGGACTTGTGTTATTCCTCATCATCACGAAATAAAGCCAGGCACTCTTAAAAGTATTATCAGTCAAATGGGACTAACTGAAGTAGAGTTTAAAGATCTTTAACTAATGTAATGAAACGTCTGATCTTAATTGATGGCAATGCCCTCTTGCACCGAGCCTACCATGCCACACCGCCTTTAACCACCCCAAAAGGTGAACTCGTTAACGCCGTCTATGGCTTTAGTTTAATGCTTTTAAAAGCACTTGATGATTTAAAGCCCGATTATGTGGCCATCGCTTGGGATGAAAAGGGTCCAACCTTTCGCCATCAGGCCTATACCCAATACAAAGCTACCCGTGGTCCAACTGATGATGGCTTATCTAGCCAATATGACCGGGTTCATCAAGTCGCGACTGATTTAAATATGGCTGAATTTAAGTTATCAGGCTACGAAGCTGATGATTTAATTGGGACAATGGCTCGCCAAGCTGTGATTAGTCAGAAGGATCTCGAAATAATTGTCCTAACTGGTGATCGAGATATCATGCAAATTATTGAACCCAGAGTCAAGGTGTTAATGCCCAAGAAAACGTTATCCGATGTTGGGCTTTATGGGGTTACCGAGTTTGTGGAGCGATTTGGTTTTCAGCCAATTCAGCTAATAGATTATAAAGCGCTGGCAGGGGACTCTTCTGATAATATTCCGGGAGTTCCAGGGATTGGTGAAGTTTCGGCTACTAAATTAATTAAACAGTTTAATAGTATTGAAGAGATCTATAAAACTGACAACTTAAAAACTTTGCCAGAGCGAATGCAAAAACTTTTATCCGAGGGAGCTGAGTCGGCGGTTATGAGTAAGCAACTGGCGACTATTGATTTAGATGCCCCAATTAAACTAGATCTTAAAAAAGCCCAAGCTAAGGATTTTGATCATAAAAAACTGATTAAATTGTTTGAAGAGCTCGACTTTAAGAGTTTAATCTCTCGAGTTAATGGTGGTAAATCTGTCACCATGGAGACTCCGCCTGACAAGGTCGTGTTGCCGAAGAATAAAGCTACCACCAACCTGGATTTGGAAGTTGATGAGGTCTTAAAAAAGATGACTAAAACTGGCATCTTAGTTGACCAAGCTTTTATTACTCAGATGGGCAAAACTTTGAAAGATCGGTTGGCAACGCTCGAGAAAGAGATTTACAACTCAGTTGGCCATGAATTTAATTTAAGTAGCCCAAAACAGCTTGGAGAAGTTTTATTTGACGAGTTAAATCTGGAAGTAGTCCGTAAGACTAAAACCGGTCGATCAACTGATGAGGCAACCTTAACCGAGCTCTATGATGCTCATCCCGCCATCCCCAAAATATTAGAATATCGTCAACTCTTTAAGTTGGTTTCAACCTATATTGACTCACTACCACGCTATTTTGGTGAGGATGGACGAATCCATTCGACCTTTAATGTTGAGGGTGCTGCCACTGGTCGACTCAGCTCACAGGATCCAAATTTGCAGAATATTCCGATTCGAGGAACACAGGGTTCAGAGCTCAGAAAAGCTTTTATCGCTCCCAAAGGCAAAGTCATGCTGGGGGCAGATTATTCTCAAATTGAACTGCGAATTATGGCCCACTTGGCTGATGATCCTGGTTTAAAGAAGGCCTTTTTGGATGGGACTGATATTCACGCCTCAACCGCTGCTAGAATTTTTAAGATCCCGGTTGATCAGGTTAGTAAAGAGCAGAGAATGGTTGGTAAAACCATGAACTTTGCGACTTTATACGGTCAAGGCCCAAGAGCTTTATCCCAGCAACTTAAAGTTGATTATGCGACTGCCAAACTTTATATCGAAGAATACTTTGCAGAATATCCAAAGGTTAAAGCTTGGATGCAACAAATCGTTGAAGAGGGTGTTAAACATGGCTATGTCGAGACGATCTGGGGCCGTAGACGCTATATTCCTGAGCTTCAAGCTGCCAATAGAATGATGAGGTCAGCTGGTGAGCGAATGGCCATTAACATGCCTATTCAAGGCACCCAGGCCGATATGATTAAGAGAGCCATGATCGATATCGATAAGGAGATTGGTGATTCTGCAATGATCCTCCAAGTCCATGATGAGCTGTTGTTTGAATGTGAGCCGGATCAAGTTGAAAAATTAGCTAAAATTGTTAAAGAAAAAATGATCAATGCCCTTAAATTATCAATTCCAGTCGAAGTCAGTTTGAAAACCGGTAAAAATTGGGGAGAACTAAAGCCCCTAAACGTTTAACTTCTTGGCAGGTTTCATCTCAATCGTAAAGCTTATAAATCCGGTTTCTTTTAAGAGATAAAAAGTTAAAGCTGTTAGTGGACGGATGAGGAGTTTTAACAACGCTACAAATGAAGTTAAGGTAAAGAAAAACAAGACTGCTAACAGATAGGAGATAAAAGGTTGATAAGGGGCGATCGTTTTTTGAATCTGATCTTTAATCTGTTTTTTGATGGTATCAGTTCCAGCCGCGAGTTGTGACGAACTAACTTGTTCTAAACTTTTGGGATCAATCCCAAGCTGTTTAAGTTGATCTAATTGATCTGCTGGAACCAGCTGGCTTAAAGAACTTGTCGAATCGGGGGTCTCCGTCGTCGGAGTGCTTTGACCACTCAATTTAATGGCACTGTCAATTAGTGAGTCGGGAACTTGAAAGCCATTACTAGCTGCTAATTGATCACGAACGCCCAAAAAGTAGAGAATCGAGGCGGTCAGAACTAATAAGGTGGCCAGGTTCCGAACTGCTGGGCTAATTAATTTTGAAGCTTGAAAGTCAAAGCTAGTTTTTAAATCTTGTTGAA
Organism: Candidatus Daviesbacteria bacterium; assembly: GCA_041690695.1. Lineage (GTDB taxonomy): Bacteria > Patescibacteriota > Microgenomatia > Daviesbacterales > UBA10151 > JBEPVZ01. Next base: position 67,709 of record JBEPVZ010000003.1, on the reverse strand, counting down.
TACTCCAATAACTAAAGCCAAACCAGATCGCATTAAGAAACCCAATAATGGCTGCGCCTTTGGGGCGAAAAACTAGCAAGGGGATGAAGATACTAACTCCAATCGTGCCTAAACTTAACCGCCAGTCGTTATTTAAGATCGCAAAATAACTAAAAAATAAACTGACCATTAAAAAAAGTCCGGATAAAACTAAGAGCTGCCAAAAGACTCCGAGGTCAAGTGAAAATAAAAAGTTTGGATTAAGGATGATCTCACTCAATTCAAAATAGAGTAGGAAAGTGAACAGAAAAAAGAAGGGGGCAAAGAACAGTTTTTTGAGAATTGGCATAAGTTTAGTATACTGCAGTTTATGAAAACTTACGCTGATTTACCGAGGCAAGACCGGATTGACAAGATCATGGAGTTGCGTCGTTCTGACCTCTGTCTGGTTCTGGAAAATCTATCAGAAGATAAGAATATCTCAGCTATTTTACGAACTGCTGAGGCGTTTGGAGTGGGCCAGATTCATATTATTTATACCCCCGGCTCAAAGCCAAAATTATCGATGGGAACATCAAGTGGTGCGACCAAGTGGTTAAAGGTTGAGTATCACAACTCAATTACTGAGTGCTTGAAAGACTTAAAGGAAAAGGGTTATTTAACAGTTGGAGCTTTGGTCGATCCGAAAGCCCATGTTTTATGGGACCAGAATTTTATTGGCAAAGTCGCGATCGTGATGGGTACTGAAACAACTGGTTTAACTGAGGAAGCCCAAAGGCTTGTTGATCAAAATATCTATCTGCCAATGTATGGATTAACTGAGAGTTTAAACGTCTCAGTCGCAACCGCTATCTTTTTATACGAAGTTATCCGTCAAAAAGAAGCCAAAACTGAGTAAATTTTAATTTGATAATAGGTGTTGGCCAGGAATATAACCCTGAACTTTAAAGGTCCCACCACTACCAGGCAAGCTAAGTGACCCGCCATTTCCAGCTCCTCCACCAGGCTGGCCTTGATTAGGATTGCCAGTGTTTCCAGTACCACTACCCGGATTGACTCCGCCGCCAGTCGTGCCACCTCCACTATTGCCCGAATTACCTTGAGCTTGATTGGGCGAAACGGCTCCGGGGACACTAACGGGAGTTAGGGTGTTTTGAGGGGTAAATGTTTCTTCGACAAACCCTCGAATCGTAAATGCTAAAACCACGATTATAAAACCGACAATTGCCCAGGTAATTCGCTTTTTGGCATGAGCTAACTTTTCTTTCTCACCACCCGCAAAGATGTATTGAAAGATTCCCCAAGACAACCAATAAACCATTAAAAAAGCGACAATCAAAAGTAAGATACTGTATCCACCAGACAGTAGGGAACCAAGATCTTGAAATTGAGGTTTAGCTTGTTTGGTCGGACTATCAATCGCGTCTGAGAAACCTGGAAGTGATAAGGCTAATTTTGTCATTGTTGGTTTAAATTAAACTTGACCGAGAAATGGTCATAATTAACACACTCATCATTTCGGATAATGCTACAAACATCCTCATTTTTAGAGTTATTACATTTGCCATTGGGTTGAGTATTACAGACGTCGGCTTCAAGGAAATATGTTCCATAATAGGCGTTGGTTGGAGCGCGATTGGAAACTACGATATCAGGATTCCAAATTAAGGATGGGCTAAATTGGCCGGTAATATGATCATTAACAATTGTGCCTGTCGCTGGATCGGTTCTGGCAAAGTTAAAATAGTTAGTAATATTGTTACAGATCTCATGAGGAGCAATATTAGCTGGGCTAGCACACCAATGGAATTTATATTGATGAGACTGGGTGTTTGATAAATTAATGTCGGCGCTAATTAAGCTATCAAGCTTGCCATCCTCAGGTGTGACTTTAACTGTTTTAAAGAGAGCCGAAGGTAAATCGACACTAGATTGGTTTTGAGCTGGAGGTGGGTTAGTTTGGGTGGCCGATGAGCTGGCGGGTGAAGTGTTTGTGTCTGGTTTGGGGTTCGAACAGGTATGAAGAACTTTACAAATTGCGGATGGATCAATCTTTGGTAAGGTCGGAAAAGTAATTTTAGGCAAACTCGGAATACAGAGTGGTCCAATCTTGATTAAGCAGCTTGACGGTGGAGTGGTCGGAGGAGTCTTGACGGGTGGAACAGGAGTCGTGGCTGATCCTGATTTCTCTTGAGTTGTGGCTGGACAACTTCTGGTTTTTAAGGTTAGAGCTGAGAGTGGGGTTTGATTGAAATCAAGTGAGCTACTGAAATCGGTTGCCGCACTATCAAGAGAGCCAAGAGGTGGTAAACCATAGCGATTCTCGACGAATTTAAGAATCGATGAAAAGGTGTTTTGAGTATGATCAATAAAGCCTGGTTTAGCATAAGGGGAGATAATTAAGGCTGGAACTCTAAAGCCATCCATAATCTCGCCATTAGGTCCTTTGGGAGGGGTAACATGGTCGTAAAAGCCCCCAAAATCGTCCCAAGTTAAGATTACGACTGAGTTATCCCATGAGTTCGAATTACCCATAATCGCGTTCATCTGATCGACTGTCCAGTTTTCACCTTGACAGACACTCGAAGGTGCGTGATCACTAACGTCAAACGGTTGAACTAGCCAGCTAACGGCTGGTAAATTACCACTAGCAGCATCTTTTTGGAACTGGTCAGAGTCAACAACATGCGTAGACCATTGATCTGAATTTCGGATACCTTTAATAGCATCGTAGGCAGACCATTGATAACCGGGCTGGTTTTGGGCTGGGGCATAATATTTCCAAGAGATATTAGCTTTATTTAGACTATCGCCTAAAGTTGGCAAGTCAAAACAGGGATAAGTCGTAGTGATACTACCATTGCCATCTCGTTTCTCGACTTGGGTATTGGAAGCTGAATCACATCCCCAAACCCCGGCACCATTGTTGTGGTTGGGATTAGTATCGCCTTGGGGATTACCATCGACATTGCTAGGATTATCTCCAGCGATAGTTAAAAGATGATTTTCAAAGCTCGGTCCAAGGATGTTGGTAAAAAAGTTATCATGTAAAGTATATTTTTGAGCGTAAGCCCAATAATTTGGAATATCAGCCTGATAATATTGGCCATCAGAATAGTCATGACCATCTTGGATTGCTCCTGGAATATTTTTGAAATTATCCATTTTGCCAGAATCGTAAGCTAGGTGAGCGGCGGCTGGATCGTGATTAATATCATTTAGTAAAGAATCAGGATCATGGGCCAACGGTTTCGGATTACCATCTGGGCCAGGGTAGGTGGTGGTGCCATTGGCGCCAGGGAATGTTCCAAAATAGTTATCAAAGGTATGGTTCTCTTTGACCATGATGATAATGTGTTGAATCTTATTCAGACCAGTCTGAGTGGTGGAAGGTTGGGTGGTGGTGCCACCAGTCCCACCGGTGCTGCCAGCTTTGACTAATTGAATCGGCTGGCTCCATGCCTCTTGGGTTGGTCGAACAGTGGGATCACAGGTCAAGCTTGGGGCGCTACCGGTTGTTTGACAACTCATTCCATAAACTTGGTAATAGCCATAGCTTTTATTAATGGCTTGGGCCGGTAAAGTTGTTCCGGCAATTAATCCAGAACAGCTCTTGTCAGAGTTTAAGTTAGATTTATCCGGGCCTTCAAAACACAATTTAAATGCGACTAATTGACCGATCTCGCCATTTAAATTTGAGGTTATTTGAATATTACTGCCTTCAGTGACTGTGTCAGAGGGGGAGAGGGTGATTGTAGGTGTGACTGTTGGAGCCGAATTAGCTGATGGATAATTAGTTGGCTTAATCCCACAAGCTTTAAATGCTCCCAGAGCGTTTAATCTTGGACCAATCGGCAAATCAGTTTGAATAGTATCAGCGCCTTGAATTAAACAATCTGTGGCTTGTTCGGCGGTTAAGCTGGGTTTGACTGAGAAGAGCAGCGCCGCAACGGCACTAACTTCAGGGGCAGCATCTGAAGTTCCAGAAGCTTGGGTGTAGCGTGGACCTTTTTGATCGGGTTTGGTTTTGCCAAGCGAGATAATACCATGATTAAGCGGATCGTTTGGATTACTTGGATCTGGAATGCTTCCACCTGGAGCGGATAATTTAACTGAGGATCCGTAATTTGAATAGTTAGCTCGTTTCTCAACTTCTTGATCGCCATTTTTGGTAATGGTAGTCGCCCCAACCATTAAAACGCCGACACAAGTTCCAATATTCATGCTTTTGGCATCAACCGCTTTACCATGATTATCAATGCCATTACCAGAGCTAGCGACGACCAGCACTCCGGCCTGAGTGGCCTTAGTGATTGAAGCTTGGGTAAAGCTTGGGCAACCGATATTAACCCCATCTTGGGTATTTTCGCCCTCAATACTGATATTAATAACTCTGACCCCTTTAGTATTTGCAGCGGTCTCAATTGCCCGATCGATCGAAACCATGCTACAAAATTGAGGATCTAAATCACTACAAGCTTGAAAAGAGACTAAATGAACTCCCGGGCTAATCCCGCTAATACCAATCTTATTATTGGTTTGAGCGACCATAATTCCAGCTAAGCCGGTGGCGTGGTCATGATCCGTTTGGGAATCGCTAATAAAGTTTTTACCGATCGTAATATCTCGAGGAAGATCAGGATGAGTCGGATCAACTCCGCCATCAATTAAGGCGATCGAAACGTCTTTTGAACCTAAAGTATATTGTTGCCAGACCTTCTCGATCTGAATCTTTTGTAAGTTCCATTGTTGGGGATAAAAGTAATCATTAGGTGCAACTGACATCGTGACCTGATTTTGCTCTTGTAGTGACAGAATCGGGTTGACTTCAACTGATTCAATTTGGGGAAGTTGAGCTAAGGCTTTTCGAGATTGATCTAAATTGGTGCCATTTTTGAGCTTAAAAACGTAAAACTCTTTTAAACTAGGGTCATCTGAGAGATAAAGTGGCTCTTGGCTAGCCATGCCTGCAGCTTGCTCAGCGGTTTGAAGAGGCAAGATATTGGCCGCAGAACTGGCTTCATTAAGCGATTGGCCAGCCTTGTACTTAACAATCAGCTCGTCCGCAACAACCTTTGGCTGATTGGCGGCGCCTGGTTTAGGTATAACGACTTCGAGCTCCGTTGGACTAGTCTGCGGCTGTTTTTTTTGACCTGAGATCGCCAGAAATATTAAAGGAATTAAAATTAAAACCAGTACATAGCCCCCAATAATGGCGAGTTTTTTATGAGTTTTAAAAAACGCTAGTTTACTTGTATGAGGTGAGGACGCTTGAGTCGATGGTGGAGCTACGATAGGACTAGGAGTGTTTGGTTCAGACATAACCTAAAGGTATCACATCTTAGCGGTAGACCGCACCCAGCTCGATGGCGGTAAAACCTAAGCGCTCGACCGTTTTTAGAGTGGGCTCGGGAATTGAAGCTGGTGCCTGAACAGAGCTGACCATGAGGTGGAAGCGATAGAGATGATCAGGCTGAGTTGAGAAATGGAGTGGCAATTGAGAATTTAATTCGGCTTGATCAATCAATGAGATTCTTAAATATGGTGAATTTGAAGAGCCGACTAAAGCATTACTAACTTCACTAATCATGCGGTCAGTCTCTTTTTGATTAAGTCCTAAACCTTTAGCAATAGTATTGCGGATTAAATTTTGCCAGTCAGATCTTGTGACAATATAACCGGTGTTGGGCTGGTTAAAGCTAACACTGGCCCTCTTATATTCATAATAGAGATAATCTCGCTCAATATTATTATCTGTTGTCACTTGGCCAGAGGGGGAAGTGGTGACATTCCAGCTGTTATCATTTGTGGCTGGGTCTGAGTAGCCAACCTGGGATTGGGTGGTGACTTTAACTGATTGGGGTATCTGGGTGTATAAGAATAAGCTCGGTGAATTTAAAGTCACCCCGGTTATAAAACAGGATTGAAGCTGGCTGACTGTTTTAGGATAAAGGTCAACTAGATTAGGACCTGGGTTAATACCTCTTTGGGTTATTAGATCATTCCCCAAAGCTAAATTAGCATTGTTGGGATTAGGATCAGAAATATTAGGAGTAATTAATGATTCATAGATATTACTCATCGGTCGACCGACAAATAAAGCTGGTTGATTTGCGGTAGGAGTTAAGGCCGCAATAATATCGTTTGGATTACTATTTATTAAGGTAAAGACTCTACTCGCGACGTCTTGGGCAGTTTGGTTAACCCGATTGCTTAAACCTGGATCACCATAGTCGCCGATGGTTTGAGGATTGCACTGATAATACGGCATCGTTCCACCCTGTTCCTGAAACTTACACTCGCTTGAAAAAAGTGACAAGATATCGTTAGGACTTTTGATATTAGTGAGTTGGTCAAGGCTGGTGAATTTAGTATCTTGATGATTGAAATCTAAGTTTTTAAGAGCTGCGACTGCATTCGCTTCATCAACCGAGCCTTTGGCTGGTAGCGGCCGAGAGATATTTTGATTAACTCTCACCAGGAAGGCGGCGACATTAATGACGTATTGGTCTTCAACTCGCTTGTAAATGGCTTCTCTGAGGCTATTTAAGAGAGTCGGATTATTACTTAAATTTGATGGTTTGTCGGTAAAAAATGAAGTAACCACCCCAGCCGCTCTGCCCGCATTTTCAGTGGTTGTCCCGAGTGTTGAGTAAGTAACATTATAGTTTCCGAAGTCGGGTAAGTTGATCGAAAATGTTGAGACTTCGTTCTTGTCCCCATTTAAACAACTCGTTTGAGGGCTGACGTTAAAAGTACAGCTTTCTGAGATGGCCGGATTGCCATTATCAACTAAAATTAAGGTGTGATTATAAGGTGGAGCGTAGAGAGGGTTATATTGTAACTGGGCCTTAAAGCCGATGTTATAAACATTTTTATTTGTGGTCGATTGGGTTGTGATCGGACTCAGTGAGCCAGCATTTTGAGTATTATTATCAATAAAGATATTAATACCCTGGGGATGGCTATTAGTGGTGGTGACGGTCAAAGTGTCATCATAATTAATGGTTTGAGGGCTGGCGCTACAGCTGAAGCTAATCTTGGGGCTACCATCTGTATTGTGGGGTAATGATTCTAGTGTGCCAGGATTAGTTACTACAACCGGAGCGGCATGAGTTGTACCAGCTTGACCACCAGTACCACCAGTTTGAGGTTGTTGAACTGCAGTTGGGGGTTGTTGAAGATCAGTTGAGACATAGTTAAGGGGAGTATCGACTTGGGTTAATGTATTTTGAGGGGGGAAGACTTCTTCTACAAAGTAACGAATCGTAAAAGCTAAAACAATAATGATAAAACCAACAATCGCCCAAGTAATTCTTTTCCGAGCATGAGCTAACTTTTCTTTTTCACCACCAGCAAAGATGTATTGAAAGATTCCCCAAGACAACCAATAAACCATTAAAAAGGCAGCAATCAAAAGCAGAATAGAGTAACCACCTGAAAGTAGTGAGCCAAGATCCTGATACTGAGTTTTAGCAGGACTTGAGACCGCATTTTGAAAGCCTGGTAGTGATAGTGCGAGTTTTGTCATAGTTATTTTTTAATGGCTGATAGCACTTGAACAAATTTGACTGTATAACCGCTGCTTAAATTGGCGGTGCCTTGAATTAAATAATAGGGTGAGTAGTCAGTTTGAGCCTGGTCATGGGGTTTTTCAAGGTAAACGAGATAGAGTTTATTAATGGTGGCTGTTTGGGCTAGGGCCTGGTTATTAGGATAAGCTTTAGCAAAGTCAAACGAGCCTTGACCGGTCGGCAGGGTTAAAGAAACCTCGGCTTTTTGATCTTTAAAAGCTTGGAGAGCTTCATCGGGAGTTAATAAGTTTGTCACAACTGATGAGGAGATAATCGTTCGCAGATTTGAAGATAAACTATAAATATTAGTTCCACCCCAAAGCCCAACTGTGACAGTATTAAAATCTGAGGGCCGAGATTTACCATTGTCCGTTGGTTTTAAGACTCCATAAGCACTAACGCTAGCGATAGAGGGGTCAAGGAGTGAGAATTCAGCGACATCGCCTGGTCGAGTAGCGGTAAAAGTTTGATTTTCAGGAATATTGAGAACGCCTGGTAAGTTCACCAGTGGTAAGCCGAGCTTGTCCCACTGACGATGACATTCAACGAAAGTTACGCCTGGAAGAGTGGTTTGTTGGTAGCTATGGTTGCAACCAATCGTCGGATCAGTCAATCCAACATCGCTCAAATAACTGACCGCTGCATTAATTGTGCCTGAAGACGAAGCCGATGGTTGAATTAAACCGTAAGATCGATAGCTAAAAAAGCCGGTCGTTTTATCAAAATTCATTAAGCCTTGGTTATTAACATCACTAACGTTTGAGGCGACTGCTTGGCCAGATTCATCCAGGTAATAGTCATTTAAACCAAAAGCTCTGCTAAAAGCTTTAACGTCTGAGTCTGAAAAATGGGCTCTTAAGAGGTATTGTTTAACTTGATCAGGCACTTTCAAAGCTTTAGCGGCATCACTGATCTGGTAGCTATTAAATTTCACAGCTGGAGCGGGATAGGTCGGCAGACTAGTTGATTGTGATGATGATTTAGTAGAAGTGGGAGTGGTGTGAGACTGATTAAGTTTCAAAACAAGAGTGACTATTCCCAGAATCAGAATTAAAATAAGCCCACCTGCGCTTAAACTGAATAATAACTTATTAGCCCGAGCCCAGTCTTGAACAGTTTTTAGCACATACTAAACTTACCACCTAATCGACTTTCAGGCAAGGATAAAGACTCGTTTTTATTAGGGGTTTAGTTGAAAGATGACATTGTAATGATCATAATTAACGCACTCATCGTATTGAATAACGCTACAAACATCTTGTTTGTTGGAGTTCTGACAGGTTCCATCAGGTTGCTTGTTACAGGCATCAACTTCAAGAATATAGTTTCCATAAATAGCATTACCAGTTGTTCTGTCCGATATTGCAATTGAAGGCTGCCAGATCAAAGAAGGACTAAATTGACCAATAATCTGATCATTTAAAATGGTATTGGGAGTCGGTCCATCGGATGGAGCTCTTTGAAAGTTAAAGTAATTAGTGATGTCGTTACAGATCTGGTGAGGCGCGATATCCGTTGGATTGGCACACCAGTGGAATTTGTACTGATGAGTTTGGGTATTAGACAAAGCTACATTGGCAGTAATTAAAGCGTTAAGTTGGCCTTGTTCAGGGTCAACTTTAACTTCTTTAAAGAGGGCAGAGGGTAAGTCAACACTCGTTGGGGTTTGGGTAGTTGGAGTGTTGGTTGATGGGAGAGTGGGTAATATACTTTTTGAAACGACCGGTGGCGGGGGAGGAGGTGGAGTTTTTGGCTGGGCGGGTTGGATGACCGGTGGAGTTGCTGTTTTAGCATCAGCTGTGGTTGTGTTTGCGATTTGAATTCCACAAGTATTAAAAGCTCCAGCGGCGTTCAATCTTGGACCAATTGGTTGTTTAGGATCTAAGTTGCTTACTGGATCTCCTCCCTCAGTTAAACATTGTTTAATCTTATCGACAGTTAAGTCGGGATTGGCTGAAAACAATAAAGCGGCGACGGCACTAACTTGGGGTGTAGCCATCGATGTGCCGAAATATTTTCCATAAGGCCCGAGCTGACCATCCTTAGGAATATCTCCAAATGGAATTGTCGATAAAATTGCACCATTGGCCTCGTTCTCACCTCCCGGTGCTGAAATTTTTGCCACCGATCCATAATTTGAATATGAAGCTTTTTGGTCATTGGCATTAGTTGCAGCTACACCTAAAACTCCTTTGCATGAGGCTGGAATAAAGTTTTTGGCATCAATTCCAACTCGATTACCAGTGGTAAAATCACCATTCCCAACTCCGGCTACGACTAGAATGCCTTTACTGGTTAGATCGTTAATTGGTCCTTGTACCCAATCGGGGCAAACTGGTTCTGAAGGTGTCGATTGGCTAGGAGCTCCTAAACTTAAGTTGACTACTTTAACCTTGCCAGGGGATTGAGCGATAGACTCGAGGGCTTGGCTAGCTGCTAAGCTATCACACTCTTCATTTCGACAAACTTGATAAGAATATATCTGAACCATCGGACTTACTCCGCTAATACCTTGATGATTGTCTTTGATCGCACCAATAATTCCTGTTACAACAGTGCCATGAACATGGTCATTCTGGGCTGTTCCATAAAACTCAGCAGCTTGGTTATAGTCATCAGGTTTTGTAACATGAATGATATTGCTGGGTAAATCAGGATGCTTTTGAGGAAAAACTAATCCTGAATCTAAAATTGCTATGCCAACTTTATCTGAGCCAAGGTAACCAGCTTTCCAAACAGGAGCAATATTAATCTTTCCTAAATTCCATTGATATAGAGAGTAAAGATCATTAGTTAACCCGGCTACTTGGGTGGCTTGCAAGCTTAGGACTGGATTTAGGTCGACGGTTTCAACTTCTTTGAGCTGTGACAGAGTCTGTTTGGCAAGACTAAGACTCGAACCTGCTTTGAACTCGAGTAGATAGTACTCCTTAAGATCTGGGTTATCGGTTGAAGGATAAGCTTGAAGCTGTGAAGAAACTCCGAGCTCGGCATAGAGCTTGGCAATTGCATCTTTTTCATTGTTGTCCGTTAACTCGGCTGGAGATGAAGCCTCTTTATATTTAACAATTAACTGATTAGCTACAAAGGCCGAGGCACTACTAGTGTATGGGGTCATTTGTGGAAAATCGGCTAGGCTAGGTGGAGTTGATGGCCTTTGAAAATGATTAATTAAGAATGCTGAAATTGGTATAAAGATAACCAGTAATCCGAAACCAATTAAAATTAATTTTAATTTACGCTTATTTTTTGAAAGTGGGTCTGTCGCAGAGTTGGTGACCATAACTTTATCTCACTGCCACACCCGTTTCAAACATAATTACCGGTGTTGGGGAAACGGGATAAGGTTTAAGCTGGGGTTCATGACCATGTAAGGTGGGGTCATCGATTTTTAGTTTCTCAACTAGTAAGTTATTACGGTGGAAAGATTTAGGATCAACCTCACCATAGCTACTATCAATACTTAATGGTATTTTTTCCTTGACTTCAGCAGGATCAACCACTGAGATTTTTAGGTAAGGTGCTTCCTGGGGAGTAAAGTACATAGCGTGATGAATCATACTCAACTTAAGAGCCGTAATCTCGACCGCGTTTAATCCTAAACCTTGGCCAATTTTATCAATAATCGGATTCCAACTTGGATTATTAGGATCAGTTTGAATATTTGGAATAACATAATAGCTAGTTGGGTCGTTCCAGATAATCTTACTGGTATCGTAATCGTAGTGAAATAACTTTTTAACAACATTGCCCGTACCTTGTGCATAGAGTGGTTCGCCGACCGCCCCAATTATTATTTGACCACTTGCATCAACCGTCTGACCTGGTGCACCTTCAACATATTTAAAAGCTTTATCGTCGTTTGGCAAGGTCGCCTTGATTGTTGATGTCCCACCAGGTTGATGCGAAGCGACAGAGTTCTCATAATCTTGAACTTGTTGATTTAAGTTGCCGTTTTCAAGCGGAATAGCTGAATTGCCAGGCCCTGTGACTGCCAATTCATAGCAACCAAACTCAGAAAAGTTAGCCTGACGGTTTAGATTATCTAATTGCGGGTTGTGAACAAATCCAGTTACATAACAGGCCTTGGCAGCCCCAGACGATGCACCATTGGTGCTCGAAGGATTAGCAATAAAGTCAGTAAAGTAGTAAGGAAGGGTGTAGTTTAAATTACCGAATTTATAATCTTCAACTTTGTTAGCCCAGTCGTAACGCTCTGCCACTGTCGAGTTTTTATAATCTGAGGCAACTCCATCAGCGATTATCTCAATCATGCCATTATCTAATTGGGTATTTTTAGTACAGTTATATAAAGGAGCGGGGTAATATAGAGCAGTGCCTGGATCAGGATTAAAGCTACAACCAATACTATCTGGTTCACCACCATTGAAGGTGGACTTATACGAATTATCTAACTTACTAAACTCAGTTTTGATCTCATCGGTATTATTAAAATTGTGATTTATATCAAAACTCTGATTTTTGGGATCAACTCCCAGATCAGCTTCTCTTTTCCGTCTTTTAACCAGATCATAAGCAAAGTTTCTTAAATATTGTTGTTTGATGACTTGGAAAAAGGCGTTTTTAGTTTGCTCTCTCTGAGATTGTGCCGTTGTAACGGGGGTATCGTCAGTCAAATAAATACCTCGACTTTTCATGGCGACATTTAATATTCCATAATTAGGAACATTAAAAGATAGATTATAGCCTTGAATGTCGGCTATAGCTGAACCATGAGCTGAAACATATTGCTGGCAAGTTTCAGGAATATTGGTTGTAATCTGATCCTGTTGAGCTGGTCCCCCAGGAGCATTTGGTAAAATAGGGCTGTGTTGGCTGGGATTTTGCTGACCATTTGTACCAGCTTGGCCGCCTGTTCCGTCGGCTTGACCACCAGTACCACCAGTTTGAGGTTGTTGAACTGCAGTTGGGGGTTGTTGAAGATCAGTTGAGACATAGTTAAGGGGAGTATCGACTTGGGTTAATGTATTTTGAGGGGGGAAGACTTCTTCTACAAAGTAACGAATCGTAAAAGCTAAAACAATAATGATAAAACCAACAATCGCCCAAGTAATTCTTTTCCGAGCATGAGCTAACTTTTCTTTTTCACCACCAGCAAAGATGTATTGAAAGATTCCCCAAGACAACCAATAAACCATTAAAAAGGCAGCAATCAAAAGCAGAATAGAGTAACCACCTGAAAGTAGTGAGCCAAGATCCTGATACTGAGTTTTAGCAGGACTTGAGACCGCATTTTGAAAGCCTGGTAGTGATAGTGCGAGTTTTGTCATAGTTATTTAATAGCTTTGATTAACTCGGCAAAACGAACATTGTAACCAGAATCTAACTCCGAGTAACCGCGAATTAAATAGTAAGGAAGATATTGAGTTTCGGCTGTATCGCTGGTTTTTTCAAGGTAAATCAATTGAAATTCAGAAATATTGCCATCTTGGCCAATAGCCGTATTATGATGAAAAACTTTAGTCAGATCGACTACTCCGCGGCCTTCAGGAACAACCATAGCAATATCGGCCTGGTTATTTTTAAATGTCGTCAGTGCTTCTTGGGGAGTAATTAACTGGCTTGAAGCTAAGGTGTCAGCACTTGTAATCCATCGCAAATTAGAGACGATTGTTTGAATCGATCCATCGGTATTAACTCCCACAGTGACAGTATTAAAATCAGCTGGTCTAGCCCGACCATTACTAGCTACTTGAGCTAAGCCATTTTGTTTGACGTTTTGAATTGTCGGGTCGTCATCGACCGCTTCTGTAACGTTGCCGGGTGCAGCTGAGATTAACTTTTCGTCCTCTGTTAAATTTAAAGATTGGGCCAAGCTTGTTAATGGCATACCTAATTTTGCGCATGAATGATGTCATTCAAGATAAGTTTGAGTTGTAGTTTCTTGTCGCTGATAAGTGTAGTCACAGACCTATGTCGAGTCATTTAGGTTTAGATCCGTTAGTATGTTTAAGGCTGATTGAGTAGGGGTAGAGGCTTGAATAGAAGGTTTTAAAACTCCATATGATTCGTAACTAAAGCTACCTGTGGTTTTATCAAATTGAATTAAGCCCCGATTAGCAGGGTCATCATAGTTATAAACGACTACTGTTGGCCCGTTATCTGGCGTATAACTTGATAAACCTAGCTTCTTCGCAAAGTCTAGAATCTCATTATTACTAAAATCAGTTTTTAAGTCATATAACTTAACTTGAGTAGGTGGCTTTAAGGCTGCGCTAGCACTGCTGATATTGTAATTAAAGAATTGAACCTTAGGGGCATCGGTAAACTGGACGGGGGTCGAGTTATTGTTTGAGAAATTAGAAGCTAGATTAGGGTTTTTAAAAAAGAAGATTAAGGCCATGAAGAGCAGGATTAAAAACAGTAAGACTCCGACAAAGATTGATAATTTGGGATTTTCTTGAACAATTAATGGGGTTTTGAAGCTAGGCTTTTTGAGCATTAGTCTAAAAATACCACAAGTTGGTTAATGTCGGCTAGGTTTGGTTTTAGTTCTCGCTCTCGCTCCCACCATCCAGCCAGCATAAATTGGCAAAGTAGTGACTCCTACGACTAAACCAAAGATCTTGGTTACCGCATCGAGTGGATGGTTACTACAACTATCGATACAAATATTAGATAAAAAGTAGGTTAGAATCAAGGCAAGTGGGGATGTCACAATGAAACATCTTATTAATGCTTTCCACCAACTGGTCGGCTTTGTAGCGTTAGAATTTGTGGCTATAAACCAACTAATACCAAAGCAGAAACCGATTGGAATAAGTAGGATCATGTTAAAACTTCTACCCCGATCTCAGTTGGCTGGCCTTTTGGCAACTTATCTTCCAAGATCATGACCGACAATCTCGCTTCCAAAGTGTCTTGGATTAATCGTCTGAGTGGTCGGGCACCTAGGACCGGATCAAAGCCTCGTTTACCAAGTTCCGCAACTAAAGCTGGCGCAAAATCAACCAAGTAGCCTTGTTCTTTGAGATTAGCTTTAAGACTAGCCAATTTAATCGTTACGACCTTATCAAGATCTTCAGGGGAGAGTGGTTTAAAGATAACTACCTCATCAAACCGGTTGACTAACTCTGGACGATAAATCTTTAAAAGCTCTTCCGTAACAGTGGCTTTAATCTCAGTTAGTGGTTTTTTGGCCTTAAGTCCTTCAGCGATAGTAACCGAAGCCGCATTTGAGGTGGCGATAATAATGGTATTACTAAAATCAACCGTTTTACCGCCCCCATCGGTTAACCGTCCGTCGTCCAAGACCTGTAAAAACAGAGTTAAAATCTGAGGATGAGCCTTTTCAAACTCGTCGAGTAACAGTAGACAATAAGGTTGATGATAAATAATTTCCGTTAGTTGACCTGGCTCTGTGTCAGTGCCAAGTAGGCGATTAACCGAATCAGCATTTTGATACTCTGACATATCAAACCGGACGAAAGTATCCCGACCTTTAAAGTAAACTTCAGATAAGGTTTTAGCTAGTTCAGTTTTTCCAACACCAGTCGGACCAACGAATAAGAATGAGCCAATTGGCCGATTGGTTTCGCGGAGTTGGGCCGCACTTCGGCGGAGGACTGTCGAAACATCTTTAACGGCCTCTTCTTGATCGATGAACTTAGCATGAATCTGATCTTCTAAATTCAAAAGTTGTTTCTTTTGATCAGGATTAATTTCGGCAACTGGAACTTTGACTCTCTGGCCTAAAACTTGGCGGACTAGCTTAAGATTAATTTGCTTATCAGTTTGAGATTTAACTAAAGTTTGACAATCTTCCAAAACTGAAATGGCGCTATCTGGCAAAACTCGCTCATGAATAAACCGGCTAGCTAAATGAACAACCTCCTTGATCGCTAAAAATGTGACCTTAGTTTTTTGATAACGTTCCATATCAATAGCCCTGTTTTGAAGAATCTCGATCGTCTCTTCAGGACTGGCTGGGGGAATATCAACTCGGGTAAAGATACGAGCAAACGAACCGTTTTTTTCAATCGTTCGATTGTAATTTTCAGGCTCAGTTGTACCTAAAAACTGAAAATTTTGGGATTCGAGCTCTGGAGCGAGCAAGGAGAATAGGTTATAGGTTGACCCAGCCTCACCAGTCCCTAAAGTATGAATCTCATCAATAAAGATAATGACATCTTCAATAAAACTAATCTCATCAAAGACATTTTTAATCTTTTCAGCCAACTCTCCTTCGTTATTGGCGCCAGACATTAACCGGGCTGGCTCAAGGAAAACCAGTCGCTTGGTGGCCATCGATTTTGGAGCATTTCCTTGAACAATCATCTTGGCCAAATATTTAACCAAAGCTGTTTTACCCGTTCCAACAGGACCAACTAAAACTAAATTATGATTGCCATCTGATGACAAAACATTAATAACTTGATCTAAGACCTCTTTCCGGCCGATAAAATCAGGCACTCCAAATCGGGCGGCTTCTTTGGTTAGATCGACTGAGGCGGCGTCTAAAGCTGGGGTCGGTGCTGCCAGCCAGCCTCGATTGGTTCCTTTTAAGTGTCTAACTGAGAAATCTTCATCCCAAATATAGATTCGTCGCCAAGTATTTCGTTTGTGTTCAAAAAAGTTTAAAGCTTGATGAAAATCATCGATTTTTAAATTAACTTTTAAGAGTTCGTTATCTAGGTTGGGAACTCTCTCAACCATCGCTACCCAAAAGTAGACAGCGGTTAGGTATTGAGCTTTGCATTGTCTGGCTAGTTCAGTGGCGCGTAAAACTAATTGATCATCAAATGGGATCTCTAAATTTCCAAATTGGGTTGGATTTAGCTCGAGGCTCTCTAGCAACAACTTAACCTCAAACATCGGAGTTAATTTAGCCCAGGTAATATCACTTTTATGAAGCTTGGTCGTTTCCCAAATCTGACTTAAATTCTGAGCATGGCGGAGGGGTCGCTTTGGATAAACAACCACTCGATCGATAAATAAAGCGATGCTAAAAAGGAGAATTCCTAAGCTAACATACCAATACTCCGGCCAGCCCATAATAATCAGAGGATGGGCAAACCAGACAAAAGTTAAGCCAAAAATGACGATGGTCGCGGCTAAGTAAGCAAAAAGCCCCCAGACAATTCGAGTGACTCGAAAGATAAAACTTAAAAATCGGCCAGCCAGCGTTCGATCATGAAAAAGGGGGGTGAAGATTAACTTGAGCATTAAACCAACAGCCAGATCTTCTTCCAAAAAGGCCATGGTATTGGTCCACATTCTAAGCCAGGTTCGGGCAGCGTCAAGGAAATAGAATTTTAAGAATCTAAAAGGCAGTGTCAGCATGGCAGTTTCTCTTTATAACTTTACCATACCTAATACGCTATAATCACCTTTATGTCTGAAAAAGTTCATCAGCTAGCTCCCCAAATTCTTGAGACAATTAAACAATCAAATAGTATTCTTTTACATCTTCACCCAAGCCCAGATGGTGATTCGGCTGGGGGAGCGCTCGGCTTAATGCATATTTTGCAAGCCATGGGTAAAAAAGCCACCGTTATTGGGGGAGATTCAAAATTGCCAATCAACCTCCAAATTTTACCTGGCGCGGATCAGATTATCCTCAAAAATTATGGTGAAACCGATTTATCAAAGTTTGACCTCTTCATTATTATGGATAGCTCAACTAAAGAGATGGTCTCTCGACTTGAGGAGGTTAAATTTCCAGATCATTTAAAAACGATCGTCATAGATCATCATTCTAGTAATTTAGGCTTTGGCCAACTTAATTTAGTCGATAGTAACTATCCGGCCAATGCTCAACTGATTTTTGATGTTGTCAGTAATTGGGGAGTTGAGATTAGTAAAGAGGCTGCCGCTTGTCTATTGGTGGGAATTTATAGCGATTCATTGTTTAAGTTTTCAGGCGTCACCTCTGAAACTTTCGAAGCTGCCTCCGCGTTAGCTAAGATCAATCCTGACTTTCCTAAATTGATTGCTAAGATGGAAGCGACTAAAGAGCCTGCTCAATTGCGGTTTGAAGCGCTGGCTTTAAACTCAATTCAAAACTATTTTGATGATAAAGTTGCGATCATCGAGATTCCGTATCACAAATTAAAAGAACTTAAAATTGATAGCCAATACACCGAAAAGAGTGGTATGTCGAGTCATTTAATTGAAGTGGTCGGCTGGGAGATTGGGATTAGTTTTGTTGAAAAAGAACCAAATATGATTGCGATCAGCATGCGAACTCAAGATAGTGAAAAATATGATCTATCAAAATTGGCGACATCAATCGGTGGTGGTGGGCATAAAGGGGCCGCTGGGGCGATGTTAACTAAACCATTTGAAGAATCCAAGAAAGAATTACTGGCGGCGATCGAAAAAACTCTATTTTCTGTGACGGGTCAATAACCAGACAATTGTTATTATAAATACTAAAACGAGGACAAAGAGAAAGACTCGTAAAGCGATTATCTGGTGTACCCAGTAATAAGGATGAGAACTGTTCATTATCGATTGCCCTCTTTTTGAGTAAACAGAAATGTTCCGACAATAAAGAAGACTACTCCCAAAACGCTGAAAACTGTTAAATCAAACAAGAAGGTGTTTGAAGTAACAAGCGGTAGAGCAGCTGTCCCAGCAAATAAAACATTTCTGATCATATCCACTCCATAATAAATCGGATTAATCTCTTTTAAGATATTTAAAAACCAGGGTAAATTATTAACTGGGGTAAAGGCTCCACTTAAAAAGATCATTGGAAAAACCAAAAAAGGAAAGATTCTCTGAGCGTTATCAGCTTTGCTAATCCGACTGGCGACCAAAATTCCAAAACTAGCTCCAACGATACAACCGAGTAAACAAACTGGTAGAGCCAGTAATAATTTATCAAAACCAAAACTGACTCCAATCAGCTTACCAAACAAGATAATGCCGAACAGTTGTAAAAAGCTGACTAAACTTTCGCCCAGGATTTTTCCCAAGACAATTGAATAGCGCGAGACTGGTGCAACGAAAATACTCATCGAAAAATCTTTCTCTCGATCTAGTAATAGGGAAGTAATACCGGCAAAGCTGCTTTGGAAAACGGTTTGTAAAAGCATGCCGGCAAAGACGTAATCAATATAGCTAAAACCTAAGTTATATTTGCCAAGTCCAGCATTCAAAGTTACCCCAAATACCCCGATAAAAATAATTGGAAAGATAAAAGTCGCCACAATTCGACCACGATCACGCAAGAACTTCATTAAATCGCGTTGGGCAAGAGTTAAAGTTTTGTTTAGTTCATTCATTCTATTTTCCTTCCAGTGTACTTAATAAAAACATCATCTAACGATGGTTTTTTAATATTAATCTCTTCTAAATCGCATTTGATTAATCGCAAAATATCTTGAGCTTTCTTGTGCTTTAAATCAATAATATAATCCCCAAAACTGTCGACTGAAAAGGCAATGTCATGCTTATTTAACTCAGCTTCCAAAGCTTCTTTCTTGGCTGGTTTTAAGTAAAGAAGCTCTTCACCGACACTCTTCTTTAAATTAGCTGGGGTATCGGTGACAAGGATCTTGCCATGGTCAATAATACTAATTCGGTTACAAATCTCAGCTTCTTCCAGGTACTGAGTGGTTAAAAAAACTGTAAAACTGTGTTGTTTTTGAAGAGTTGTCAGATATTCCCAAACCGCTTTGCGGCTTTGAGGATCAAGCCCCGTCGTCGGTTCATCTAAAAATAAAACTTTCGGAAAATGAAGCAAAGCTTTAGCAATATCGAGCCGTCTTTTCATTCCTCCGCTAAAGGTTTTGACAATATCAAACTTTTTATCAGCCAGATCAACTAGTGTTAAAACCTCATCCAGTCGCTTTTTGTATTTAGGACTGGTAGCTTTGTAAGTTAAGGCAAAACCAGTTATGTTATATAAAACGGCGTGAGATCTTAAATTTTCTTCAGCCGTTAAATTCTCATCTAAACTGACACTTTGATAAACCACCCCAATTTGTTGGCGAACCTTATTCGAATCTTTCTTCGGATCTAAGCCATCAACTAGGATCTGACCTGAAGTCGGGAATAGGGTAGTCACGAACATCTTGATGGCGGTTGACTTACCAGCCCCATTTGGGCCTAGGAATCCATAGATCTCACCAGTTTTAACCTCGAGATTTATCCCATCAACGGCGTTGACTGAAGCCTTGGGGTAATGTTTAACGACATCTTTAGCAACTAGGGAGAAATCCATAACCTAACTATTTTAAACTAAGGTGACCCTAAATACCAAATACTATATACTAATCTCACTTCTGTCATTCCCGCGTAGGCGGGAATCTATATAAATAGTTAAGTTTTTAATTGGATCCCTGCTTTCGCAGGGATGACAGTAGTAGGTTATGAAAGTTGCATTAATACATGACTATTTAAGGGAATATGGGGGAGCAGAGAGGGTTTTGGAGACTCTCCATGAAATTTTCCCAGAGGCCCCCGTTTATACCGCTTATTTAAACTTAGCTGGTTTGGGTCCACATGCTGACCGAATTAAAAAATGGGATATCCGAACTTCATGGTTACAAAAGTTTCCTGGTGCCAACAAGTTATTATCACCATTTCGAATCTTTGCCCCATCAATCTTCGAGAGTTTTAATTTGACCGAGTATGACGTTGTCATCTCGTCTTGTTCAATTTATTTTTCAAAGGCGGTTATTACTAAACCTGAAGCCTTGCATTTAAGTTATATTCACACCCCGCCACGTTATTTATATGGCTACACAACTTCATTTAATTATAAAAAACATTTCTTAACTCGGGTGATTGGGGAGTTAATGAATCACTTTTTACGGATTTATGATTTTGAAACTTCCCAAAGGCCAGATATCTTAATTGCCAACTCCAAGAATGTTCAAGCTCGAATTAAGAAGTTCTACAGGCGGGATTCAGTCGTTATCTATCCACCAGTGGAAGTGGCAGAACTAGGAACGAAGAATAAGGAACTAGGCGAAAAGAAATATTTTCTGAGTTTGAATCGGCTGGTTCGGGGGAAGGGGACTGATATAACAGTTCAAGCTTGTACAGCATTGAACGTTCCGCTTAAAGTGGCTGGTGGTGGGCCAGAACTCGAGCGACTCAAGAAATTGGCTGGCAAGACGGTCGAATTTGTCGGTGAAGTTACCGATGAGGAGCGAATTAAGCTTTATCATGGTGCTAAAGCTTTAATTGTAGCTTCGGAAGACGAAGATTTTGGAATAACTGCTGTTGAAGCCCAAGCGGCCGGTATTCCAGTTATAGCAGTCAAAGCTGGTGGCTATCTCGAGACGGTTATTCCAGGCAAAACAGGTGAATTTTTCAAAGAAGCGACCATTGATTCATTATCAGAAGTATTAACTGACTTTGATCAGACTAAATATAAGGCAGAGGATTGTATTAAGAATGCCGAAAAGTTTTCGAAAGAGAGATTTAAAAAAGAGATATTAGCTTTAATCGATAAAAACTTAAGCTACTAATCGTTCATTTTCATTAAGTACTAATTGATTTATATCTCCATGATAGTGGAGGACTCGAGCAGCCGGGTTATTGATAACCCAATGTAGCGCTCTAGAGATAATTTGATTAGGATCGTCAGTTAAATTAAGTTGTTTTGTCTTATCAGTTACTGATCGAATATTAGGATCATAGTAGCGAACCTTTTCAAGCAATGGAGTATTTTGGAGTGCTTTAAAAGTTAATAAGTAGCCTGCTAAATCGATTCCTGCTACAAATCGATGTTGTCGATCGTACATCTCGTTAATTGCTGAGCTGACTAATTCAGCTTGTTTAGACAATCCATTTGACATTATTAATTCAGTAACAGGTCTCTCATGAATCTGCGCCATCTCTGCGACTGCTTTTTCCATCCATAAATCAAGTGCGGTTAAGGTATATATCTCTTTAAGCAAACTAAATTGGTTATATGTTTGCGATTGGTCTTGATTTCCGTTTGAGATGTTATAGATTACAATCTCAGGTTCTAATCCGAGTTGAAGACCTACTGCTTTTGGAAATATGACTGGAACAGAAACAACTGGTTGTGAATACTTTCGACGTTCACTATCTGTTAAAAAATCTTCATAGGTAGGTAAAGTCTCAAGTTTTGACGGGGATGTAACAATTTTACGGCTGGATCAGTATGTCTGATCTGATATTCACCACCTCGATAAGTATTTGGTGCATCTTGGATTACTTGATTTGAAATTATTAATTTTGGTTGTTGAACCATAATTTTGACCCCACCTCTGACAATGACACTATTAGGATGACCCCCATAATAGTCAGTGACACTTGCTCTGGCGAGCTGCTTTAAAGAGGATGCCGGGCTATAATCAAGGGCTTCCGTTAAGATTTCTAGGGACTTTGATCCACCGCCACGAGTTTCATTTGCTTCGACTGATTGTTGTAATAAAGATGAACCGGCAACTAGGCCAGCAGCTTTTGTTATAAATTGTCCTCGACTAATTTCCATGTGCGTATTATAGACCTATAATAGTTAGATAGCAAATTATTTAGCTTCCCACCTCCGATGTGGCAGACTAAAGTGTGTTAGAATTTTCTGCATGCCAGAGCTGCCTGAAGTTGAAACTATTCGACTTGGCCTCCAAAGTCGGATTATTGGCCAAACTATTACCAATATCACGATATTAAACCCTAAATCTTTCATCGGTGACCCTGAAGAGGTAAAGATACAAAGAGTACTCAGTATTGATAGAAAAGCTAAGGTATTAATCATAAATCTAGGTCGCATGAGTTTATTATTTCATCTCAAAATGTCAGGTCAGATTATCTATCGTGGTTATGAAGATTTTGGGGGAGGACACCCGACTAAAGATATGACTTCCGACATGCCCAACAAATCGACACGAGTTATTTTTGAGCTTGAAGATGGTTCAAAGATCTTTTTTAACGATCAACGGAAATTTGGCTGGGTGAAAATCCTCCCGACTGCAGAAGTGGGGGAATTTTCATTTATTAAAAAACTTGGTCCTGAACCACTTGAAAAGGGTTTTAGCTGGCAAACCCTCAAGAAAAACTTGCTTCGTCATAAAACTCTGGCCATTAAAGTCGCAATTTTAGATCAAACAACCGTTGCCGGAGTTGGCAATATTTATGCTTGTGAGGCTTGTTTTGATGCTAAATTAGACCCACATAAAAAGGTCGGAGATCTGACGGATGATGATTTTAAAAAGATTCATAAAGCCATTATTAAGGTCTTAAGTTTAGGGATTAAGCATGGTGGCTCATCAAAAACTCATTATGTTAACGTGGCTGGCGGTCGGGGTTACTTTTTAGATTATGCCTATGTTTATAGCCGGGCTGGTCAAAAATGTCGGAATTGTGATTCTCAAATTAAAAGAGTCTCTTTAGGTGGTAGGGGAACTTTCTATTGTGAAAACTGCCAAAATTAGCTGCTATAATACCTTCCTAGATGTCTCAAAAAAATGACTTTGGCTCAGTTATAAAAAGTCGTGGTTTTACTAATCTCTGGATTAACCAAATTCTCGTTCAGCTTTCTTATAATAGTCTTAACTTTGCTTTAATTATTTGGGTATTTAGGTTAACTAACTCAAATACAGCTGTCTCAGCCTTACTGTTTGCAGTTTACTTACCTGCCGTCTTGTTTGGTCTGTTTGCCGGGGTGGTAGTTGATAGTATTGATCGTAAAAAGATTATTGTCGTAATTGACCTGTTACTCTCTTTTGGGTTCGCTAGTTTAATTTTACTAAAATACAACTATCCAGCTATTTTAGCAGTCACATTTTTTATAAATACCCTAGCTCAGTTTTATATTCCAGCCGAGTCTTCAGCTATTGCTATTATTGTTAAACGTAATCAACTTCTTCAAGCCAACTCACTTTTTTCGATAACTTTATTTTTAACGATGCTAGTTGGGTTTGGTTTAGCTGGACCGATTATTGCCTTGTGGGGGATTAACTTCGTCTTTTTGGGTGGATCGGTTTTTCTGATAACGGCATTTTTACTGGCCAATCGGTTCCCTAAAATTGTGGCTCGTTTAGAGCCAGATACTCCCAATTTGATTAAAAATTTGAGAGCTGGCAAATGGGAAACTTTAAAGCCAATCGTGACTTTGGAGATGAAGAAAACTTTAAAATTAATTAGGCACAATTTACCGGTCTCAATGTCGATCTTTATTCTGGCAGGTGTCCAGGCTATTATTGGTGTGCTGGCTGTCCTTGTTCCATCCTTTTTAGAGCGTGTTCTCCAGATTAGTGCTACAGATGCCTCATATGTTTTGATTGCCCCATTAGGCGTTGGTTTGATCTTAGGAGCATTGATTGTCGGTCGAATCGGGGGGAAGTTAGCTCGTCGGAAGCTGGTCGGAAGATCAGTCTTACTAGTTGGTATATTATTTCTGTCAGTTGGAATCGCCCCTTTAATCTCCCCAGCGACCCGTTATTTTCCTCATCCTAAGCCCTTAGCTTTCATTAGTCAGCCTTCTTTATCGTTTGTGATGGCAATTGGAGCTTTCTTTATCGGACTGGCCATGGCCGCAATCGTCATTCCTTCTCAAACGGTTTTACAAGAGAATACGCCTGAAGCTGATCGAGGCAAGGTTTTTGCAGTTTTGGGGATGATGATGGCGACCGTCTCGATTATTCCGGTGGTCTTTGCGGGGGTTTTAGCGGATATTTTTGGTCCTATGCCGATCTTTATTGGTCTAGGAGGTTCAATTGGAATTATGGGTTTAATGATGCTTAAACCCGATTTTTTCTTTGAAGAACGTCATCTGTCATTTCGGTGGAGAGAGTTTTTGGGATTGGGACATTGGAAAAGGTGATAGTATGTTTCTCCAGAAGCTCTCTTTAAAAAACTTCCGCAACTATTCTGAACTTAACCTTGAATTTACTTCTACGACCATTATCTTGGTTGGGGACAATGCTCAAGGAAAATCTAATCTTTTAGAATCAATTTATTTTTTAGCGACCACAAAGTCTTCAAAAGCCAATAAGGATGAGGAATTAATTAATCAAGAGCAGACGAGCTTATCGGTGACTGGCCACTTGGATGATCAGACTAGCCTCGAAATAACTATGCAAAACATGCCAAGTTCAGTCGGTGAGATTACTTTTGGCGGGTTAGGGTCAAACTTTGAAGGTAGCCGAATTGCCAAGCGGATGAAAGTTAACGGGGTTAGTCGGCGGGTTATTGACTATATTGGACATTTGTCAGTCGTCTTATTTTCGCCTGAGGATATTAATTTAGTAACTGGCTCACCGTCTCTGAGGAGATGGCATATTGATCTAACTTTGGCTCAAATTGATCCTAAATATAAAATTGCCTTGACTCATTATGGTGAAGTCGTGACTAAGAAAAATCGAGTTTTAAAACGGATTAAAGAAGGCTTTGCCAAAGTCGATGAGCTCGATTTCTGGTCTGAGCAGCAACTCGAGTTAGGCCAACTGATTAGTCAAAAAAGACAACAGTTATTTTATTTTTTAAATAAAGCTCCTAGACAATTTGGTAGCTACCAATTTAAGTATGCGCCGAGTTTGGTTACTCCAGAGCGGTTGCGTGATTACCGTGGGCGAGAGCTTGCGGCCGCGACCTCGCTAATTGGTCCTCACCGGGATGACTTTAGCTTTATTTTTAATGACCAAGATTTAGGTCTTTATGGCTCACGAGGGGAACATCGGATGGGGGTTTTAGATTTAAAGCTGTCAGAAGTTGCCTTTATTGAAACTCAATTACTGACTCGGCCAATCATGCTCCTCGATGATATCTTCTCTGAACTTGATCATGATCACAGGCTACATATTAGTAGGCTTTTAGGATTACAGCAAACGATTTTGGTGGCCGTTGAGCTTGATGACGATTTAAGAACTTTACTTAAAACGACAGATTGTCAGATCTTTAAGGTTAATCAGGCTAATCTAATCCCTGCCTAATCTTTTTTGGAAGCGGTTCTGGCGGCGACTTTACTGGCTAAGCGAGACAGTTGGTAGGTCACAAAGACGGCAAAAACTGTGATCAAAACGGCGTAAACTAACATTGAAACGAGGCCAGATCCTGGGATTTTAGGCTCAATATACTCTTTAACAAACTCTTGAATCGTATTATTCCAAGCTAAAGCCGCTACTAGACCAAAACCAGAGGTCGCTAAGGTAACAAGTTGACTTAACAACTCTTCGTGAAAGTTTTTCTCTTCTTTTTTTTCTTCAGGTGTTTCTTTTTGAGCCATCTGAGCTTAATTATACATTTTTTGCGGGAAATGTCATAATTAATTTAGATGTTCATTCCTAAATATTTAATCACCAACTCCATTCTTAAGCATATTGGCTCAATTGATGGAGGTCGAGAAGTTATCAATCACGCGGAGCTAATTCCAGCCTGGCTGACTAAACTTCGCCATCAAGCTTTAACTGACAGTACTTATTACGGCTCAATTTTAGAAGGAGTTAGTTTAACTGAAGAACAAGTTCACCAGTTAATTGCCGGAGATAACAACGATGATTCAAATTGGCAATTTAATCAAAGCTTGTTTAAAGCTTTACGGGAGGTTAATGAACTTGAAATTTCACTTGATCGGCCCAACTTCTTGACCCTAGAAACGGTCTTAGAACTCCAAAGATTGATTTCAGGAGACGAGCAATTTAGAGAAGCTGAAATAGTAATCCGAAATGCCCAGACTGGACAAATTAGTTACTCTCCACCTCCAGCCGCGGAGATACCATATTTAATTGATGATTTAATTGATTGGTTAAACTCTGACGTCTCAATTGAAGTTCATCCGGTTTTGAGATCTGCGATTGCTCATTTCGAGATCTATCGAATTCAGCCTTTTAGTGGCAATAATGAGGCGGTTGGCCGGCTACTTAGCCATTTAATCCTTCGAATTGGTCAATATGATTTAAAAGGTTTTTTAAGCTTAGAGAGCTACTTCGCAGCCACACAGCTTGAATATTATCAAATTTTACAGTCTGCGGCTAATCAAAAGGTCCTCGATGTTCATGAACGCGATCTAACTTTGTGGCTTGAATACTTTAGTCGGGGCGTGGCGATACAAGTTGATAAGTTAAAAGAGATCGTTTTAAAGGTCGCATCAGAAAGTCATCAAAAAGATCAGCTTGGAGAAGAAGTTGTTCTCAACGAGCGCCAAATGGCGATTATTGAGTATTTAAATAAACATGCTGAAATGCGTAATAAAGACTTTCGAAAGATCTTTCCCGACTTTTCAGACGATACAGTTTTAAGAGAATTAAAGTTTTTAAAACAAAAGGGATTGGTTAAAAAAGAGGGTAATACTAAGCGAGCGATCTATGTCTTGGGTGTTTCCACCTGAGTTCGACTGACTCCACGGACTTTTTTACGCTCCATCATATCGAAATCAGCTCTTTCTAAAAACTTATGGGTATCAGAATCTATTCTTGTGTCATAGGTCGCCATCCCAATGGTCATGCTAAAATCTTTTGCAAACGATTCAGGAACATCAGGGGCCTTTGGTAGATGGGGAATAACTGTTTCTTGAATCCTGGCACTTAGTTTTTGGGCTCCTTCGGGACCACTACCAGCCATAATTACCACAAATTCGTCCCCACCTGGTCGAGCCGCAGTTTCTTCTTTGGAGTCAGATCGAACAGTCGAGGCAACCGGTTCTGAGAGGTTAACATGGGCAGCGGCGTCTGATTCTCGCATAGCATCTTTGATTGCTTCAGCAATGGCCTGGATAATTAAATCGCCAACTCTATGACCATAAGTATCATTAATAGATTTAAATCTATCAGCATCTAAAACTAGGATCGATAATGGTTGGTTCTTGGTATGAGCGCGCAACATCGCTTCATTAAGTTCGTAATGTAATCCTACTAAGTTAAGAAGCTTAGTTCGAGTATCAATAACGGCAAAATCTAAGAGAGCATTTTGAATCAGCTCAATACCCTCCTGCTTAGAGGGTTTCATCTCAGTAAGGTAGTCCATGATAGACATAGCTCTTTCTAGAGTTACCTGATAGATAGTGGGTGATTCTAGTTGAGGTTGAGCTCTCCGCTCCGTTCTCTCACTTTCGACTTGACCTAGATCGGACATGATTTAATCTTACTCGAATTCACGAGCTTGTCAACCTACTCACCAATGCTATAATTTGATCGTAATGACATTTAAAACTCTGACTGAATACTTTGAAAAGCTCGAAGGGACATCTTCACGCCTAACTTTAATTGAGATCTTATCTGAGCTGTTTAGCCATGTTGAAAAGGATGAAGTCGCCATGGTCAGTTATCTAATCCAAGGCCGAGTGGCGCCATTTTATGAGGCAACAGAGATTGGTATGGCAGAGAAGAGTGTTGCCGGAGCAATTGCTCGAGCATATACGGTTGATCGGGAAGAGGTTTTAAAAGAAGATGGCCGAGTGGGAGATCTGGGAAAAGTTGCTGAGAACTTAAGCAATAAGAAAAGACAAACTGGAAATAAACTAACCGTCAAAAATGTCTTTGACGAACTTAGAAAGATTGCTGAGACAAAAGGAGATGGTACTGTAGAATACAAAATATCCTCACTCGCCAAATTACTTGAGCACGCTAGCCCAATTGAGGCTAAACATCTCGTTCGGATCCCAATTGGAGCAAGTCGGCTCGGAATTGGTGATCCGACGGTTTTAGACGCCTTTGCAGCATTAAAGTTGGGCGATCGGTCTAAAAGAAAGTTATTGGAAGAGGCTTATAACAAGGTTTCAGATTTAGGTCTAGTTGGTGAAACACTTTGGGAAGGTGGGCTGAAGGCGATTGAAAAGCTCGATGTGACGGTTGGTCGGCCAATTCGGTCCCAATTGTGTGAGCGGATTACTGATCCTAAAACAATCCTCGAAAAGTTTGGTGGGGAAGCCCATTTGCAATATAAATACGATGGATTTCGGGTTCAAATTCATAAAAATGGCCAAAAAGTTAGACTATTTTCCAGAAATCTCGAAGAGACCACCCCAATGTTCCCGGATATTATTGCTGGGGTTTTAAGTCAAATCAAGGCTAAATCAATTATTTTAGACTCTGAAGCTTTGGCATATAATCCTGAATCTGAAGAGTTTTTACCATTTCAAGAGACGACCAAACGTCGCCGCAAATATGGAATCGAAGAGATGTCAAAGACTCTGCCTCTGAAGGCCTTCGTTTTTGACATTATGTATTTAAACGGCAAGTCGTTAGTCGATAAGCCGCTCAAAGAGCGAATTAAATTGATGACAGACTCGATCAAGGGGGATGATGTTCTCATGCCTCAACCAGGCCAGTTCGTGACTGAACCGGACAAGATTACCAATATGTTTGAAGAGGCCTTGTCTAAAGGGCTTGAAGGCTTGATCGTTAAGCGTCCAGATTCAACTTATCAAGCTGGAGCAAGAAATTTTAACTGGATTAAGATCAAGCGCCACTCGTCAGGTGAGCTTAAAGATACCATTGATACCGTTATCCTAGGATACATTTATGGTCGGGGCAAGCGGGCTGAGTTTGGAGCTGGAGCACTTTTGGTCGGAGTTTATGATAAAGAAAACGACCAATTTGTCACGGTTTCCAAGATCGGAACTGGCTTAACCGACGATGAATGGCGCGAGATTCATAAACGGGCTGATAAGATTAAAGTTGATCAAAAGCCAGCTCGGGTGGTTTCTCTTTTAACTCCATCAGTTTGGGTTAAACCTGAGATCGTGATTGAGGTTTTGGCGGATGAAATCACCAAGTCGCCAAACCATACCGCTGGGGCTTCGGTAAACTCAGCCTCGGGCGAAAAAACTCCAGGTTATGCCCTCAGATTCCCGAGATTAGTCCGTTTCCGTGAAGCTGATAAAAAGGCTGAAGATGCGACGACGGTTAAAGAGTTAGTCGAAATGTATAATCAGCAGTATAAAAAACAGTAGCTGGTAGTTCGCAGGTAGGAGTGATAAATTTAGAAAGATGACAAAACAAGAGCGGTTAACTGATCTCAAAAAACGAATGGAGGAGGATATGTCGTTGCCCCTTCGGGCTGGAGCCACTCAACTTGTTTTTGGTGATGGGAACCCCGATTCTGAGCTCTATTTTCTCGGTGAAGCCCCCGGTTTTTATGAAGATCGGGATGGTAAACCGTTTATTGGTCAAGCGGGCAAATTACTCAGTAAAACTCTCGAATCGATTGGTATTACCCGTCCCGAAATTTATATCTCAAATATTGTGAGATATCGTCCGCCAGGAAATCGCGATCCAGAGCCATCTGAAATTGCGGCTTTTCAGCCCTATGTTGACGAGGAGATAGCGATTGTCGATCCTAAAATTATAATTACCCTCGGTCGTTTTTCGATGAACAAATTTATCCCGGATGTTAAAATTTCAGTTGTTCATGGCAAACCTCGCCAAGTTGTGTTTAATGGTGAGGAAATTCTAGTTATCCCAATGTATCATCCTGCTGCAGCACTTCGGGCAACGGCTATGTTAAAGTTGTTTGAAGAAGATTTTCAGGCTATCCCCAAAATTCTCGAAGCGTTTAAAAAGGGCCAAGCTGAAGTGAAAACAGAAAAGAAGGAGGGGGTAGAACAGCTTAATTTAATATGAAACTAATAATAGGCTTGGGTAATCCAGGCGAAGAACATACTGGCACTCGCCATAACTTTGGTTTTGAAACGATTGATACCTTAGCCAAAAAGCTTCATGCCTCCGAATTCACTTTCGAAAAGAAGTTCAAAAGTGAAATTACCAGCTACCAGCTACCAGCCACCAATGACCAATTGCTTTTTGTAAAACCTCAGACTTTCATGAACAACTCTGGAATTGCGGTCAGCTTACTGAAATCTTTCTACAAAGTTGCTTCTGAGGATATTTTAATAATCCATGACGAACTCGATTTACCGCTCGGCAAGATGAAACTACGTTTGGGTGGGGCAGCGGCCGGACATCATGGAGTAGAATCAGTTATTAAAGAGCTTGGTACAGACCAGTTTGCTAGACTCCGACTTGGAATTGGGACTACCCAAGCTTTTCGGGGAGAACATCACCGGACGAGTTTTAACGCTGAACATTTTGTGATTGATCTGTTTGATGAATCAGATCGACCGGTTGTTAAGCGAATGATTAAAAAAGCCATTGAGGTTGTTAAGATTTATATCGAAGATGGTTTGGAGAAAGCACAGAAAGGGATTTAGATGAAAAATAAGAAACTTTTAATTATTATTGCTGCCGTTTTAATAACCATTGCCGTTCTAACCTGGGCTTTTATCGAATCAACAAAACCTTTACCTGGGGTAGCCCAGCTCCAACCAGGTCGAAATCATTTAGATCTTGGTGCACCAACGCCTTATCAATTTAATCCTCCAACCTCAGGTAATCACTATCCAAGTTGGATTACTAAAGGTTTTTATGATACCCCGAGAGCGGATGGTTATGTCGTTCACTCCCAAGAGCACGGTTACATTATCTTTTGGTACGACTGTGAGAAGCCACTGGCAGCTGA
This sequence comes from Candidatus Daviesbacteria bacterium, assembly GCA_041690695.1. Classification (GTDB taxonomy): domain Bacteria; phylum Patescibacteriota; class Microgenomatia; order Daviesbacterales; family UBA10151; genus JBEPVZ01. The sequence continues at coordinate 36,753 of JBEPVZ010000003.1, read as the reverse complement.
TTTAATTCCCGCTGCATATGCTGCCGAAATTGCTAGTCCAGCCGCTAACGCAACTACTGATCCATTTACTGATTTAGCTAATCGAACTATGGCTGGAGGTAGTGAGGGTAGCCCATCTGCCAGTTTAGCCAGTATGCCTAAAAGCTTTAGCGATGGCAGTTGTGATACTTTTAAAAACCAATTAAAAGATTTGTATAACCAATTTGGTCAACACAAATTAATCTTTATGCCGAGGCTAGGTATGGATTCACCATTAATTTTAACGGCTTGGGGGAGAAGCGAGAAACTTACCAAGATTGATAAAAGTAAGATCGGGGAGTTTATTAATGTTTTCCGGGATAAGGGTCCAGAACAAACGACAGAGCCTTAATTGTCATCGCGAGGAGCGTAGCGACGTGGCGATCTATTTAATTGGTCCAGGATTTTAGTTAGATTACTTCGGATGCACTCGCAATGACCTCTCTTAATCTACCCACAATCATTGGTTTAATCTTCTTCACTTCATCTAAGTTCCTCGCTCCTAATAAAAACATAATATCTCCAACCTCTTTGATTAAGTTTCCTAGACTCTCTTCAACAGCCTCATAACTTTGGTTACCGGATTTTAAAGCCGGGATGGCCATTCCAGCGATACTGGCTCCCAAGATTAAGGCTTTAATAACATCTTGGCCAGTTCGAATTCCACCACTGGCGAGGATCGGCAACTTGGTGTTTTGAGATGCTAGATGAACAGCCAGTGCTGTCGGAATTCCCCAATTACTGAGCGGACCAAAATCTAAACCGCGACGTTTATATTCAATATCAATCCAATTTGTTCCACCTGCCCCCGATACGTCTAACGCCAGGATATTAGTTTGAGATAGCTTCTTAACTACTTCAGGAGATAAACCTTGACCAACTTCTTTGACATAAATTGGCAATTTTTTTGAGTAGTCCGCAATGGTTTTTAGCACATCGGCGAATTCGGCCTGACCTTCTTTTTGAACTAATTCTTGAGCTGGATTTAAATGAACAGCCAAAATATCAGCTCCGACATCTTTTAGAGCCTTTTTTAAAACTTCAACTGAAAAATGGCGCAAGTCATTTCCTCCAATATTGCCAGCTAATAAAATATCAGGGGCGACCTCTCGAACTTGATAGGTATAAGTCAAAGAAGGTTCAACAATCATAGCTTTCATACTACCTAATCCCATGGCGATTCCTAATTTCTGGCAAGCCCGAGCAATATTTTTATTAATAACTGCCGCTTCTTTAGCTCCCCCGGTCATGCCGGTAATCATAATTGGGGCCTTAATAGGATGGTTTAAGAACTTAACTGAGGTATCAATATCTAAGCGATTAATTTCCGGGAGGGCATTATGAAATAAAATTACATCTTCAAACATGGTCGTTTTAGTTTTGTAACTGACATCTTGGGAGAGGGGAATCTGGATATGTTCTCGTTTTCTTTGTTCAACGGCTTTAGCTGATTCTGGCTGAGAGTTCATTTTGTGATAGTATATATGTTCTATTATGGCCGCGCCAGTCAGTCACATTTATTTTGCTAAAAGATTTTTCGATATTAGTGGTTTAGAAATTGACCAGAAAGCTTTCATCGTCGGGACAAGCTTTCCAGATATTCGATACCTCGGTATTATTGATCGTACTAAAACTCATTTCAGTGAGGTCAGTTTAGAACAAGTTAAAGCTGAAAAAGATCCCTTTAAAGCCGGCTTACTCTTCCATAACTATCATGACTTGAAACGAACTGAATATATTCAACAATCAGGACTTTATAAGTTATTGCCCGACAATAAATTTATTAGCCAGGCCGAAAAATTTGGTGAAGATGTTCTTTTATATGGCTTAAGTCGTGATTGGTTTATGTTTAAAGATTTTTTTCGTGAAGTTAATTCTGACGAACTAAGCTATGGTTTACAGACTCAAGATGTTGAGGCTTGGCATAAATTAATTAGTGATTATATTTCGGAACCGCCATCATCATTATCTGTTGGTCATTTTTGCGAAAAGCTGATCGATGGTCAAGAGATGGCTGAGCAGATTCCAGAACTGCTCCATATCATCACAAATAATGCTGATGCTCGCCAGATTTTGGCTGGGACTAGGGCATATTTTGAAGATCTCTTTAAATAAATTATGTTTCATCACATGCATGCTTATGTAGTCTCTAAGTTATATAAGTCTGATGATCCGTTAATACTGGTTGGGGGGATTTTGCCAGACTCAGCTGTTACTAAAACCATCGGCTGGGCTGGCGGTTTGCATGGGCTAGAGGAGCGGAATAAATTTCACCAATTTGTTCTTGAAAAATATCCTGATTATATTAACTTAGCCAAAGGAGTTATTGGCCACAATGTTTTGGATGACTTTACTCATCTTGAGTATTTAACTAAACCAGGTTATGCCTTTCAACATAATAAGGAGTTGGTTAAATTAGTTAGCAAATATTATGGTTTGCCAGTAGATAATGCGACCGGTAAAGCCCACAACTATATTGAGAGTGGGGTAGATATTTTGTTACTAAAAGATCAGCCAGCCTTTCAAGCCCAACTTAAAGCGGCAATTAAAAAGATTGACCAAAAGCAGATCAGCCTGATTTTAGCTGATTTTTTTAAAATCGATTTAGCTGAAACTGAACAGAATTTAAAAGCTTATTTTGATTTATTTACTAAATATGATTTTTCGAAAGTTTCAAACTGGAATCTATTTTGGCAAGAATTGGAAGTTTGGTTTAAGCTAGAAGATATTGGTCAGGAAAAGCGACAAATTCTTCTCGACGAATCAATTAATGTTGTTTTAGATACTCATCAAGACTTTTTAGCATACTCAATAATCCATGGTAGAAAGCTACTAACCTGATATAATTCCAGACAATTTATGATTAAAGAAGTGGTCGGTGTCGGAGTTGGTGCGGTAGTAATTCATCCTGATCAGAGAATTTTAGTTGTTACTGAGCAAAATACTCGCAGATTCACTCGTAAACTTGAAGGAATGATGTCTATTCCCATGGAAACTCAAGAACTTGGAGAGAGCGATGAGGATACACTTAGGCGGAGTATTTGTGGCGAGGAGACTACGGGACTGAGCTTTGCTGAACAAAACCTGACGCAAAACCCCCTGGCAGAAATCCAATTTTGGCCAGGTATTTGGCTAAAAGCCTATGCGCTACATGCAACTCATGGCGGAGTTCAAATTGGGTCTGATCCGGCGACAACAGATGCTCGTTGGGTCGATATTGATGAGATCTTAACTGCTCCAAAACATTCCTTCGGACGAACAGATTCTGAGAATTTGCCTGATTTTCTGAGACCACCGGTCAGCGCCGCACTTAAAAGATTTCTGAACAGTTTGGAAGATGATAAAAGAGTAAATGTTGGTAGTTTGCGTTGGCGGCCTGGAACTGAAGAAGCGATTACATGTTTAAAAGAATTTATGGGTGGCAACAGAGACTTTTTACCCAGAACTTATCTTCAGCCAAATGACACTTTTCCGACAGAGCTATTTAGTTATTTAGGTGTCTAATTAAGCTTAAGTTTAGTTCCTGCTCTTCCATGGATGGCTTTACTTAAGTTGTCCTTAAGCAAGCCACTGGCAATTCCTACCTCAATACCACCTAAGAACTTTTTAATTTGCTTAATCTTACCAGCCATCTCGCCGCTAACATCGTTAGGATTATTTTGTTTAATATTCACTAGAATCTCGTTGACGTTTTGGTCGTTAATAATCGAAAATTTTTGAGCCTGTTTATGGGTCTTGGGATCTTGATTGTAGACACCATCAACATCCGATAAAAAGATGACTTGGTTGGCTTTTAATTGCTTAGCCAAGTAACCAACTAAAGTATCCCCAGAAATAATTGAGAAGTGAGTTGTGCGGTCCATTACCACATCACCATAAAGAATTGGGATTGTTTTTTCCGTTAACGTCTGTTTGATTATCTCCGTTGGAAAATCTTTAAATTGAGTATTATCTTGGCTAACTAAACAATGAGTCGGTATGACTTGAGGGTTTAAGCCAACTTTATGAAACTGATTAGCAATTATCAGGCTGAGCTGTTGCATAGTCAGTTGAATATTTATAGCGGCATGAAGTTGTTCTTCGGTCGAAACGCCCTCATTAATGCGATATTTTTTCGCCAAGGGATGGCCGAACGAGCCGGCTCCATGAATAATTACAAAACTATATCCCTGATAATTAAGTTTTTTTATCTGGTTAACGATTTCAATTAAAACTTTAGTTTTTAAGCGGGGAGTTGGAGAGTTCTTGTACGTAATTAACCCACCACCGAGTTTGATTATTATCAGTTTTTTGATCATTCAACTGGATTGTAGCATAGCTTTGTGCTACATTTGGGGTCTGATGACCTTCGAAGACTATCTTCAAACAAACGCTTCAGAAGTAAATCTTCAACTTGACCAATTCTTTAAATCATGGAATAAAAATATCTCGACTTTAAATCCGTTAATCAGTCATCTTAGTCAACAGTTTGAAACTTCAACTGAAGGCGGAAAGCGGATTAGGGGAGTACTGGTAAAGCTCGGATATGAGTTATCTGCCCCAACTACGAACTCCCAACCCCGAACTACAGATATTATGGCTGCCTCGGTGGCGTTTGAAATCTTCCAAACCGCTATCTTAGCTCACGACGATATCATTGATAAAAGCCCGCTCAGACGAGGTAAGCCAACTCTTTATAAAGCTCTCGGTGGTGATCATTATGGGATCTCACAAACGATCTGTTTAGGAGATCTCGGTTTCTTTCTAGCTAATCAATTGATATTAAAAACAAATTTTCCAGACTTAATTAAACTTCAAGCGGTTGAAGTCTTTACCCAGACGGTTATGGACACCATCATGGGGGAGATGCTCGATGTTGAAGGGACCTCAGATATTATCCAACTTGCCATCTTAAAAACTTCCCAGTATACGACCACCGGTCCGTTATCATTGGGGGCTGTTTTAGGTGGAGCTAATCAATCAATGCTTGATTTAATCAAGCAATTTGGAGATAACTTGGGCATTGCTTTCCAAATCCAAGATGATATTTTAGGCGTTTTTGGTGATGAAGCTAAAACGGGTAAGTCTGCCTCATCAGACGCCGAAGAAGGTAAGAACACCACCTTGATCATCCAAGCCCGAAAACAGGCCAATTCAGCCCAAACAGCACGCCTAGACGAGCTTTATGGCAAGAATAGTTTATCCGAAGGTGAATTGACTGAAATCAGGCAGATTTTTGAAAATACTGGAGCACTAGACTATTCCAAGCAAATTGCTTTAGAATATGTCGATCGGGCCAAAAAAGTTATTCCTGAAATTACCTCAAGTCCAGAATATCAAGGACTGTTAAGCGGTTTGGCTGAGATGTTAGTTAATCGTCAAAAATGAAAACTTATTTAAAAGAGATTAAATTTCCATCAACAGATCATACTTATTTAAAAGATATTACCAAAGAGGTGAGTGACTTAATTTCTAAGTCGAAGGTCGATAACGGCTGGATTTTGGTTAATAGTAAACACACCACCTTGGGTGTGGTGGTTCAAGAGATTGCCGAGCCAAACTTACTTGAGGACATTTTAGGACACACTTTAAAGCATATTCCTGAAGATAAACGATCAACTAGGGTTCATGGCCATGCCGATTATCCACATCCAACTGATAATTATAAACACCGTTGTCAGGACAATCCTTATTGTGACGAGATTGATGAAGATTATAATGCTGCTAGTCATATCCGGAGCTTGCTATATTCTCATCCGAGTGTAACGGTGCCGGTCAGAAACGGGAAAATGGAGCTTGGAAAATACCAACAAGTGGCAATTTTTGAGTTTGATGGTCGTAATGGTGAAGGGAAAAATCCGATTAGACAAAGGACGGTTCAGGTTTGGATCTATGAAGGAGGAGAAGTAATAGAGTTAAAGTAATTTTTAATTTCCAATTTCTAATTTTTAAAGAATTTATTAAAAATTAATCATTATAAAATTAAAAATTTATTAATTATGGACACTCTCGACAACGTTCCTTCTCATATAGCCATAATCATGGACGGTAATCGTCGCTGGGCTCGTGCCCGGGGATTACCTGATCTAAAAGGCCACCAGGCTGGAGCTGAAAATCTAGAAAAGATTGTTGAAGCCGCCAGTAAATTAGGAGTCAAAACTCTAACTGTTTATGCTCTCTCAACTGAGAATTTAACCGAACGAGCTAAACGGGAGATTGCGGGGCTATTTCAAGTTTTTCGTCAAGCTTACCGAACTCGTTTTAAAAGGATGATGAAAGAGGGGGTTCGGATTGCCATCTTAGGTGAGTTAAACGGTCTACCAAAAAGTATTCAAAATATGGTTACTCAACTTAGGGATACCTATATTGATAAAGAATCGATAAAGTTAAATATCGCTTTAAATTATGGTGGTAAACGCGAGCTGATCGAAGCTATTAAAAATATTGTCAAAAGTGGCATTAAAGTTGAAGATATTGATGATGAGTTAATTGCTAAAAATTTATATACTCGGGGAGCCAACGATCCAGAGCTAGTGATTCGGACCGGTGGCAAAGTCCGATTGTCTAATTTCTTATTATGGCAGACGGCTTATTCGGAGTTATATTTTACAACTAAATTCTGGCCTGAATTTGATGCTGCTGATTTAAAGAAGGCGGTTGTTTGGTATCAAAATCAGAAACGAAACTTCGGAAAATAGTTTTTAACTCAATTTATTTGCTAACAGGCTGGTGGGACACAAGCTGGAGTAGAAGTTGGAAAAGCTGTTCTCGTCGGCAAAGGAGCTGGGGTTGGGGCAAAATTAGTGTTTTGAGTAGTAATACTTAAACTTTGAGAAACCATCCCTTTTAAGAGATAAAGATACTTTGGATCATAATTAACTTGCTCGGCTGCGGTACTATTATCAGTTAGATCTCGTCTAAAGCGAATAGAAGTACTATTGTTTAATGAAACGAGCCCTCCATTGATTACTAATGGGACAGTATCTTTAGCCGCTAGCCCTCCTGGACAACTATTACTCCCAAAGTCATAGCCTGTGCAGATTGTTTGTCCGGAAATTAAATAAGCATCGATCTGATGAACACTGGCGTCAATATTAATATTGCCTTTAACGATAAAAACTAACCCTCCAGCGGCGTTGCCAGTGTGATAATTAATATCATGTTGAATCTCTAACTCGCCATCAATAAAGATAACTTGAGTACCACTGCCTGTTATCCCCGAACTAGGAATATTGAAATTTGATAAATTTGTAAACCAAATATTATCACCACTAAAATTGATCGGATTTAGAGTACTTAAATTTATAGATTCACTTAAACTTCTTTTAGTTACTCCGCTATGCGCTTTAAATTGATCATAATATAAAGCTCTAAGGTCATCATAGCTTTGGATCTGAAAGGTCGGCAGAGCGGCTTCGTTAGTATTAGTTACACACGATCCGGCGGTTGTTCCAAATTTAACTCCGACTGAGGTATCGAGACTGGGACTAGTGACTAAGCCATTGGCCCGAGGAGAATCACCACATGAAGAGGCCGCTGAGCTTGGAGCTAAGACGCTCGCTGGTAAGACCCCAAAAGCCCAAAAGCTTAGGACGAAGATCCAACTACTGACTAATAAATATTTAGTTTTTGGTAAAGATCGGTTCATCTTATTGTCCACCACGAGTATCAATTTTGGTATTAGAATGGACATCTCCAAGAGTTGTATTTAAGAACGGATTAAGACAACCTGTCGCAGTATTACTCCAGACAAAGACTGGAGTTTTAATACTTGGAGCCGAAGTATTATTCGCGTTATCGGTGGCGGTAGCTCGAAGATAATAGCTTTGACCCGAAGTAAAATCTGACGCTTGAGGTACTCCCGGGGCGGTTTGCCAATAGCCACCTGTGAAAGTTGTTGGGTAGGACTTAACTAAGGTGTCAGATGGTGAATTGACCTCATAAAGTAAAACCGCTACTGATTTAATACCACTTCCACCTGGATCATCGTTAGCAATGACTTTAATAGGGGTTTCACCAGCCCAAGTTGTAGGGGAGTAACAAGCGGCTGTTGGTCCACCACTAATATTGACGTCGGGAGGAGCTATCCCATCACAACTGGCGGAGGTGATTGATTGGGTGTTTGAGTCGGTAGTTAGGCCGGAGGAATCTTTAGCCTCAATATAATAGGTATAGTTTGTGCCTTGATTAACGGTGCTATCTGGGTACCCACCACCAAACCAGTCAGTTAGAATAAAGCCATAATCTTGACGATGAATACTGTAGGTTACTCCAGGTCCAGCACTACTCCACGCTAGGTAAACGGTTGGTTTAGCCGGGCTACCGCTACATGAGGTTGTTGGTGGATCAAGCGTAATTCCCGCTGGGCCACATGTTGAGGTGGTTATAACTTTGTCGAAAGTGCTTGTCTGGGTAAATCCAACCGAATTCTGGGCATAAAGTATGTACGTATAAACTACTCCAGGTGTAACGTTGTAATCAGCAAAACTGGTTTGCCAAGAAGCCAGGGTGGCAATATATGAACCGGGTCCATTTGGATCAGAACGCCAGAGAGAGTAGGTATCAGCGCCACTCGATTGAGTCCAGTAGATATCATTATGAGGAGTCCCACTCGTACAGACTGTTCCGGTGCTTGAGGTAAAGTCGAAAGCTCCAGGGGCTACTGGTGTCGCAGTTGGTGTAAAAGGACAAGTCACAGTTTGACCACTCCAGGGAGCATTGATGTTTGTCGTGAACATTAAGGCTACAAACCTACCAGGGTTGATAGGAGGTTGAGTCACTGTCCAAGTGGCATGGTTACTATCACCACCCATAGTGACTGGGCCGAGGTTTGACCAACTGGCATAATTTGGCTGACTAAAGAGTTCCTGGTCATTTGACATATTTGGTTGGATACCTAATTGGTAGTTTCCAGCTGGCCAACCTGAGATAGTAATTTGAGTACCGATTGGTCCGGTATTAGGAGAGATCCTATATTTAGGATCGTTACAACTATTTCCATCAACGATGGTGCCATTATATGAAGAACCTCCATTGCTTGCTTCAGAAGTGGTCCCGTTGGATACGTACCAATGATACTGACCCAGAGTGGCATTCGCAGGAATAGGGCAAGTAATGACAGTTGTTTTACTCCCAGGAGAGGATGGCGATGCAGAGCAAGTGACATCCGCACCAAAACCTGGAGGAGGGAAGTAGCTCAGGGCGCTAGGATCATGTCCACAGCTCCATTTACCAGGGCCATTTGTTAGACAGCTAGGGTTGCCTTGATACCAGATAAAGACTGCATCAGCTGACGAAGCATTGTTAACGGCAGTGACTGTGACGCTATTTCCAACCAAGACTGGATCAGGAGTTAAGGTGCCAGTAACACTGTTCGTTCCACCGCCACAACTTCCATCTGAAAGCACACCATAGCATTGGTAGGTCGGATTACTACAACTCGGATTAGAGCCATCCCCAGGCACTCCATTATTATTACAACTCAAAAAACTTCCACAAGGACAACTTGGAGGTGGAGTTGGTTGAGGGCCTTGTCCTGGATCAACGGTATAAGTTGTGGTAGCCGATCCACCATTAGCAAAATCGGCTCGGACAGTATGACTGCCTTGATTCCCACCCAGAGAAGTGCAGGCACCACTTTTACTCGCGCCTATATTACAAATGAATGATCCATCATAGTAAATTGTTGCTGAACTGTAACCTGGATTATCAGTTGTGACACTTGTCGCCATGCTTGTGATTTGTCCACCATGGTTGGGATTAATACTTACCCCATATGAATAGCTGCCGCTACTTGGTGGTGGTGGTGCTGGGCTTGACCAAGCCTGAACAGTTATTGAACCAAAACCTACCGTTTCATTCTCCAGTCCAGCGGTACAGGTATGGGAATCAGGATCTAGGTAACAAGCCTGGGTTTGACCACTGACATCGTACGGGCCGGAGGTCGAGTAGTAAGTGTGTTGAAAAGTACATTGACTATTACTGGGGATATCATTCCCAATTGTGACTACCCCCCCAGAAGTTGAGCTCATCTGGGAGTTCCAACAAGATAAAGTATATGTTCTTCCGGCCACGGTTTGAGTTTGGGGGGAGTTAGCACTGAAAGTAATCTGGTTGCCGCTGGTTGACGGTCCTTGATCACAGGAAGCAGGGTAACAATTCTTAATTGTCCCAATCGCAAAAACTGAATGGCCCTGACCGAGAACCAGAAATCCAGTTAAGACCACAAAAAAACTAAATAAATAAGCGGTTAATTTGTAGGTATAACCTCTTTTCATCTTCCACATTATTAGTGAGTTGGTGGGGCAAGTAAAACGTTAGTAATCTGGTATTCCGATGTCGTGTTGTTACCTTGACGACTAAAGACTAATTGAACGGTAATTAAAGCTGGTTGATTTAGCGGAATAGTGGTTAGTTTAGAGTTCGCTGACACACTGGCAACTTTTTTGGCGGCAGGATCTAAAACTGCCACTGATTTTGAGATCGTAAAGTCTCGAGTTTGATTATCCATGGTCAACACTGTCGCCATCTGGTCTTTAATTTGAGTGACTTTACCGTTAAAGCTGGCTTGACTGGCAAAGCTTGAAGTTAGACTTGTAGAAGTCATTCCGCCTAATTGACCAAATGAGGGTCTAAATATCGTTCTAAATTGATTTTTACCTAACAAATAGCCAATTAGTAAACAGACTAGAGCTAGAATTATTCCCCCGACAATTAAGCTAACTTTGGCAGACTTTTGCATTACTCTAATTATTCCTACAATCAGGAGAACAAGTCAAGGTGTTCTCTGTTATTAAGATTATTGCCCCCCTTGGGTATCAATTTTTGTATTGGAGTGAACATCGCCTTTGGTGGTATCTAAGAACGGGGCTGCACAAGCAGCTGCGCTACTATTCCAGAGGAACCCGCCAAATGGGGTATAGGCACTCCAAGTACTTAAGCCCCCATTATCAGTTGCAAGTGCTCTTAACGTATAGGTATGTCCAGGTTGTAAAGGAGGATTGTTGGTTGGCATAATCGCGGTCCAGGAAGTAGTGCCAGCCGCTAATACTGGCCCAAAAATTGGAGCAGCGTAATTTGGAATCTCAAAACCATACAACTCAACCTTTTGGATCCCACTTCCGCCAGGGTTGTCAGCCGAAGTTCCACTAATTTCACCACGTTGGGCGGGAGACCAACTATCAGGACTCCAACAAGTCCCAGACGGGATAACTGTAATGGAACTATTAGTTGGCGGAATAGTATCACAGGTTGCCGCTACAACATTGACCGTATTAGAGCTGGTTGAGCCATAAGCATTACCGGCTATAACCGTATAGTCATAATTTGATCCTGCACTAACCCCATAATCATCATAGCTTAAATTTAACCAAGCTGGAGCCCAACCGGCGCTGCCGCCATTAACAGAATAGAAGGTGGTATTAGACGAAGAGCTCCACACAATATGGTTATGGAGTCCTCCAACACAACTACTGACCGCTTGGGTTATGGTAAAAGGACCTGGTGTGTTTGCGCAGGCGACTGGGGTGAGTGGATCTGACCATTCACTAGTGTAGCCACCAGGGCCTTGAGTTTGGAAGTAATAAGTAATGCCCGGCCAAAATTTATAATTACTAAGAATAAAGCCTTGTCCATCGGTACTGGTTCCAGAAACGGCCTTGGATGTAAATACTCCACTATAACCACGTTGCTCAGCTACAAACAGGTGATCCACCGGAAAATCGGAGCCCCAAGTAATTAAGATTCCACTGCCATCGTCGCCGGTTGTTGGTAAACAGGTTGTGCTCCCTTGAACGTGAGTGATTGTTGCGGTTGGGGTTGGGACGTTGGCCATAATCGTACCTGTGCCAGTGGCCCAGCCATTGCCCATTTCTAACTCCCAACTATAAGGACCGACTTGAGCACTACCCGGAATATTACAGTTAAAAGTAATATCTTGGACATTGGTCAGATTTCCGACCCCGCCATTATCTCGGGGAGATAAGCCAGTACAGAAAATGTCACCAACAAATAGTGTCTGTGGGGCCGTCCCATATGAAATCCAAATCAGAGCCGCGTTGGTACTAGCGGTGCTATGAGCATGTATTGTTAGATCGGTTCCGACCTCAACGGGGTCAGGAATAACGGTCGCCGTGGTTAGATCCTGATGACACGATAGCCAAGTGTAAGGCAGACCACTTCCATCACAACCACAGCCATAATCAGCCACACAAGATCCGCCGCCGCCACCGCCACCACTCGGAGGAGGAGGTGCACTACAACTGCTTGGAACCGTTATTGTTTGGGTCGAAGCGCTCCAGCCGGGATTCCCACCAGTGAAAAATTGGCAAGTGGCTTGATCGGCTGAAGTACAAGAGCTGCCATTAATTATGCTTGTCGTTACTCCGCCCGAAGAGTTTGTAACAGAACACTGACATGACGAGGTTGTACAGCCTGAGGGGGGGGGAGGAGGTGGAGGTGGTGTTCCACCGCTTGGAGGAGGTGGAGGTGGTGTTCCACCGCTTGGAGGAGGTGGGGAGCCAGCGGGTGAGTTAACTGTCACTGATCCAAACCCCAGCAATTCGTTCTCGAGCCCTCCGACACAAAGATGAGAATCAGGATCAAGGTAACAAGCTTGAGTTTGGCCACTAACCTCATAAGGGCCCGATATCGAATAGTAATTATGTTGCAAAGTACAATTACTGGTACTAGGGAGATTTGTGCCTAAGCTAACTGTTCCGCCCGCATTACTACTTTCTTGAGAGTTCCAACAATTTAGAGTGTAAGTTCTTCCAGAAATTGTTTGAGTCGCGGGAGAATTAGCAATAAAAGTAATCTGGTTTCCAGGTGTATTTACTCCTTGATCACAGGAGACGGGATAACAGTTTTTGGTAAAACCGATTGCGAAAACTGATTGACTTTGACCGATAATTACAAACCCAGTCAAGACTATTAAAAAGCTCAGGAAAGTTGTTAATTTGTGCGTATGACCTCCTCAGCTATAGATTTAAGAGTCGGTTTATTGTCTGAACCAAATAAAGTTGTGGTCGGTAGAAACTTGATGTTAGTCGTGAATATTCCACTCTTTGGGGTAAAGCTAATTTTTAAAACAGGACCTTTAATTGATGAGGCTGTCGAACCACTGGTGTTGAGGGTTGCGGACAGATTAATATGACCGTTTTCGGCTGAAGATTTAACATCCGGCGAACTATAAAGGACGGCTCCTCCAGGACTGACTTCAAGGTTAGTTAATACATTGGGATCATAATTTAGATCGAGGTTAATCTTTTGGAGATCATTCATCCCGGAATCAATATTAACAAAAACCGTCTCGACTTGACGGGCTGACGCTGTGGCTACAACTAAGGTCGCTGGAGAAAATGACAGAACGCTTGTGGGAGTATTATTTTGAGGTGGAGCTTTCACTACTAACGACGTTTTCTGACTTCTAGAGTCGACTTGAGTGGAGGCCAGCCTCACTCGAGCAATCCAGAGAGATAGAGCAACGATTAGAAAACATCCTAAAATAATCATCCCAAACCAGAGTAGGGTATGTTTCTTCGACATGTTGGTTATTTAGTTAAGTTAGCTGGAGCAGGAGTGGCAATTTGGGGGGTGATCATGACATTTGTAATCTGATATTGGTTATTAATTAGCACTAAAGTAATGGCAGCCGACTTATTTAGTGGGATTGTTGTTAAGGTCGGATTAACAGATACTGTGCCAGGTTTTGGGGGAATTGAAGCATCAATGATATTAACAGTTTTGGAAATAACAAAAGTCTTGGTCTGATTATTGAGACTGGTTACCACTGCTTCGCTACCTGTTAGTTGAATAACCTTACCTTGAAAAGTGACTTGATTAGCAAAATCTAAAGGCAAAGTATTGCTGTCTGATACTGGTGTCTGTGAAGAGACGGCTGTGAGTGGAAGAATTTGAGGTGAGTTTTGAGTCTTACCATAGGAGTATCCGCCAAAGCCGGCTGCAATTATCAAAATTAGGCTAACAACAATTAAAATAGCTAGGGATTTACTGGACATTACTAAAATTATTATCCCTTTGTAACTGATGGCTTGTCAAGGTATCCTATATTAAGAAATGATTAAAACCATTATCTGTTTAGTGGCCAGTATTTTTTTATTAGCCAACTTCGCCGCGACTACTCCGGTTGCCAAAACGGCTACTTATGAAGTTAAGATGACTTCAAATGGTTTTCAGCCTCCTAATTTAGTTATTAATAAGAATGACACTATCAAATTTATAAATGTTGATTCAAAAGATCATTGGCCTGCCTCTGATCTTCACCCAACTCATCTAATTTATCCGGAATTTGATCCTAAAACTGGTATTAAAGCGGGTCAGAGTTGGAGTTTTGTCTTTGATAAAGCTGGAGATTGGAATATGCATGATCACCTTTATCCGCAATTTACTGGCACGATTAAAGCTTCAGGCCAAAATAACCCAGCTTGGCTCAGTCTGACAACTGTTAAAGCTGGGGTGAGTGACAAATTTGATGATCTGACGGTTTTAGTCAATAAGATCTATTACCATTTTTTCCCTGACCAACTAACTCAAGACTTAGCTAAAGTCGATTTTATGAAGCTAGCTTATGACGATTCCAAAATGAGTTACTGGATTAAGATTATAGGAGGAGATGGAGCTATGACTAAACTTTTAGCTGATGCAGGAGGAGGAGCCGAACTAGATTGTCATCAAGAAGCTCATCTAATTGGTCGCTTGTCTTACAACATCTCTCATTCAAACGTTTTTCATAATGGTTCCTCAGCTTGTCACAGTGGCTATTATCACGGGGCGATGGAGGCTTTTTTATATGAACAAGGAACAGATAATTTGGCGGCTAAAATTGATAAACTCTGTACCCAGTTTCCAACTTCATTTACGAAATTTGAATGTCTGCACGGAGTTGGTCATGGAGTCATGGCATATTTAAACTATAACTTGCCTTGGGCGCTCGATTTATGTCAGGAGTTAGATGATGATTTTGCTAAAAACTCATGTTATGGCGGGGTTTTTATGGAGAATATTATTACTGCCGAAGGTAAAGGGGCATCGCCGGTCGATCATGCTACGACTTGGGTTAATAGTGATCCATATTTTCCTTGCGATCAGGTTGCTCAAAATTATCCAGCAGAGTATCAATGTTATCTAATGCAGACTAGCCGAATGCTTGATCTGTCCGGTTATAACTTTGGGGTTGTGGCTAAAGAATGTTTGAGTGCGCCTGGGAATATGCGAGAAACCTGCTTTCAGAGTTTTGGTCGAGATGCGTCTGGCCAGATGCTCCATAATCCCCAAAAAACACTAGCTTTGTGTGATTTAGTTGATCCCAACTATACTAAAGATTGTATTATAGGAGCCTTAAACGTGGTGATTGATTTTTCTGGGGACGCCTTGACTACTCAAGGGAGCCAGTTCTGTGAATCTGTCGCCAAACCAGACTTAAAAACAAGTTGTTTTAATACCTTGAAGGGGCGGATGACTGATGTGTTTGGAAATAATACCGACAAAAAGAAAATTTCTTGTCCGATAGCCTTGTGTGGCCAATGATTGTCAATCGATTTATGTACCACTATAATCTGAATCCATGAGTCTTAAATTAAATGCTTACGAATTGCGTCATGGTCAACACCAAAAAACTGACCTAAAAAAGCAAGAAATATATATTTTGCTAGACAATGTTTTAGATACTTATAATATTGGATCAGTCTTTCGACTGGCTGATGCCGTAGCGGCTAAAAAAGTAATTATTACTGGGGAAGGGGAGATCCCACCAAATCATCGAATTAAAAAGGCTTCTATTAATACCACTGAGTGGGTAGAGTGGGAATACGCCGAAACGGCAATTTCGGCAATTGAAAATTTAAAATTGACAATTGAAAATTTGCAGGTCGTGGCGGTGGAGCTATCTGAAAACTCAGTTCCATATGACAAATTTGATTACAAATTGCCGGTCTGTCTGATCGTCGGAAATGAGACGACTGGCGTTTCGAAAGAGGTTTTAGATATTTGTAATGCGATCGTCGAGTTACCAATGTTTGGAGTGAATATTAGTTTGAATGTTATAGTCAGTCTGGGAGTAGTCTTATATGAGATCGTAAAATGATATTGATTTTCGTATTACGATATTTTATACTAAATTTATGATCCAAACTCAAGTCAGTACTAAATTCCAAGTAGTCATTCCTAAAGAAGTTCGAAATAAGCTTAAGATTACGGTTGGGCAAAAATTCAATGTCTACTCAGTTGATGATCAAATTATTTTAACTCCAGACCGGAATTGGCCAGAGGACTATCTCTCTGACCTGCGAGGTTTATGGAAAGAGGCTGATATCAAACAATTTATTAATAAAGAACGAGACTCGTGGGAAAAAGAGTAGCAATCGACACAAATATCTTTATTTACGCTATTGAAGATCAGACTGTTTTAGGTCGAAAGGCTCGTCAAGTTCTTGATCAAGTTAAACTTCAAAAAATTGAAGCTTTTACCTCCGTGCTAACTATTGAGGAAATTATGGTTAAAGTCTTTAAAGAAGGTGGGGAAGCAAAAATACCTTTATATTTAGAGTATATTAGTGGAGCTGGCTTAATTACTATTCGAGAGATTACCAAAACGGTTGCGTTACAAGCTGCAAAATTACGAGCAAAATATAATCTTCGTACGCCAGATGCTCTTCAACTCGCCACGGCAATTGTTTGTAAAGTTGATACTTTTATTACCGCTGATAAACATTTTCCTAAGAATATTATAGAGATTAGAATTGAAGTTTTAGACTAAGTTAGCTTGCTTTTTCGGGTTTATTGCGGTATAATAGCTATCCAAATAGGAAGGAGGCTAAATGTCACCAGAACTAGGTTCTTCAATAAGGACAGCAGTTCATGGACCAGCCCGCATCAATGTGGGAGTAGCCTCTAAAACTTTTTCTCCAGAATCTTTCACACCTAAGACCCCAATTCGGATTAATACCAATTTTTCGTCTGGTTTTGCTCCAGAACGACCAGCTATGACCGCACCATCTGTTGGCCAGAGCCTTTTTGAAAGAGCGATTAGCCTCGATAAGGGAGCTCAAAAGCTGGGAATTAGTCGCTCACCTGGTCTTATGGGCCGCCAAATCGCTTTACCCCCGAGATTGTTTAGTCCTGAGCCAACGCACACAATCCCAGCTCCTCGCTCAGAGGTCAACTTTAAAGTTATAGTCATTCCAGAGGCTAAACCAGTTCAGATTTCTCCTGTTAAACCCGAAGTTCTTGCTCCAGTAATTCATAAACCTGATGTTCAGGTTATTCAAAATGTCCTTTTGGGTGTTAATATTCCAGCTCTTCCTGAAAGTTTAATTGCACCTCAGCCGATGGTTAAGCCAGAATTAAAATTTCAGCCGCGAGTTTTGAAAATAATCGAACAAAGAATGAATCAAAAACTATTATTAGAAGAAGAAACAGAGGAGGCTGTTACCAAAGATTACCCAGGTAAGCTTAAATTAAAAGCTGTTCTTAATAGTGATAAATACGTAATTGATAAGAATACTTTGACTAAAAGAAATGATCTGGCTACTCAAGCAGTCATTGAAATTGGTAACGTTACCCCAGCTCCGGATGAGATTATAGGAGAGCAGATCGCTCAGGCGATCAAACAATCTGAACCAGAATTATTAAGTGAGGTACTTGGCGGAAAAGGGCCTGATGGTTCTTTGACGGCTGTTTTACATGAACTTCGGGCTATCGGTAAAATGACAATAAGCCAAGCTAAATCAATTGTCAGGATGGTTAATGATCGACATCTACCGGTAGCGAGAAGACAATTTGGAGACAATGTTTCAAAAACTCAGGTCCAAGAAGTTTTATCTCAAAAGCCAGATGAGCCGACGATTAGCTTGCTTGTTAAACCGAAAAGGAGTAGAATAAGCGCCAATTTATGGCAGAGATGGATCCCAAATTAGCCAGTGTGCTGTTGGGAATTGTACCTATAGAAGGTGCGACTCCCAGCACTGCTGCGCCTAAATCGGCCTCAACTCAAACGACAGATGCTTTGGTCCAGGAAAGCGCTGCCATTGACCAGGAAGTTGAGGAAGGTGATGCTGAGTTGGCCGCTCAAGCCGCAGAAGCTTTAAAGGTTATTGGGATTGATTCTCATTTCCGTTATCGCCAGACTACACAACCAACCATTGTGGCACCAGCCGGAGGCTTACCAGCGAATGTCACCGCCTTTCCGAACAAAGGTGGCTTTTTCGATATTAACGAAGCCATTAAGAAAGCAGCTTAATATGTCAGAATCATTAATGGCTAAAGAGCTTCAATTAATTTATGGTCTAACTCCTAAAGTTCCAATTGTGGACGGACAACAGGTTATCCGTGCTGCGACTGCAACTGGTTTGCAGAGAATTAATATCGCTCAAGTTTTAACTTTAACTCCAGCTGATTTTGGGTTGCTATCTCAATCAACTCTCCCGGCGTTCGATGCGGCTGGACTTGATCCTAGCCAACTGTTTGATAGTTTAATAACTCGTCCAAATATCCTTATTGAAGAGATTGCGATCAACCCCGTTCATGAAAGCATGGCGGGACTATGGAAGATGGACCAAGCTATTGTTTCTGTCGACCTCTTGCCCGGCCTTCAAGATCCATCTGAAGGATTGATAAGATTAAATCAGCCGATGGCTCTACCAGAACAGTATCGTCCGGCCATGGTTCGGGCAATTCGCCGCGGCTCCTTTGAGTTAGCGGCATAGTTGTGGTTGACATCGCCTAGGCACTCCTATAAAATACCCCTACCTCAATGCGAGGTGATTTGTCATGTACCATAAGGTACGTGTTCTGCACTTTGACAACTGAAAGACAACTCAACCACAATCAGTGTCTATGATTGTGGTATAAATCACTCTTCAGTCACTCGATAATGGTGTACTGAATAGTGGTGGGAAACAAGACAAGTTTTCTTGTCAATTCCAATTTTTGGATAACAATTTTGAGAGTTTGATCCTGGCTCAGGATGAACGCTGGCGGCGTGCCTTAAGCATGCAAGTTGAACGAATCGCAAGATTAGTGGCGGACGGGTGAGTAACGCGTGAGAATCTACCCTTAAGTGGAGCATAGCCCCGCGAAAGCGGGGGTAATTCTCCATAATATCGCAAGATTAAAGTCGCAAGACGCTTTTGGATGAGCTCGCGTCCGATTAGCTAGTTGGTGGGGTAAAGGCCTACCAAGGCATCGATCGGTAGCTGGTCTGAGAGGATGATCAGCCACAATGGCACTGAGACACGGGCCATACATCTACGGATGGCAGCAACTGGGAATATTGCGCAATGGACGAAAGTCTGACGCAGCAACGCCGCGTGGGGGATGAAGGCCCTCGGGTCGTAAACCCCTTTTATATGGGAAGATTATGACGGTACCATAAGAATAAGCACCTGCTAACTACGTGCCAGAAGCCTCGGTAATACGTAGGGTGCAAGCGTTATCCGGATTTATTGGGCGTAAAGAGTTGCGTAGGCTGATTTGTGTATCTTTTCTAAAAGGCTTCGACTTAATCGGAGTTTTGGGAAAGACATAGCAAGTCTTGAGAGTTAGAGAGGGCATTGGAACCGATCATGGAGCAGTGAAATGCGTTGATATGATCGGGAACACCAAAGGCGTAGGCAGATGCCTAGCTAACTTCTGACGCTGAGGCACGAAAGCATGGGGAGCGAAGCAGATTAGAGACCTGCGTAGTCCATGCCGTAAACGATCCTTGCTAGATAGGGGAATTTTCTCTGTCGTAAGCTAACGCGTTAAGCAAGGCGCCTGGGGAGTACGAACGCAAGTTTAAAACTCAAAGGAATTGACGGGGAGGCGCACAAGCAGTGGAGCGTGTGGTTTAATTCGATACAAAGCGAAAAACCTCACCAGGGTTTGACATGCAATTGCTAAGCCTATGAAAGTAGGCCTCCTTCGAGGGTATTGCACAGATGCTGCATGGCTGTCGTCAGCTCGTGGCGTGAGCTGTACCGTTAAGTCGGAAAACGAGCGCAACCCGCATCTTATGTTGAATAATTCATAAGAAACTGCCCCCGCTATGCGGGGGAGGAAGGCGCGGATGACGTCAAGTCAGCACGGCTCTTACACCCTGGGCTACACACACCCTACAATGGCGAATAACAACGAGTCGCAAGCTGGTAACAGTAAGCTAATCTCTAAAATTTCGCCCCAGTTCAGATCGAGGTCTGCAACCTGACCTCGTGAAGTCGGAATTGCTAGTAATCGCGAATCAGCAGGTCGCGGTGAATACGTTCTCGCCTCTTGTACACACCGCCCGTCAAGGCAGCAAAGTTGGGGGCACCCGAAGATCTATATTTTAGGTCGAAGGTGAAACCAGCGATGAAGCTTAAGTCGTAACAAGGTATCCCTAGCCGAAGCTGGGGATGGATCACCTCCTTTCTGGAGATTCGGTCAACCTGAGGATTTCTTAATTTCAATGTAAATTGGAAAGATAGCCTGGGTTCGATCCATATATACCAATGTCACGCATTTGGTAACAGAAGTCTGATAGCCTTCTTAAAAAAGCTATACCCACCACTATTTAGAACATCATTTTTCAAACTGGGAATTCGAGTTGTCTAGTTGTTTTTAAGCTGCTTCAGGAAGGGCTAATTTTCTATTTGTAACTACCCAGGTATCCCAGCCTACATCTTCAGGATTTTTAGAATACCTAGCATAAAGATGCCACTTATTGTAATGAGGGCGGTGAATGGCCTTTTCAATATATGGCACGTATCTATCTGAGAATGAACCCATTGTTAGTAACACCGGTCGGCCAAAATGAGCTTTATCAATTAAATCTAAAATTGGTTCGACTTTAAGATCACCCGGACATTTAGTGCAGGGTAGGCCAAAGCCGGTTAATAAATCAAAACTATCGAGCGAGTATTGCTTTAAAAAGGTTAAAGCATCTGATTGAACCAGCCGAACATCACAATAACTTTGATAGGCGCTTAAGTTTCGGACGGCTTCATCTTTATTTAGGGCGTAACGACCTTTATTAAGTAATGGCATTAATTGTGAATCAAAGTTGATCTGAGAGTGAATGGCCCAACTATCGACTCCGACTGCGCTTTGAAGTTGTTTAGAACGGTTATGGAGAGATTGATCAATCGCTGAAATAATTGCTCCTGTTCCACTGGCGATATCAATTAAGCAAGTTTGATCAGGTAAATCGTTTATTAAATCTTCAAATTCGGGCTCTCTTAAAAATCGACTGACTTGATCTCGACGTGATGTAAAAATTACCTGCTCTTCCTCGATGGACCTTGGCATTTGCCTGATACTATAGCAATTAGTTAAGAAGAAGATAAGACACCTTTCGTGAGGCACGGGCGGGAATCGAACCCGCGCGTCGAAGTTTTGCAGACTCCTGTGTTACCACTTCACCACCGTGCCGTGGGGATATAGTACCAAAAAACTATGGCTATGTAACTCTAGGGAATCTTTGTATACTAAAAAGTATGTCCTCAGAAATTACTCAGGAAGGATATATCCTTGGAATTCCACCTCAAGGTGGTCAACTAGCTTCAGGTGAAACTGGTGAGCATCTAATGCGGGCCAGTCGGGGGGCACGCCGACTTTATGATCTGACTAATAAAAACTTAGGTAAGATTGAAGGTTACCCGATTGGTGTACATGCCTTATATGATCCAATTAGCCTATTTGGAGGAGACCGTCGTAAAAAAATCGCTGCGGATACACGAGTTATTCAGCCAGGCCATGCTTTGAATACTGCCATGATCCTTGAATACTTAAGAGAAAATGGGGTAGATAATGAAGCTTTTGTGGCGGGTTCTAGCCTGGCCCAAATTATTGCCATGGGAGCAGAAGGTGTCATGTCGTGGGATGTCGTTTTAAGATTGGCCAGAGATCGGGGAGAGGTGATGTGGAAAGTTGCCCAAGAAGTTGGAGGCACCGTCGCTTTAGCGACTTATGAAGGAGATCTAGCTAAGAAGATTGCAGAAGCTGGAGCTGCCGTTCAATCATTTCAAATCACTGTTGTTAATGCTGCCAATAAATATGTCCTGGGTGGAGTTAGCCGTCAACTTGAAAGTCTCCAAGCCAGCTTACCAGATGTTAAAATTCGAGAGTATTTAGAAGCAACATTATCACACCATCCGTTAATGGGACCAGCTCAAAATCAGTTCAATAGAATTATGAAAGGTTTTAAATTTCGGATGAAGGATCCTGCCCATCCGATTTTAGATGATGTCACCAACACCCTAAAATTAACTAGTACGGATATTTTGAAGGGTTTAACGACTCATCTGGTCACCCCAATTAATTGGCAAAAAAACGTCGAAACACTAAAAGCAGCTCGTCTACCGGTTATTGAGATCGGGAAAATTATGGGTAATCTAAGTGGTCCAGATTCTGGAGTGCCATTTGTTGGTGCCTCTAATTGGGAACAGATCCAAGAAGTCATTGGTAGATTTGGAACACCAAAAGTTTCAGTTGTTGTTCCATAACTTGTTTTTAAAGCTAAAGACACGTAAAATACCATTCTAATGGGCAGTTAGTTCAGCGGTAGAACGCTTCTCTGATAAGGAAGAAGTGAATGGTTCGACTCCATTACTGCCCACCATGCTTAGCGTAGCCCACACCACATTCTTCTCTTTTCAAAATACTATCTTCCACCTGCGACTCACTATCGTCTAATATATCTTTATGCCTCGGGTCTTGACTCCTCACTTTATTGCCAATAAAACTGTTTTACTCAGGCTAGATATTGATGTCCCTTTTAATGAAATTAATGGAAAACGGGTCGTGGCTGAGGACTTTCGATTAAAAGCAGCCTTGCCGAGCCTTTATCTCTGTCTCCAATATGCTAAAAAAGTCATTATTTTAGGTCATGTTGGTCGGCCAGAAGGTCAAGAGGTTAAAGAGTTATCTGTTGGTCCGATTGTCGATTGGTTTAATAGTCAGATTCCGGATTTTGACTTTCCGCCAGAACGACTTCAGATCTTAGAAAATTTACGTTTCGAAAAAGGGGAGGATGAAGCCGACATTCTCTACGCCAAAGAACTTGCGGATTTAGGTGACGTTTATATTAATGAAGCCTTTGCGGCTCATCATAAAGCGGCTTCAACAACAGTTTTACCACGTCTTTTGCCTCACGCCATCGGTTTCCACTTTGATCATGAGCTTCAGACTTTAAGCCAGGTTAGAGATCATCCTCAAAAGCCCCTCGTCTCAATTATCGGAGGAGCTAAGATTGCTGATAAATTACCGGTTATTAGCACTTTAGCAAAGGTTTCGGAGTACGTTTTAGTTGGTGGTAAGCTGCCACATGAGATTAAAGTTGAGAAAACTGAGCTTCCTGACAATGTGATCGTTGCGACTATGACTCCAGAAGGGACGGATATTAATAATGCTTCAATCGATAAGTTTACTAAGATAATAGCCAACGCTAATCAGATTGTCTGGTCAGGCCCAGTTGGCTACTTTGAACACGATTTTAATACAGGTAATAAAGCTCTGGCAAAAGCTGTTTTAGACTCGAAAGCTAACTCAATTATTGGGGGTGGGGATACTATCTCAGCTTTGGAAGGTTTGGGAGTACTTGATCAGTTCTCGTTTGTTTCGACTGGTGGGGGTGCGATGTTAGAATTCTTAGCTACCGGTAGTTTACCAACTCTTGAGGCCATGAAATGATCTTACAAAGCTTGTTAATTACTAATATCTATATCTTTATTCTGGCAATTGTTTTAGCCATTTTAGAAATTCAGATCGAAGGGGAGCATGGTTGGGCTAAAAATCTACCAACCTGGCGGCCGGCCGATCATCATTGGTACACAAAACTATACGCTAAAGTTATGAGTGGTCGGGAACTAACTGGTTACCATTTGACGATGTTTACCTTTGTATTATTAATTTTAAATCTCCCGTATGTTTTTGGCTTAGCCATATCACTCGAAAATATTTTAAAAACGATCTGTTTGTTCTTGATCTTTGTGGTGTTATGGGACTTTTTGTGGTTTGTTTTAAACCCTTTTTATCCACTTAAACATTTTAAAAAAGAGCATATTTGGTGGCATAAACGCTGGATGTTTGGTTTACCTCAGGACTATTATGGTGGATTGCTAGTTTCATTTCTGGTGGCTCTAGTTGGTAGCTGGTTTCTGGGACTTAATGGGCTAACTAGCTGGTGGATACTTAACTTTAGTCTCTTTTTAGCAGAAACAATTCTGGTAATTTTATTTGCTCAATTTATTTTAAAGATTGATAACTGGCAAAGATAAGATTTAATATCTGTCTCAATGCGTGTCGTTTTACAGTCTTTGGTTGTTCTGATCCTTTTGGTTACTCCACTTTTGTCTAACTTTTTAGGTCTCGATTTTGAACAATCTAAAGTCGCGTTTTTTGTGATTGTGGTTAATTTGGCAGCGCTAGTCTGGCTCGGGTATTTAATTAAACAACGCAAAACTCTTCAGTTTAAACTAACTTTAATTCATACACTGGTTTTAATCTTTGTGGTTACTCTCGCTATAACTTCGTACTTCGGACTTGATTGGTCGGGGAGTCTGATTGGTCGGCCACCTTATTTTCAAGGTTTAATTATTTATCTTGAGCTCTATCTTTTTTACCTAATAATCGCGACTTGTCAAGTTAAATTGAAGCTTGTGGCTTTGGTGATTAGCTTGGCGGCGACTATCGTGTCACTTGGGGCGATTAACCAATTTTTACAGGCCTTAGCAGCTCGGCCAATTGGTAGTTTTGGTCAGCCGGATTTATATGCTGGATTTTTAATCCTAGCATTACCCTTTGTAGTCTTTTGCTTTAATTCTATTAAAGGTTTTTGGCCAAAATTAGGGCATAGCGCGATTGTTTTTGTGGTCGTTTTAGCGATTGTGGTTAGCCAATCAAGGACTGCCATCATATTACTGTTTTTGGTCGGGCTATTAACTCTTTGGCAATTTTTACCAAAGCTTCGGCTATATTTAATTATCCTGGCGCTAACTTTAGCCAGTTTACTTACTTATCTAGCTTTGCCCAGGTTGGTTGAGACCGAATGGGTGACTCCTCAATCCCAACAATGGTTGATTCATAATTCCCCCGAAAAAAGGCTTTATATTTGGCTGGTTAGTTACCATTTAATTTTAGCCAGGCCGTGGACCGGCTACGGATTAGACAATTTAGAATTAGTTTTTAATCATTCGGTCGCCGATATTTTCCCGCCGAGTGTCTCGTTTGGAGTTATAAATCTTAATATTGACCGAGCGCATAGCTATAGCTTGGATCTGCTTTTTTATGGGGGAGTAGGCGCACTTGTTATTTGGCTAGTACTTTTAGGAGCTGCTTTGAAAAAGAGTTCTCAACCCCCCCAAAAAAACGTGTTAATTATTTATTTAATCTGGAGTCAGTTCGAGGTTCAATCGATCGCGCATCTCATTTTATTGTGGGGTATTATCGGGCTAATCGAGAGAACTAGTTGACAATGTCCGTAGCAGTGTGTACTAATTAGTATAAGGTGCGAAGAATACAAAGGTCAGCTTATTTAAATGAGCAAGGTGTTATTCCGCTTTTGGTGTTAGTTTCAGTGGTTGGAGTTTTACTCTTTTTAGCTATCTCCACAACTTTTTCATTCCAGAATAATTTATTTGCTCAGCTGTATAAGAAATCAACTCCATTTGCGAGTGGTCCAGTTATTACTCCATCACCAACCGCTCGTCCAGTCCTTGTAACGGTTAATATTCCACTTCAAGCTGGCACAAACCAGTTTGCTCTCCCAGTCTTGCCAGTCGTGACGCTTGATGCTCGGGCGATTGTTAATGGAGTTGTTTCTTCAACTCACGCCACGGATGTGACTTTAACAAAATGGGCTGGTCAAGCCTCTCAACCGTTATCTTATAAATCAAACGGCCAAGGCACTGATTTTGATCTTGAGGTTGGAGCCGGCTACTTAATTAAAACTAACGTTGCTGGAGTGTTGACTTTAACTGGTCGAGCGATTACTCAGGCTCCTGCTTTACATCTGGTCGCCGGTTGGAATCTAGTCGCCTTTCCAACTGCAGTTGCTCAAACTTCACAAGCCGTTCTAGACAATATCTTTTCAAGTCATAACTTTAGTTTGCCGATCGGGATCGCCTATTGGAACGGCTCAACATGGGTAGCAACCGCTAAACTGACGACTCCGAATAGCTTTGCTGGGGCCAACTTCACGATTGATACTCGCAAGGGATACTTTGTAAAGGTGGCTAATGCTGGAATTTATACGGCTAGCTTTACGACTAATAATTCAGCTCAAGCGCCTGTCTTTAGTCAGCTCGATCAATCCTTGCTTGGGACACCTCCATCAATCAATCAATAGTAATTTAGTTTAAAATTCCGCTACAATGATTTTATGAAGGCTTTTATTGATTCATTAATCTTTTTCCTGGCTTCGGCGACAACTTTATCGTTCCTTTATTTTAAATTCACAATTACGGATCTCCAAAAGGGAGTCTCCATCCTATTGCTGCTTTTGCTGCTACTTTATAACTATGCCAGAGGTCGGGTTAACCGTCCGCTGGCTTCAAAGCTGTTTAACATCTTTTTTCTGTATGCGAGCTCAACATTTGTTCAATTACTAGTTTTATCAGCTGGGGGGTTTTATAGCCCATTTTTGATCTTGCTTCATCTTTATACCCTAGGAGTCAGCTTCTTAGTTAGCTTGAGTGGTGGGGCTAGTTTCTTGTTTTTTTCAGTTGGAGTTCTTATCGCCAGCATTTATCTTGATCCCAGTTTATCTAAAATATTTCATGATGATCCGGGGACAGTTTTATTATATCTAGCTTCATTTAGTGTCATTATTCCGCTGTCAATCGCGTTGAGTCGCTATTATCATTTAAAAGGCACCTTGCTTAGCCTCTTAAATAAAGAATTTAAGCTCAGCACCTCACGCCAGGAATCAGTTTTAAGGGGGGTTGCCGAGCTTGTTGTCGTTACTGATACTGAATTGAAAATAATTTCCATAAATGAATCTGCTCAAAAAGTTTTTAAAGTTGGGCCAACTGAGCTAATAGGCAAATCGCTTTTTGAAGTTATCCCGTTGTCAAATTCGGCTAAACAGCCGATTACTCAGGGTTTTTTCCAGACTGAGAAAGTTTTAATTGATAAAGCAACTCGGGTTATCGAAGACTTATTTATCCAGCCTCCAGGCCAAGCTAATCCATCGCCAATTACCATTCAGATAAGTCCAGTTAAAGATAGTGATAACCAGGTTAATCAACTCTTGTTTGTGCTTAGCGACGCGACCAATCACCGTTTTGGCAAACATTCTAATTTAGATATTGCCTATTTAAAGCATCGTGAACTAATCGACAACTTAAGACAGTCTCTTCAGAAAGCCAAGATGACTTCAGATTTAGTAACGGTCGAGATGTTTGCTAAGTCGGAAGATGACTTATTCACCGCCCTTGAGCTTGAGGACCATCCTCTCCAGGTTCATCTGTTATATCGCGATGTGGCTGAGCTTTGCCAACAGATCGTCAGTTCCAAGGCTGGTTTTTCGTCCATGTTAGGAGTCCAGTCTCATTTTACGCTCCCGGATTCGGATATGTCGGAGTGGGCGCTCTTAAAACTGAAAGAATCTAAAGCTGACGCCTCTTTAATTGGTGAATCAAATTTTGCGACTCCGATTGATGTTCGCTGGTTTAAGGTAGTCATTGAAAAACTGTTAGATATGGCAGTTTTGTTAAGCTCAGGCCATGTTAATGCCCTGGCCAACTTGTCTATCAAGCGTGATTCTTCACTTGGTTTGGTTATTGTGACCATTACTTCAAGCTTTAGACCGACTGATTTAACTATTTTTAAAGAAGATATCTTTAAAGAATATTATGGTCGTTTAAGTACCCAGACTAATTTAAATCATGGCTCTGGTTTAGAGGGCTTTATCGTTAAAACTATTACCGATCAATTAAATATTGCTTTAACCATTGAATCAAGCATCGAGTTGTCCCAAACCTCATTTAACTTAACGATGGGGAAGGCAGTCAAGTAATCGTTACTTGATACCGAATAGTTAATACTGGTAGTATAAATACACTGCCATGATAAAAGTTGGAATTAACGGTTTTGGACGAATTGGACGGAATGCTTTTAAAGTTGCTGTCTCAAGTTATTCGAGTGAACTCGAGATTGTCGGCATTAACGATCTAACTGAACCTGCTGTACTTGCACATCTCCTTAAATACGATACAGCCTATGGTCCCTGGGATAAACAGATTTCTGTAGAGGGCCAAACTCTTGTTATTGATGGCAAAAAATACCCAATATATGCAGAAAAGGACCCTACCAAGCTCCCTTGGGGTCAAGTAGGGGCTGAAGTTGTCATTGAGTCAACTGGCCGGTTTACTGATGAAGAAGGGATGAGGCAACACATTACCGCTGGTGCCAAAAAGGTGGTTTTATCTGCTCCAGCCAAAGGTGGCAACATTGGAACTTTTTTAATCGGGGTTAATGACGATAAATATAATGGTGAAGAATTGATTAATAATGCGTCTTGTACGACGAACTGTATCGCCCCTGTCGCGGCCATTATTCATGCTAAATTTGGAATTAAAAAGGCATTAATGACAACTGTTCACTCTGTAACGGCCGAGCAAAACTTGGTCGATGGTCCACCACCAGGTGGTAAGTCAACTGATTTAAGGAGAGCTCGAGCGGCTTATGCCAATATGATTCCGACTACAACAGGTGCAGCTTTAGCGACAACTGAAGCTATTCCTGAGTTAAAAGGTCTTTTTGATGGTCGATCTATCCGAGTTCCAACCATCGTTGGCTCAATTTCAGATTTTACCTTTCTTTTAAATACCCCCACAACAGTTGAAGCAGTCAATCAAGCTATTAAAGATGCCAGTGCTGAGCCTCGTTGGCAGGGCATTGTGGCTTGGACTGAAGAGCAGATTGTCTCGTCAGATATTATTGGTCGAAGTGAGTCTTCAATCGTTGATCTAGGTTTAACTCAATTAGTTGATGGCGATTTATTAAAAATCTTTGCTTGGTACGATAATGAGTGGGGATATTCGAATAGGTTAGTTGAACAGGTTATTAATGTCGGTAAGCATTCTCAGCCAGCTACTTAACTCTATTTAAAAGCCACTTGTAACCTGCTAATTACAGACTTATCTTTAGGTACGAATAATAGTTGATGTTTTCTTCGCCTGGAGGGGTTTGTCCATAGATGGGTATTCGCATAAAAGCGCTCGAGTTTATCAGTTTCAAGCTCGTCCTCATCGTTTTCCAAAACAGCTTCAATAGACAGCTGATCATCTAATGTTGATAAGACTGCTGTCATTGGTGGATTTAATGGCATACCGATCTTCCTCAACCAGAGATCAACTGCGAAAAAGTTTTGAGCATATAAATCTCCAATCCTAGTAATAACAATAGTCTCATTTGTTAGCACCATTGCATTTTTGCGATCGCAGGTTTCGTCAAGATAAAATCTTTCATCAGAAGTACATCTAAGATAAACTTCTCCTAGATCGGGGACCTGCTTACATGGAGTCTTAAAGTCACCATCTTTCTCATATTCAATCAGATCGTCAATTGGCTCAAGCAATCGGATCCCTCTTCGAGGTGATACTTCAGGAAACATAGAGCTGGAGTATAGCATAAGTGGCAATTTAAGCTAAATTCTTCAAAGCTGAGACGACTTGGTCGAGCTTATGATCGAGTCATCAGTTCAGTCTTGACTTCAGGCTACTAACTTGGTAAGATTCCGGGCAGTGATAAGACTCGCGAGAAACAAGGCCGTTAATTAGACTCTTCTGGCTGTGTACCAGAGAGTACATGGCATTGCATCCCTCAAATTAAAAACAGTACTAATAGAAAGAAATAGGTTGGACCTAAGTCTACCAATGTTGTAAACTAAGCTCGGTATATCTGGGCCGATAGCTCATCTGGTAGAGCGCTTCATTTGCAATGAAGAGGTGAGGGGTTCGAGCCCCCTTCGGTCCACACAAGAAAAGCGATTTACGATAAATCGAACCAGGATTCTTCTTAAGTATAGAAGATCTTGTCTCTTGAAAATCGTTAATCGTTGTTTTAGGTTGTACAGAGATAATAATTCTCAACAAAAATGATTGAGGATTGCTATCTAGGTGCAATCAAAGTCCTAGAGCTTGTACTTTGAAATATGAATACGACGTCATCCATACCCCCAGGGGCTATGGGTGATATAAATGAAGGCCGTGACGTGCTACAAGAGCACATCACAAATAAAAAAATACTCAACAATAATGCATACGGTGGATGCCTTGGTCGAAAGTACCGATGAAGGACGTATTAAGCTGCGATAAGCTTCGGCGAGCTGCTAAAAAGCTTTGACCCGGAGATTTCCGAATGGAGCAATCCACCCCGATTTATCGGGGGATCTCTAACTGAATTCATAGGTTAGAGAAGGGTACGCGCTGAACTGAAACATCTAAGTAAGCGCAGGAAAAGAGAACAATAGTTTATTCCCCTAGTAGTGGCGAGCGAAAAGGGAGGAGCCCAAACCAATTCCGCAAGGGATTGGGGTTGTAGGACCACATAAATTGATTCTTATTTGGTAATCGAATATTCTGGAAAGAAGAACCTAAGACGGTGATAGTCCCGTAGATGAAACTAAATAAGACGATAGTGGCACCTGAGTAACTTAGGACACGTGTAATCCTGAGCGAATCTAGCAAGACCACTTGTTAAGGCTAAATATACTTTCGGACCGATAGTGAACTAGTAGCGTGAGCGAAAGGTGAAAAGAAGGGCGAAATGCCCGTTGAAATAGTACCTGAAACCGTATGTTGACAAGCTGTGGAAGTCCTGAGCAATCGGGACAACCGCGTGCCTTTTGAAGAATGAACCGGTGAGTTAATGATTAAAGCAAGGTTAATCCTGATAAACAGGAGTAGCCGCAGTGAAAGCGAGCCCTAACTGGGCGATTAGTTTTAATCTTTAGACCCGAAACCAAGTGAGCTAACCATGTCCAGGGTGAAGTCCTGCGAAAGCGGGATGGAAGCCCGAACTCGTATCTGTAGAAATAGGTTGGGAAGAGGTGTGGTTAGAGGTGATATGCCTAACGAACTTGGAGATAGCTGGTTCTCCCCGAAATATATTTAGGTATAGCCCTGGCTTAATAACGCAAGGGGTAGAGCACTGGATGGATCTGGTGATCGCAAGATTATCAATCCAATCAAACTCCGAATACTTGCGTTTCTACCAGGAGTCAGTCCGATCCGGCTAAGCGGAGCGGGCTCGAGGGAAACATCCCAGACCGACAGCTAAGGTCCCTAAATGCAGACTAAGTGTTAAAGGAAGTCATAGTCCTTAGACAGCCAGGAAGTTGGCTTAGAAGCAGCCATCTTTTAAAGAAAGCGTAACAGCTCGCTGGTCTACTACGGATTGTGGCGCCGACAATGTATCGGGGCTAAGTCTGCTACCGAAGCTACGGATTCACATCGCAAGATGTGAGTGGTAGGGGAGCGTTCTGTACGAAGTGAAGCTAAACTGTGAGGTTTGGTGGATTGTACAGAAGTGAGAATGCCGGTATGAGTAACGAAATTCTGATGAGAAATCAGAACGCCGAATACCCAAGGTTTCCGATCCAATGTTAATCAGGGTCGGGTAAGTCGGCCCTAAGGTGAGGCCAAATGGCGTAACCGATGGACAACAGGTTAAAATTCCTGTACTTGTTATATCTGACAAAGACTTTAAGGGTGGACAGAATGGGAAAAATCTAGCCACGTATATCGTGGTGAAAGTAATGAGCTAGTGGAGGTAGGCAAGTCCGCTTCCACAATCATGAAGTAAATCGTTTAGACGCATACTTCATGATAAAAAATGTGAGTTACGAGACGTAAGTAGAGGATTTCTGTTTTCAGGAAAAGACCCGTAAAGGAGATATGATGATCCGTACTTAAACCAACACAGGTGGGTGAGTTGAGTATACACAGGCGATCGAGAGAACTATCCTTAAGGAACTCGGCAATACAACTGGACGTAAGTTAGCAAGATGTCCTGATCTCGATGTGAATCGAGATTTGCAATAAAAGACGCTGAGCGACTGTTTATCAAAAACACAGGTCCCTGCTAAAGCGAAAGCTGATGTATAGGGGCTGACACCTGCCCAGTGCCAGTAATTTAAAACTCTTCGTGACTCCTGCCGCAAGGTTGGGACGAGCGGGGGGTCTAAGATCTGGTGAACGGCAGCAGTAACTATAACTGTTCTATGGTGGATTCGCCGCCTTAGAAGGTGTACAGCTTTGTACTATTTATAGTGCATGGTAAAGGTGATTTTTGAATCTGACTATATGCTGGAATAACTCAGTATCCGACAATACTAAACTTGAAATCATGCTAAATGATCTCATTTATAGTGACAATTTGTTCGGTGGAGTCAATCAGCAGGGAAGAATTCCGACTACATCGGAAGAACCCTCAGAGACTATATGTCAGACTGAATTTGTTTTAACTTAACAGATTTGGAAGATATAGTCCGAACTGCATAGCGATATGCAGAGGCAAGAGTAACTCCCTTGCAAATAACACAAAAAAAAGGAATGAGCGAAGTTCCTTGTCTGGTGAGTTCAGACCCGCACGAAAGGTAGAACGACTTAGCGACTGTCTTGAGGATAGACTCGGTGAAATTGCAGTGGCTGTGAAGATGCGGCCTTCCCATACTTGGACAAGAAGACCCCGTGGAGCTTTACTGGAACTTGGCCCTGATTTGAAAATTTAATTGTGTAGCGTAGGAGGGAGATCCGTCAACAATGAAACACCTCTCTTTTAAATTTTTAGATCTAACTCTTTGCCTTACAAAAACAGGCGGGAAGACAAGGTCTGGTGGACAGTTTAACTGGGGCGGTTTCCTCCAAAAGCGTAACGGAGGAGTACAAAGGTACACTTAGGTCGAAAAGAAATCGACCGTTAAGCGCAAAAGTATATAGTGTGCTTGACTGCGAGACATACATGTCGAGCAGGTGCGAAAGCAGGTTTTAGTGATCCTTAGGTTGCTCGTGGGAGCGCCTAGGCTTATCGGATAAAAGCTACCCCGGGGATAACAGGCTAGTGATCTCCAACAGTCCACAAGGACGAGATCGTTCGGCACCTTAACATATCGGGGCGCGATAGAAGTAATTCTATTAGCCTTGTTATCAATAAAGAAGTCTTCTTAAATTTAAAGTGAAGCCTAACGGCTTTGCGAACCAGCTAAAATCGGTGAACTCCTATAAAGGACAATACCGAGGGAAGCCCGCTGAGCGGGCCCCGTAACGACTTAGAGTTTTTACTCTAGAGTTTTCTTTAATACAGAAAGCTAAAAGGCTGGCTCCTAAAGTCAAAGTCCATTCGACTTTGAAAACAGGATGAAGGTATAGTCTGATCCCCCGAGTAATCGGGGAAAAATTCGACATTGCGATGTCGGCTCATTGTATCCTGGGGGGGAAGTACCTCCCAAGGGTCGGGCTGTTCGCCCGTTAAAACAGTACGCGAGCTGGGTTCAGAGCGATGCAAATCAGCTCGGACTCTATCCAGTATGGGCGTTTTGATACTTGAAGGGAGTGGTCTCTAGTAAGCAATTGCTACTTTCTGACGAAAGTCAGGATGACAAATTGGCTAATAACGGTGAAGCCCTCTTGAATTTGGGTTTATTTCGGTCCTATAATAAATCCACATTGAACAATTCAAAGGGTAATACCGTGGGAAGACACTCTACAGTAGATCAAGTCAACTTTGCATATATTGCAGGATTCTTAGATGGCGACGGAAGTATTATGCTTCAAATACATAGGCGCCAATCTGGGAAAGATCTTTTTAGGGTAAAAACAGTAATTTGTTTTTATCAAGATGATCGGCACCATAAGCAAATTGAATGGTTTAAACAGATTTTAGGCTACGGTTATATTTATGTCCGTAAGGATAAAATTTGTGAATTAAGAATAGAAGGATTTCAAAAAGTTTTTGAAACACTAACTAAACTTGAGCCATTTATCCGTTTTAAGAAGAAACAAGTTGAATTGATGCTCAAACTTATTCCAGAACTACAAAAAAGACGACTTTTAAAAGAGGAAGTTTTCATTTGGATTAAGGAGATGCGGGAGTATAACTATACTTCGCATCAGAGAGCTACTTTAGAAGATGTCCCCGTAACGACTTATAATGAAGGTACCAGATAATCTGGAATTAAACTTCATTTATATGCCAACCCCGTAATTCACCCCAAAAAGGTGGAATGGGGAAGATATAGTCTGATTCTCCGAGAAATCGGAGTTAACATAATGACGAGAGGACCGAGACTAGGCAACCGCTAGTGTGCCAGTTGTCCGTAAACGGGCAGCGCTGGGTAGCTACGTTGCTAATT
Organism: Candidatus Daviesbacteria bacterium; assembly: GCA_041690695.1. Lineage (GTDB taxonomy): Bacteria > Patescibacteriota > Microgenomatia > Daviesbacterales > UBA10151 > JBEPVZ01. The sequence continues at coordinate 2,426 of JBEPVZ010000003.1, read as the reverse complement.
GATAAGTGCTGAAAGCATCTAAGCACGAAGCAGACCCTAAGATGAGGTATCTTTAAGACCCGTAGAAGACTACTACGTATATAGGTTACCGGTGTAAGCGCTGTAAGGCGTTGAGCCTAGTAATACTAATGGTCATAGTTGAGATTTTTTTGTGACGTACCACTAGTTGGTACGTGGGTTTTCATTAATCGCCGGAGGCTTCAGAGCTAAGGGCGAGTCGTATTCATATTTTAAGGTAGAAGAGCCATTGACTCCTCTATATATTCTTTAGTACAGTTGGTATATGTCTGCCAAACTCTCCACTCAATCGGGGTTTACTCTTGTTGAATTGATGGTGGTTATCGCCATTATTGCCATTTTAGCCTCGGTTGGTTTTACAACTTATACCAGCAGCCAAAGAGCCGGCAGAGATTCTAAACGTATTGCCGATATCCAAGAGATTCAAAAGGCTAACGAGCAATATTTTGCGGTCAATAATAAGTACGCCAAAAGTCCTTTAACCACCGATTCTACACCTAGTTTTTATAGTTACTTTGAAAACCAGGACCCACCGACTGATCCTGAGGCATCACAAGTTTATACTTATTTGCGCAATGACCCAGCTGCTCCGTCTGGTAGCTGTAATCAAGATCGATATATTGTTTGTTCCCAGCTGGAAAGTTGCTCGGGAGGTAAGTGTATGAAGGCGGCGCTCCCAACTGATCCTTGTGAGTCACCAGCTGACCCAACCCCCCCTACGACTTCACCTGGGTATTACTGTGTAAGCGCTCTGTCTAATTAATTGAAATTCCTAAAAATTAGCTCCTAGTTCTGCCGACTTGCTACCTCATACCTAGTTATGTATAATAGTGGCCTGGTGGTTTGTGAAGAGTGGTCCGACCTGATCCCATCCCGAACTCAGTCGTCAAACGCTCGATCGGGGACGATAATGCTTACGCAAGTTTGTGTGAAAATACCTCGCTGCCAGACTTTATAGAAAGCAGGACTAAATGTGTGACCAAATCTTCAACTAAAAAAAATACCACCAATTCAAATTCCGTAATGGCTGATCTGCTAAGTAAGCATGATGCCGAACAACAAAAAATTAGTCGTAACCAAGAAGTCGAAGGCGAAATCATCGCCATTTTAGATTCTGAAATAATTCTTGATCTTCACGGCAAAGCCGAAGGTACTCTTCCAAAGCGTGATTTACCATCAGACCAAGCTAAAAGCCTTAAAGTCGGCGATAAGTTAATGGCCTTTGTTCTTTTAACTGAAAACGAATCTGGTCAAGTTCTCCTAACCTCAAATCGTAATCCTAAAATCGGCTCCGCCGGAACCAAGTTCCGTAAGTTTGAAGAAGCTATGAAAGCAAATCAGGCCTTAGTTGGTCGAGCACTCGAGGTTAATAAGGGTGGTTTAATTGTTGAAGTTAATGGCCTACGGGGCTTCTTACCATCGTCTCAAGTGGCTTTATCTCAAGCCAGTGATCTTGATCAGATGGTTGGTAAAGATGTAACGGTTTCAGTTATTGAAGTTGATGCCGCTCAAAACAGATTGATCTTAACTCAGCGCTTAAATCTGTCAGATCAAGTTAAAGCTAGTCTGACCAAATTAAAAGTTGGGGAGACTGTTGAAGGTACGATCGCGGCGGTTTTAGCATTTGGTGTCTTTGTCAGCATTCCACTTCATGAAGGTGAAGGAGCGATTGAAGGCTTAGTTCATGTTTCTGAAGTTTCGTGGGAAAAGGTTGAAGATCCTAATACTTTGTTTAAAGTTGGTCAAAAAGTTTCAGCTAAAGTTATCTCTATTGATCATGAGACTGGCCGAGTTAATTTATCAATCCGACAATTATCAAAAGATCCGTTTGAAGAGTTAGCTTCTAAATATCAAGCTGATGACGTTGTTAAAGCTACCGTCACTAAAATTAATGCTAATGGAGTCTTTATGAGTTTAGGAGAGGGTGAGAGTAAGGTTGAAGGGGTTATTTATACCGCGAAGCTTGATCCTTCAATTACCTACCAAGTTGATCAAACGGTCACCGTTTTAGTCGATACGGTCGAAGTTAATAAGAGACGGGTGTCTTTAGCTCCGCTTATTACCAGTACTAAAGGGTTAATCTACAAATAGTATTCAGTATCTAATATATAGTATCTAGTATTCAGAGGTAATGTCAGTTTAGTGAGTCTGTTTTAATTGAGATTACTATCAATAAATTTCTCCTGTATACTAGATACAAAATACTACATACTAACTACTGATTTATGCCTAAACTATCAACTTTCTACATCTGTCAACAATGTGGTTTTAAATCCTCTCAATATTTAGGGAAATGTCCGGAGTGTGGAACTTGGAGCTCTTTAGTCGAAAGTGTCGAAGAGGTTTTGGGTAGTAAGGGCAATAGGGCTAGTCGTGTCAAAGAGAAAACAGCGGTTGTTAATCTGTCT
>JBEPVZ010000002.1:0-93590 GCA_041690695.1 Candidatus Daviesbacteria bacterium | reverse complement strand
ATAACCGATCGAATTTTTATGACCCAATATGACATGACCGATCTCGTGCAAGATTGTCGATTGGATCTGACTTTGATCTTCATTTAATAAATCATCCGAGATAATAATTAGATGTTGATCCCGAAGGTCTGATCCTCGAAAAGTAAAAGCCCAAGCGTCCTCTGGGGAGGAGATAAACCAAATGTTTTGAGTCACAAATTCAATTAAGTTATCGGGCAATTTTAAAACGGTTTCACAAACTGACATACGCATCAACAATTTACCGATTAACCGTCCACTAAACGCTTTTCTGACTTCATCAATTGTCCAAGGCATATTAGGCAAATCTGGTCACAATAAAGATAAATAAAACTCCAAAAAGGGTCATTAAGATTGTTTTAATTGAGGAGTGTTGATGATGAGCTTCAGGTAAAATATCCGAGGCTCCAATGTATAACAAAAATCCCGCAAAAAATCCTAAATATAAAACTAAAAAGCTTTCGGGGACTGAAAAAAACAGGGTTGAAGTTGCTCCTAAAACCGGCGCTAACGCATCAACAAATAATAATTTTAATGCTCGTTTTGGATTATTTTTGTGAACTAAAGTTAATGAAACGGTATTTAAACCATCTGAAAAATCATGAGCAATAACTGCAATAGCCACCACCAATCCGATGGCTGGTGAAACTTGGAAGCCCAAACCAATTCCGACACCATCCATAAACGAATGGCCAGATAAAGCCAATGCCGAGGCGACTCCAACTGTTGGATGTTTATGATGACCATACATCTCTTCATCTTCTTTATGAATTAGTAAAACTTTTTCAAAGATATGGAAAGTTAAGAAACCAATGACTAAAGCGATCATCGGATTAACTGGTGGGATATTATTGGCTCCAACTAATTCAATAATTTCTGGGAAGATATCAAATGCCACAACACCAAGTAAAACTCCTGCAGTTAAACCTAAAATTAGGTGAAGTTTATCTTTATATTTAAGTCCAACTAGCCCTCCACATAAGGTTGATAAAAAACTTAAGAATGAAAATAAAATTGCCATATTTATTGACAGCTAAGACATTTGCCGAAAAACTCTAAAGAATGACTCGAAACTTTAAATTGTTTATTTTTGAAAATATCTTTTTCTAAAAGTCCGACCTGACATTCGGGCATATCTTCAATTCTGCCACAACTTTCACAAACTAAATGATGATGATCTGGTTTTGAAGATAATTCGTATCGAAATTTACCTTCTTTAAGTTGAACTTTTTGAGTTAAACCTTTATCGGTAAATTGATTAATAATTCGAAAGGCCGTGACTGGATCGGCCTTAATCTGATGATTATTTAAATAACCGATAATCGTCGCAACGTCGAGTGGTTGATCTGTTTTTTCAAGCAGTTTTAGAACCGCTAGCCTGGCAGAAGTAGCTTTTAAATTAACTTCCTTAAGTTCGTCTTTGCAATTGTGATTTAACATAAGTAAATGTAACTGACTTGCATTACTGTAAAACAATTAAAAAACTTTGTCAAGAGTGTCTATGATATTAAGATTGGAATAATTGGCTGACCCTTAATATCTGACACTCGTCTAATTTCCTCAATCGTCCAATGCGCTTTGAAGTTATACCAAAGGATTTAATCCTTAAGGTCGCCAGAATGGAAAGGCTTTATCACTAATCTTTTCCTTACTTGTGCCATCAATTTTGGAAATAAAAGTTGGTCCAACTGTTGAGCCTCCTTCTACAAACACCTTCCAGTTGTGATCTGGAGAATAACTGGTCCATTCAAAAGGCTCTTCTTTATAATCCATAATGGTAGTAATTTTATGAGTAATCGTGTCTAGCATGAAGGAAGAAGTAGTCGAATTTTCGTAAACTTTCAGCCAGTAGTCATTGGCTTTTTGGTCATTTCCATCCAGGTGGTCGGGAAAAGGTTGAGAATAAGCGACCTTCTTGATTAGCAAAGTATGATCATCAACCCATTTTATTGGTAAATAACTGGCTTGATTGGTGGCTTTGATTAGTAACTTTTCAGTAACGATGTCTCCTTGTATCTGTTCCGCATAAACTGAACTATTTGCAGGCATAGGAGCGAGGTCTAATTGTAAAGTCACCTCCCCCTTGCTAATAGCAAATTGGGTATTATCCGTTGACCAAGCAATAGACCCACCCACAAGTTGTTTAATAATTTTGCCATCAATTGTAACCAAAGTTCGACCAGCATCTCCCGGACAACAAGATTCTGTAACAATAAAGTATTTATTATTTGAGGAAATATCAGTTGAGAAAGCAACTCTAGGTCCAGGCCCATCAACTTTGATATTAAGGGCTTGATTCGTTAATAGATTATAAGCAACGACCCCATCCGGAGAATCTACAAACAAGAAACTACCGTCCCGAGAGAAAGTTAAATTTGAAGGAGATGATAAGTTGGGAATTTGGAGCTGTTGCCTTTTTTTCGTTGAGGTCTCATAAAGATAAACATTATTACCTTCAATTAAACCAATCTGACCTTCGTTAATGGAAACAGGTAAAGCTGTTGGTGAGACAGTAGCCAGGGGGAGTGGCCTCACCTCAGGATTTTTATGTGGTAATAAATAATAAACCAGCCCACCGGCCAGAACTAGCCCGAACAAAATCAGTAATAGAAAAAGTGGAACAAACCCTCGCTGATTCATACATTCAGCATTTCATATCCTGAAGTTATAGTCAAGAATTAGGCTCTTTAGATTACTCTAAATCAAGCTTTTTAAATTAACTTCCTTGAGTTCTTCTTTAAAAGGTTCTTTGGGCTAAGACTAAAAAAGTATCGGCATCTTTATAAACTGAGACCGGAGCATAAACCCGAGTTTTAACATGCTGGTATTGTCGATTATTAATCACTAAAATAGGTGTTACATCTGGCTTTTCCATAAAGCTATGGTAGCAAAACACTAATTAAGATTACAAATTAAGAGTTGTGTCGCCTGTGGACTCTTTTAGGATTTATGATCTCTTCAATCGCCATTCTTCGCAAAGAAGCTTGCTGATCTGGGCGTTTGGGTGACTCAATAATAACCCGCAAGCCATAGTTATATTGAATCATCTCTCTATGACGTGCCGAAGTAACTTTTAAAGCTACGAAATGAGGATCTTCAAAGCGTGAACTAACTAAAGAATGAGCCAAGATCATTCTGGCAGCACTCTCTCTTAAATAATCTATAAAACTTGAGGATGTTAGTTGTGGAATGGGACTATTTGGAAAATTTTCGGTTTCGGTCATTATCGGCTCTGTCTTAAAAAGGCCGGGGTTTCAAGATCGTCGAAGGAATCTTCTGTCGGTTGATCAGATGAAGTTGAGTTTTGATCATCATCGTCATCAGATTGTTGAGTGGTGGTCGATTGTGAAGATTGAGTTGGAGTCGTTGAAACACTCGAACTACGATTTAGATTAGTCATATTCATAAATTGCTGACCACGAATCTGTTGTTGACTATTCATCCCCATGCCAGCATATTCGCGAAGTTTGCCGCGTGATTCATCAAATCCCGTCGCAATAACCGAGATTTTAACTAGGTCAACGAGATCATCTTTAATGGTTGCTCCAAAGATAATATTGGCGTCAGGCTCAGCCGCTTGGGAGATAATTAAAGCCGCTTCGTTAACCTCAGCCATACTTAAGTCAGGACCACCAACGATATTAAAGAGAACACCCTTAGCCCCTTCGATTGAGACCTCAAGGAGTGGCGAGGCGATAGCCATACGAGCCGCCGTAGCTGCGCGATTCTCTCCACCAGCTTGCCCAATTCCCATCAAAGCTGAGCCAGCATTAGTCATAATTGAGCGAACATCAGCAAAGTCAACATTAATTAAGCCCGGCATAGTAATTAAATCGGAAATTCCCTGAACACCTTGGCCTAAAACGCTATCTGCCAATTTAAAAGCGTCTTGGAGAGTCATATTCTTCTCAACCACTTCTAAAAGCCGTTGGTTTGGAATAACGATTAAAGCATCAACCTTATCTTTCAGCCGATCAATCCCCTCTTCAGCCACCACCATCCGGCGTGAACCTTCAAAAGCGAACGGCTTAGTCACAACTGCAATCGTTAGCGCCCCCATCTGCTTGGCAATTCCGGCCGCCACCGGGATAGAACCCGTTCCAGTCCCTCCGCCCATTCCAGCCGTTAAAAAGACCATATCGGCGTCTTGCATGACATCTTGAAGCTTTTGAGTTGATTCTTCGGCCGCAGCTTGGCCAATCTCCCATTGTCCGCCCGAGCCGAGCCCACGAGTTAAGGTTTCACCGATTTGAACTTTAGTGGGAGATTGATTGTTTAAAAGAGCCTGAGCATCAGTATTAATCGCCACGAATTCAACACCTTGGATCTGTTGAAGCAAGATCATCGAATTTAAAGCGTTACTACCACCACCACCAAGTCCGATAACTTTAATCTTGGCAAATCTTTGAACGTCAGGTTTAATTAGCATCTTTGGCAGATTCTAGCAGGTTATAAGAGTGTTGTCGAGAGGATTAGTAGAAAAATTAATCGTTATAAAGATATCGCTTGTTATATCTTTTAATCAAGTCTAATTGCAACTTATTTGATTCTTGAGCTGCCTTTCTAATAATAGCTTTTTTATCCTTTGATGGATAGTCAAAAAAACTTGCTGTTTTAACTGGTGACTTTTTTCCAAATAGTTTAATCATAAATTCTTTAGTTGGGCTGCTAGAGAATCTGGAGTATACGCGATCTTTAAATACTTATCAATATTATCAATGTTAAAGTAGGTATTTTCAACCCCCTGTTTGTAGTCTTTTGTAATTAGCCATATCTGAACTTCTTTACCAAACTGCAGTTTAATTTTATTCACGTTCTCTTTCGCAGCAAAAAAGGATTTAATAAACATTTCTTTAGGTATATCTCGACCCTCTATTGCTTCTCTTTTTTTTGTAAAATCCCATGCTATCAATGGATCCTGATATATATACAATATACCAACCTCTCTCTTTTTAGATAAAGATCTTGCAATATTTGAGCAAGATTTCTCATAATTCGCGAGCGTTCCATCAATAACGCAATCTTGACCCTGCTGTAGAACATGATCCACTAGTATTTCAACACCCTTAAAGGCTGCACTCTGAACTTCAGAAGCATTTGTCTTATTGTATTGAGGCAAAAAGCTTCTAATTTCGTCTGCGTCGATTCGAACAATTTTCCGAAGTGGTTCCTTCTCTTCAAGTAATTTTATAAAGGATTTTGAATATTCAGTTTTACCCGCACCAGGAGAGCCAGCCATCAGATATGTTGATGGTGGTAAAGTAGGAAGATATATATCCGTACAAGCATAATCATGGCATAGTAATCGCCTATTCTTTTTTATGTATGCCATTGCAGAGGCAGAAATATCGTTATTAACCATATCCGCACATTAACATGATCTTATTTTGAATACTAGAAGGTACCAATAGGCGCGAAAAGAGCCGGGATCTATGGGAGCAGAGACTTAATCAGTCCTGTAATTCGCCCGGTAATATCTTTAATAGGTAATCCTTTACCAAGCATTTGGAGACCAGGCTCATTCATCTGACCCCGATTAGTGCCATAGAGAATTAATCCAGCTGCAGTTGCAAATGAGGGTGAATCAATCTCATCCGTTAAACCAAAGAAACCTTCAATCTTAGCCGTTCTGGCTGAGAATCCTAAAATATATTTAGCTTGATCGAGCAATCCAACCGTTAAAGATCCTCCACCACAGATAACTAAACCAGCCGGTGTTTGAGCACCAAAGCCACTCTTTTTAATCTCCCGACCAACATATTTAAAGATCTCCTGAAGCCTTGGTCGGATAATACTATCGGTGACCGCTTTTCGAGAGATCTTCATATTTTCATCAGCCAAACCAAGTGATTTAGTATCTAAAAGTTCATCTTCTTTCTTTTTATGATCAGTTTTTTCACCTTCAGGCATCAAAATTTGCTTTGGCATCTCTCCAAGCTTAAATTTAACTTTTTCAGCCGATTCCAAAGAGATCCTTAGCCCAACCGCAATATCTGAAGTAATATGTCGTCCACCAAGTGGAATAACTGCCGAATAAGCAATTGCCCCATCGACAAACATCACAACGTCCGTCGTCTCACCCCCAATATCAACTAAAATAACTCCCAGCTCTTTTTCAGTTTCAGTTAAGACGGCTTCACTCGAAGCTATCCCTGAGAAAACCAGTTCATCAACTTCAATTCCAACCATACCGACACATTTACTTAAGTTACGAATCGAAGTCGTCGCGCCAGTAATAATATGGGCATCGGTTTCTAAACGAACTCCGGTCATTCCAATCGGATCACGAATCCCTTCTTGACCATCAACTGTAAAGGTGCGAGGAATAACATGAAGTCTTTCCCGAGAAGAAGGTAAAGCGATAGCCATAGCCGCATCGTTAACCCGGGCAATATCTGAGGTTTTAATCTCGCCTTCTGGTTGAGAAACCGCCACAACCGCATGAGAGTTTAAACTCTCAATCTGAGGCCCACCTAGAGACACAAAAGCACTTGAAATAGTCGTTCCGGCCATTCTCTCGGCTCCTTCAACACTTTCAGTAATTGCGGCGACAGCTTCCTCAATATCGACCACTTGGCCTTTTTTAACACCCCGTGAATTAGTTGCAGCAATACCGATTAAATTAATTCGGTCATCTTCACCTACTGAGGCGATAATTGTTGCAATTTTGGAAGATCCTACATCAATCCCACAAATAATTTTATCTTTTGGCATAAGTTAGTATCGGTTTATCAAATCTTAAATCAATCACATTGATTACTTTTGAATCTATTTTATTCTGTTCCAAGATTAGTTGTAAAGAGGCGAGCTGCTTTTCGATGTTATTTTGTAAGTTAAAAGCAACGATTTGTTGATTTGCAAAGGTCAGAATAAACCAGTCTTGATCAATTAGTCGCAACTGACTTTGGAGATTAAAAAACTTTATTTTATCTAAAGTTTTAGCTATTGATTGAAGATCGGATGGTCGAAGGTAACTGCCTAATTTAAAATTATCGGCAAAAATTTTAATTTCTAAAGAGTTAAAACTGGTCGTTTGACTAGAGTATAAAAGTCCAGTCTGATCAACTAAAAATTGGCCATTTGACGGAGCTATTTGAGCCTCTGCAACAATATTAGTTAAAATCGCTGACTGTGACGACGGACTTGATTCGGTCGGATCACGGAGTAGGCTGGTGACTTTATAAACAGGCATTCTGGTCAAAACTTCAATCGTTAGTTTATTTGGAAAACTAGTTTTAAAATTGACAGCTCCAACACATAAATAGTTCGATAGAATCTGCTGACTAATAGATTGTTTGTTTAAGTTTAAAAGATTAGCATTTTTCAAATCTTTAATTTTTACTAAATCTTGCTGATTAAAACAACTCGGGTCGCGGGATAATAAAGTTGGGGTTTTAACAATTAATAGACCCGACTCAACTAAAGCTATGCCAAGCGCCACAATTAAACCGATCGCTAAAAAGATATACTTACGCATCGTTTTGGCCAGCTAATAGTAAGGTTTCTTGAGCCAACCTTTTAGCAGCATCAGGAATAACTAATTCTTTGGCCGCTTTAGCTTGATCAATTAATTTTTTGTTATTACTTAGCATCTCTTTAATTTTAGCTAAAAAAGCTTGATGATCGTTTAATTTAGATTGGGAAAAGACCTCAGCTAGTCCTGCTTTATTAAAAAATTTAGCGTTAACAATCTGCTCGTCCTTATAAATATGCGGAACAGGAATCGCTAGAGTTGGAATCCCAAAATATGCAAACTCCAGGAAAGTATTAATTCCGGCTCGCGAAATTGCTAAATTTAATTTTGGTAAAATATATCCAACATCCGAATCTTCAATCCATTTTTTAACTAAATATCGCTCTGGATTTTTTAAAGTTTTTTGATAATTAGATAAATCCGACCAATCATCAAATTTCGAATCTCCAGTCTGATGAATTACAAAAGCTTTCTCAATTAGCTGACTTATTATCTTTTTGATAGCTTCGTTAATAACATGTGAACCCTGATTACCACCCATTACTAAGATAATTGGCTTTCTAGCTTTTTCAGCAAGAGTAATTATTGTTTTCAATTCAGAATTGGGTAATTTTTGTGGTCGAACAACTTCTCCTCTCATGGGATTACCTGTTAAAACTATTTTATTTTTATTAAAGCTATATGCTTTATCAAATGAGACCGCAATCTTTGACGCAAAGATATTACTAATTCGATTAGCTAAACCCGAAACCAAAGTTTGCTCATGAACAATAATCGGAATGGACATAAACCAGCTATTAATAACGACCGGGACCGCCACATAACCCCCAAAAGATAAAACTACATCCGGGTTAAACTTTAAAAGAATAAGCAGTGACTGAATAAATCCAATCGGAATTTTAAGCAACGAGGGGATGGTGTAAAAAGTAAACCGCCTTTGCAAACGGCCGGTAATAATTGGACTAAATTTTACTCCTAATTTTGGGATAACTTCCGATTCAACTGAAGGTGTTGAGTCCCCCTCTCGAGTCGTCTTTCGTCCAATATATAAAATTTCGATATCTGGGAACTTTTTTAATTCCTCAATGACGGCTTGAGCTGGAGTAAAATGAGAGCCGGTTATAACAATTTTCATAATTTTGAAGTCCTTGAGATATTTAATAATATCCCAACTGCCACTAGATTGGCTAATAATGCCGAGCCCCCATAGGAGATAAAGGGTAGTGGCACACCCGTTAATGGCACTAAAGCGACCATGGCCGCTAAATTCAAAGCCGCTTGAATTCCCAGCCAGAGAGTTAGACCATAACCGAGTAGTTGGCCAAACCGATCATGAGCGTTATGAGCAATTGTAAAGCCTCGATAAATTAAAAATGAGATTAGAAGAATCAAAAACAGTCCACCTAAAAAACCGAACTCTTCCCCTAAAATTGCAAAAATTGAATCGGTAGTCACCTCGGGAATATATTCAAATTTTTGTAGCGATTGACCAATTCCTAAACCCGTCCACCCCCCAGATCCAAGAGCGATTAGAACTTGGGAGATGTGATAAGAGTAGCCAGTCGGATCGGACTGAGGATCTAAAAAGGCTAAAATTCGCTGTCTACGGTAAGGCGACGGCAGAACAAAGCCCACAAAACCAATTAAAGTAACTGGTAGCGCCAAAATAAAGTAATTTAGAGGTGCACCTGATAACAAAAAAATTAAGCTTGATGTTAAAAAGAAAACTATGGTTGAACCTAAATCTTTTTGAAGAATACCTAAGATAAAAGTCACAATACTTAAGACTATCAAAAAACCAGTCGTCCCAGATTTTTTTTCAAACAAAGAAGCAAAAAAGATAATTGAGGTTAACTTAATAATCTCAGCCGGTTGAAGAGTTAACGGTCCAATCTTTAACCATCGATGAGCTCCTCCGGCGGCAATACCTAACCCTGGTACAAAAACGGCCAGCAATAAAACTAGTGAGATCATAAAAAGTGGAACAGCTAATTTTCTTAAATTAAGATAATTAAAATGAGAAAAGAAAAATAAACAAAATAACCCTAGACTAACCCAAATTAGTTGCTGTTTAATATAAAAATATTTATCACCAAAGTCTTGGTAGGCTTGAACAATCGAGACATCATAAACCATGATTAACCCAAATAAAGTTAAAACTAAAACAGTTATAAGTAAAGAGAGATCAGCTTTAGCACTTTTAAGAGTAGCGATCACAGCTCGAGATCGACGCATATTATTTTGAAAGTAGAGCCAGCCAGAGGCCAAAGATGGCAAAAATCGCTCCAACTAACCAAAATCTCATCACAATTTTCGGTTCTTCCCAACCGATATATTTAAAATACATATGAATTGGTGCAATTGGAAATAACTTTCTTTTAAAGATTCGTTTTGACAAAATCTGAAGGAGGGAGGAGCCGACAATGATTATATAAACTCCGCCAATAATTCCTAAGGCAATAATCTTGCCCGATAATAACCCAACGACCGCGAGGGTTGCCCCAAATCCAAAAGCCCCAGCATCACCTAAAATAACTCGGGCCGGAAAAACATTAAAATAAAGATATGCAATTAAACTCCCGATCCAAAGACCAACAAAAACGCTTAAAGCCGGATCAAAAACGGTATGAGCTAAAACTAAAAAAGCAAATAAGCAGATTAATAATAGCCCAGTTGATAAGCCATCCAGTCCGTCGGAAATATTATAGGCATTGGCAAAGGCAATAATCGTAAATGCGGCCAATGGAATATACCAAAAGCCTAAGATAATATTCCCCCAAATCGGGATATAAACATTATTTAAACCAACTCCAAAATATAAGAGGATTCCAATTAACAAGCTAATAATAATTTGAAAGATCAATAAATATCGAGCTTTAACACCTAAGTACTTACCGCTAAATGATAGTAAGATCTTCTTTAAATCATCCGATAACCCAATTAATCCAAAAGAGATAAGCGTAAAGATTAAGATATAAAGCTCTTGGTTATCTCGAGTTTTAAAAAAGTAGCTGTAAGCTAAATTCAGTATGACAACAACGATAATAACTAAAATTCCACCACCAACCGGAGTTTTTAAGTCTTTACCTTCTAATATTTTATTGTGCAACGGGGTTGAGGGATCAATATGCTGAAGTTCCTCAAACTTTTTTTGGGCTCGGCGTTTTAAATGAAACAGCAAATCAATAAATGGCAAAAGTAAAAAACTGGTCGCAAAAAAAGATATTAAAACAAGTCCTAATAATCTAATCATTTTTAATAATCACCCTTTTTATAACTTCATCAATCTTTAAAACTTTTGAACCTTTAAATAAAATAAGATCACCTTTATTAACAACTTTTAATAAATAATTAACAATTTGAGGATTAGACATATTATCAAGTATCCGCTCTTTACCAAAACCTAAATTAGTTAATTCTTCAGCGATAATTGATGCCTCCCCCGGCCCGGTAATAACCATATCTAATTTATTATTATAGATCTTTTGAGCGATATGGCGGTAATACTTTTCAGAGAGGCCTTTAACCCCTTTCATCTCAGTCATGACTAAAATTCTTCGTTTAGCCGCAAGCCCACTCAAAGTTTCCAAAGCTGCTTCAAAAGCTGACACAGAGACATTATAGGTATCATCAATCACAACCGAGCCATTAAAACCTTGTAGCGCTTCCATATGATGATTTAAAACGGTCATTTTTTCTAAGCCTTTTTTAATACTCGTTAAAGGAATATCTAAATATGATCCTAAAGTTGCGGCGGCCAGTAAACAACTAACTTGATGAAAACCTAAAAGTGGAGTTTTAATTTCAACCCGTTCAACTCCGTAATTTAATTCAAAAACGGTTTGATAATTATCAAACCTGATCTTATCGGCCCAAATATGACATTTTGAAGCGGTCTTTCCAAAATAGAAAACTTGAGCCTTAGAATTATTGCCGAATTGCTGAATTAAGGGATCTTCCCAATTTAGAATTAAACCCGCCGAATTATTGAGGCTATTAATAATCTTTAGCTTCGGCTCAACAATATTTTGCTGGGTCAGGGGATCTGATTGATCAAAATAGTCAAGATTAACCACAATTAAGATTTGGGGCCGAATTAATTTTAAAAAATGTTCTGCCATCTCAACCGTTTCTGGATTAAGTTCAACCACCACTTTCTTAGTCTTAGGTCTAATTTTAAGGAGCGTGGTTGTTAAATCTGAACTAGTTCCAACTAAAGTTTCAAACTTTTCTGATAAGACTTTCTGACAAGCCAAAACGGTCGTGGTTTTACCAACATCTCCTAGTACGCCGATAAATGAGGTTTGGGGCAAGAACCTCGAGACCTGACGAGCCATTAACGATTTTGTTGAGTAAGCTAAATTAAATTTGGTCATAGCGATTTAAAACGAAAAGTGGCTCCTAAAACGATCTGTTTATGGCGATCTAAGGATTCTAAATCAATTGTTAAAATCTCGCCATCTTGCCAAACTTTAACAGATTGGGTCGCTTCACGGATTGATCGATCCAAAAAGATCGCCCCCCCAACCGTACTATGAAACGAACTATAGCCTTCGACATCTTTAAGTCCGTGACTCGTTAGAAAATCGTTTAAAGATTTGATGGTTACCCCAGAGTCAGACTCGACATACATTTCAGCCATACCTAATTGGCCTTTATCAAACTTGCCCTTTATGCCGGCAATTTTAATACTAATCGTCCGATTTTTAATAATTAGACCACTAACTGGATTATCAATACTAATCTTCGTTCCTCCACCAATAACCATAAACTTAAGTTTTAACTCACTAGCGATCTCAAGTGCCCGAATTAGTTCATGTTGTGTTGTGGCCACATAAATGGCCTCAGCTACCCCGATACTTTTTGAAAAAGTATATGTCGTTAGGGTTTCCTGGAGTTTAACTCTCTCAACTCCAAAAGTTTTAGCAAAAAGATTTATTTTTTGATCCATTGAAGTGCTTTTATAACAGCGGCCTGGTCTGACCAATCAACCTCTTTACCTTGATAATTCATTGATTTTTCATGTCCTTTACCAAAAATCCCAACTGTATCTCGAACGCTCGCCATTTCAAGAGCTTTTAAGATGGCTTTATAGCGATCTGGCTCTTTAAATAAGTTAACTCCATCTTTAGCTTTTCTCTGATAAGCCCCACGGGCAATCTCATCAATAATTTTTAAAGATGGTTCAAAACGAGGATCTTCATCAGTCAAAATAACAATATCGGCTAATTTAGCTCCAATCTGACCCATGATCGGCCGCTTTAAAATATCCCGTTCACTGGCTGCTCCAAAAACCGCGATTAGCTTACCTTTAGTGTCTTTTCTAAGGGCCATTAATGCCTGTTCTAAACCGTTCGGAGTATGCGCAAAATCAACAATTATTTTCGCGCCCCCAGGATTTACGAGCTGCTCCATTCGGCCCGGCAAACTGCCAAATGAGCTTAAAGCTAGTTTAATAATTTTTTTATCGATGCCTAAATTAGCAGTCGCGGCTGCAGCCGCCAAAGCATTATATTGGTTATAACTACCTAAAACCTGCAATTTGACATTAAAATTAGCCAAATTCCAATTAGCTTTTTTATTCATGCCAAAGCTAACCACTCGCCCCAAAGCTTGAGTTTTGAGGAAGTTAAAGTTTGGATCATCATAATTTAAAACACTAATTTTGGAGCGTTTTATTAACTTAGCTTTAGCCAAACGATATCGATCTAAAGTCCGGTGATAATCAAGATGTTCATGGGTTATATTAGTAATAACTCCAATCTCAAAGCTAATACCTAAAAAGCGGTGCTGATCCAAGCCATGGGAGGTCACTTCCAAAACCAGATACTGGGAACCAGACCAAACGGCCTCCTGAATTAATTTTTGGACCATAAAACTATCTGGTGAGGTCACATGAAAACCAGTATCATAGGTTTTCTCGCCGATAACGGCATTAATAGTTGAAATCATCGAGACGCGCTTACCGGCCTGTTTTAGAATCTGATAAATCATATTGACGGTCGTAGTTTTACCATCGGTCCCAGTTACACCAATAATCTTGAGCTTTCGGGCAGGCCGACGGTATTTAATATTGGCTAAAACCCCAAAGGGATAATGTTTAAGAGTATTAATCACCGGCTGACGAAATCGGCGTTTGAGGTTCATTTAGGGCTAAGTATATCAAAATTAATGCTCAGTTGGGAGGATTCCATAATAGGTAAATAAGTTCTGAGCAATCTTAAAAAAGGATGGCGCGGCTGTTTCAGCTCCATAAATTGACGACGAAGGTTGGTCATATTTAATTAGCATTACAAATTTAGGATCTTCGGCTGGGGCAAAGCCGACAAATGAGGCGATGGTTTTAGTTGGATCATAATGGCCAGCAATTGGAATCTGGGCGGTGCCGGTCTTGCCGGCGACATTAAACCCTTTTAGTGAATAAAATTTAGCTTCACCTTTATTAACCGCATCAACCATCATCTGAGTTACAACTTGAGCGGCTTGTGCTGAAATTGGTTGGCTAATCACCCGGGGCGGAATAGTAATAGTTCGATCACCATCTTTAATCTGAGAAACCAGATGAGGCTCCATTAATTTACCTCCATTGGCGATCGTGGCAATCGCTCGAACAAGTTGAATTGGGGTGACAGAGATACCTTGTCCAAACGAGGCTGTCGCGACATCAATATCATGCCAATCGGCTTTAGGCCGGAGGTCAGGCGACTCCTCATCTTGAAGATCGATCCCGGTTAAATCCCCAAAACCAAATTTACGAATATAAGAATACATTCGATCCAAACCCATCTTTTGAGAGATAAAAACCATCCCGACGTTATCGGAATGAATGATAACGTCATCCATACTACTATTTGGTTCGTATTCGTTATTCCAAGTCCTGATCGTAAAACCACCTAAATTAACTGGGCCTCCGCAGATCGTACAAAGTGTTGCCGGAGTAACTAAATTTTCATTAATAGCCGCCGCCATTACCAAAACTTTAAAAGTCGATCCTGGTTCATACGTATCGGCAATGACCGGATTTTTAAAGTAATCTTTCGGAAAATTGGCCGGTTTGGCTGGATCATAGTTTGGGTAAGATGCCATGGCTAAAATTGCTCCGGTTTTAGGATCCATAACGACCCCTTCGGCTCCTTTGGCGCCATATTTTTCGATACCTGACAAAAGTTCACTTTCAACCATATGTTGAATAGCCGGATCAATATTTAAAACTAAATTTTTGCCCGATTTTGGGTCTCTTGAGGAGTACTTACCAATTAAAATTGGCAAACCTTGTGCATCCGTTTCTTGGGTAATTTGACCATTTAGCCCTTTTAATTCGCCATTATAAGTTCCTTCTAAACCAAAATAACCAGTTTGATTGCCATAAACATCTGAGCCAACAAAACCTAACATATGTGCTGAAGATGAACCTTCAGGGTAAAAACGTTGATAATTTTGATCAAAGCCAATTCCGGGCAAGTTAAGTTTGGTGATTGCTTGTTTAGTATCCCAATTGACAGTCTGGTTTAGTGATACCCAATACAAATCTTGGGAAATCTTTTTATTAATTTGATCTGACAGTTGATCAATCTGGGTAGTCCTATCGAGCTCCTCCTCGGGAGTTAAATTAGCACTAATAGTCGCGTCTCTTTGCCAAAAGATCTGACTTAACGCTTTGGCCGTTGATAGCTTATCACTAATAATCTTAGGCTGAGCAAAAACCTGGAAAGAGGGTTGAATAGAAGCTAAAACTGAGCCATCGGAGAATAAAATTGAGCCTCGTGGGGCCAAAATATCTTGAGTTCTGACTCTTTGAGTTTCAGCTTGAGCGATTAAATCATCCGATTTAATAATCTGCCAATAAGCAAGCCTAATCACGATCAAGGCTACAAACACAAAATAGCTAAATCTGACAACTCGATAACGCATTGATAGAAATTATAGCGCGCTAGGACTAATGATTGAAAGCAATCGCAGGGGTATCTAGGTACTCTAAATGGCTGACTGGGGCAAAACCTAGTGCATCAACTGATTGTTCAGTTTGACTGAGTGAGGATCGCATCGCAATTTGATCAGATAACAACTGGTTTTCTAAATTTAAACCCTCAGTCGCTTTTTGGAGTTGATTAATCTTCTCGCCATATGTAGCTAAACGATTAGCTGTCCAAATTTCAATCACAATTGAGATCAAAAATACGATCACAAAAACACTAACGGTTTTCTTATGAGCTCGAGTTTTAGTTTCAAGTTTCTTTAAGAGCATTTTGTAAATCTAACTTTTCGAAGCGGCTGACATTCCAAATCTCGAAATGATCCCCCGCCCCAACGATCAAAATATCTTTCTTAATCTCAGCATAAGTTAAGAGCCCAGTTGGAACGACAAACCGACCCTGGCGATCCAGATCTGCCAGTTCTGCCTCAGAAAAGATATAGCGTCTAATCCTGCGACCTCGTTCCTCGGTCAAAGGGATTCTAAGCTGCTCTGCAGCTTGTCTCTCCCATTCGACCTTACCAAACCCCCATACACAACCATCCAAGCCTTTTGTTAAAACGACTTGGGAGTCGGTTAACTCGCTACGCATCTTTTTAGGAAGAATAACTCTCCCTACGCCTGAAAAGGTTGTCTTGTATGTGCCCAGAAACATAATGTTTTGGGCAGACCAAGCGTGAGTTTTTCACCATTACTCACCTTCTTTATCCATTTTGAACCAAATAATAATAAGTGTCAATGGGGATTTTGTAATCTAAAAACACTAATCTTGCATTGAGACAAAGAGCGTTAAAAATCCGAGAAGTTTGATGTCAGGGGATCCTGCACGAAGTGCGGACGGGCATCTAGTAGATGCCCCTTCTTGGAATATCGAAATCCACTGGACTTCGAAAACAAGCTCGACTTTCATGCAAGAGAGTTTTGGACACTTTTGCGGCCAAAAGTGCTAATAATAAAAAAATTAAATGCGAATGAGGGTTATATTACTTTGCAGCTACGGGCGCAAGCACCGTATAAATACCTGCTCCACTACCCGAAGCCTCAAGGGTATTATCTTTCAATTTACTAGTTAACATCGTCCAACTATTTTTAGAATCGACGTAATATGCCACTTGCGATCCAGTCGGTGGAGCTTCGGCCAATTCAATACTGACCGTCCCAGTCGGCAACACTCGAGCATCAGGAACGTTTAAGTTATAAACTTTACCTAAAATCTGAGTATTATCAGGTAGTTTTGGAGAAGCCGATAAATCATTAATAATTGTAAAGCCAGTTGCCACTAAATCAGTTCGTAGAGCGGTCATTTTATAGGTAAAATGGTCATCGCCCGAGGTTAAGACGCCCAAGGCCACGTCCGGCTTTTGGAAGTGCCAAGTTGAGGTTAAATGATAATTTTGTCCACCAACTTGAGCATGAATAGTTAAAGTCCCATTCTCAACATCTGGATCAAAAACACAATGGAGGATAGAGAAAGTATCACCTTTGGAGCATGTTCCAAATAAGATCTCTTGTGAATATTCGGATTTTTTAGTTTTATCAGACAGCTTTTTGATATATCCACACGCTCCGCGGTTAATACCATCTGATTGATAAGCTAATTCGTAATAGATCTGATCGTATGTAGACACTCGCTTCATATCTAAAATTAGAGCGTTACCATCCCGGCGAGGCTGTAAAGAAGCATATGGACCTTCTTGATCAAATGGCAAATCAATCTCGTTAGGAAGTGGCGCACTACAGTCAGCTTCATTATCAATCGAGCCGGTAGCCTGATTATTATTAACAAGCTTGTTATACCCGACGACCGAGCCAATAATAATTAAAAATAAGGCTCCAATTAAAATAAGATTAAGTTTATTGGCGGTTAAAGAATTAAATTTAGATTTAAGAGAGGCGGGTAGTTTTAGATTAGGTAATTTCACTTATTTAATTTTAGAGTTTAAATAGCTTACGAGCTCCGAGATCTTAACGCGCTCTTGAGTCGCGCTATCTCGATCCCGAACTGTAACGGCTTCATCATTCATTGTATCAAAATCTACAGTAATGCAATATGGCGTTCCGATCTCATCCTGAGCAGCATATCGCTTTCCGATATTACCCCGGTCATCCCAAGCCACCATCATCCCCTCTTGCAGGGTTTTATAAATCTGTCGAGCTTTTTCAACGAGTTCTGGTTTATTTGGTAAAAGAGGGAAAACCGCAGCTTTATAAGGCGCAATCTTAGGGCTCAGTTTCAAATAAACTCGAGTTTTACCGTCTTTCTCTTCTTCCGTATATCCATTCATCAAAACCACCAACACCGAACGGTCGATTCCAAAAGTTGGCTCGATAACATGAGGAATAAACTTACGATTAGAGACAGGATCACGATAACTTAAATCAACACCAGATTTTTCTGTATGATTTTTTAAATCAAAATCAGTTCTATAAGCCAAACCATACATTTCTTTAAATCCCCATGGGAACTTATACTCAATATCTTCAGTTCTCTTAGAATAATGAGAGCGTTCATCGTCAGTATGAGTTCTCCAGCGTAAATTCTGTTCTTCAATGCCTAAAAGATTAACTGACCAATTCCACATCTCTTTTTTCCAGTATTCAAAAAGCTCATTCCAATCCTGACTTTCCGGATCAAAGAAATATTCAAACTCAGCTAGATTAAATTGGAGCATTCTAAAAATGAGTTTTCCCATAGTGATCTCGTTTCTAAAAGCCGCTCCTGATTGAGCTAATCCAAATGGTAATTTAGGCGATAACGAATCCAGAACGTTCTTAAAATTAACAAACATTCCTTGAGCGATCTCTCCTCTTAAATAAACTAAGGACTGTTTATCCTCAACAATTCCAATTTTAGTTTCAAACAATAAATTAAATTTCCTAGTTGGTGTCCAATCAAATTTTTTACATTTAGGACAAATTATTCGTTCTTTTTTGATAATTTCATCAAACTCTTCTGGAGTTAATCCTTCAACTTTAATTTCTTGACCTTTTTCGGCCATAAAATCTTCGACTAAATGATCGGCTCTAGTCCGGTTATGACAGTTTTTACAATCAATTAAAACGTCAGTAAAACTGGCGGTATGGCCTGAAGCCTCCCAAACTTTAGGACTCATTAAAATGCTCGAATCGAGTCCGAAAATATCACCACGTTTTGAAACAAAATGATCCCACCACAAATTTTTAATATTGCGTTGAACTTCAACCCCCATTGGACCGTAGTCGTAAGTATTGGCTAACCCTCCATAGATCTCAGATCCAGGAAAGATAAATCCCCGGCGTTTACATAATGCGACGAGTTTTTCCATTAAGTTATCCATTTTGTTTTAACTCCTTCATAACCCTGACACTTTTTAGATTTGATTCTAAAATCTTTTCTATATAATAACGTAAGATTCGCTCCAAAGCTACTGCCTGACTTTCATTGATCCTTAAATTAGAAATTTCGGAAAAAGATTTATCTTCAAATTCAACTAGTAACTCTTTAATCTCTGGGTCAGCGCCTCCAACTTCATCAATCGCCCGAACCCCCCAAAACCCTAAAATCATCAAGACTTTAACTTCATAAGCCCGGAGAAAGATCTGCCTTGGGTTTCTCTCGAGAAGCTTTAGCATCTCAACCGTTAGATCAAATAACCCCCGATTTGGTTGATCTTCAGGTGATAAGCGATCAATTAACTCTAAAACATGAAAAGCGTTAGTCGTTAAAAGCAAGTTAGCTTTAACGTTCGGAAAAGTATTAATACTTTCAGCTTCAGTTAAGGTATAACTTTTGGCTTTGAAGAGATGGAGTTTAACTAGATTAAGTAATTCGACGTTACCGGCTCGGCGCGAGGTAATCTTCCGAACTCCCCTGGCTACAACCGAGATTTTACCAAACCGATCGGTTAAGACAGTTAAAATCTTGTCGGCTTCCCCAAAGTTACGTCTCTTTAAAATAAGTCCATCTGTCGCAACCGCTGGCATGAGGAGAGTTTATCACGTTAGCCTGCTAACCTACCTGCTCGCTTATAAGTGAAAGCTAAGCGATACAGAGTAGGCGGGCAGCTTTATTGTTATCGTCGTCTCCAATTCATTGGGATTTAATCGACCAATAACTAAAACGTATCTTAATTTATAAAACTGAGATAAAGCTTAAAATGAGGAGCGTTTGTTAAATAATCTATTTATTCTTAGATCTCGAATCAAGCCATCCTTGATAATCAGAACCTGGTGCCGTCTCAGAGTTTTAGATCTTTATCGCCATCTAAAGTAAAACTAGCTTTAGTTTGACCATTAATTTTAACAGTATAGGGGAAATCCTTACTGCCCGGTTGCTTCTGAATTAAGATCGGATATTGATTTGAATATTGGAACTTTGGAACAATGTAATTTAAAACAAGCGTTAACGAGTTTTGAGGTCGAATTTGAATAAAACCATCAAAATAAGTTTTATCCAAATCAGTTGCCGTCGTCATTGGAACCTGCGAGCCGCTAGATGTTCCCAGAACCGATCCTTGAGGAACATAAATTCGGACATAATCTCGATTAATGCCATTTAACCAACTGCTATAAACTTGAGGGTTTGAATAATTAACAGTTAACTTCTCATGAATACCATCGCTCTTTTGGGTATCAATATCTAATTCGACCTTTTGAGTAACATATAGATTCGATTTACCCCCCGCAAAATTAGCATCGTTTATATGCAAATAATCGCCAGTGGTATCTTTAATCTGACCTGTCCAATTTATCTCGGCTAGAGCATGTTCTTCACTCATGTCATGCATATAAAACATCAAATGCTTTCCACCGGCCAATTTAGCCGCCACACTAACTAACTCAGGTAGCTTCTGAGAACTTGAGGCCAAAGCTTTGGCTAAAACTTGTTGCATTAATGTTCCCAAGATGGCTTTACGATCATCTTGACCTTTAGCAACAATCTCAGAATAGTTTTCTAGTTCATAAATAACATTCGGACAGTTACATCTTTTATCAATATCCGCGCTATAAGTTGTTCCATAAACTTCGACAGGGCCCGTGATCTCAATTAAAGACCTGACAACTTCCGTATCGATCGTAATAATGCCATCAAAGCTATCTGATGAACCTGTCAAGTTATACATCGACTCAAATTGATGCATCGCCGTTGGTAGATCTGGCGAGATATTGGAATCTCTCATCGACCAGGCCGTCCGAGGCTTACCATCAGCTTCAGGTAGATATTTAACAATCGGTGCTGGAGGCGTTAATGGACAAACCCGAGTCTGGCAAGCTTGAGTAAGTTTCTCGTCCAGTCTATAAATATCATCTGAACCAGTCGTCGAAAGATGACCTTGATCAAGCTTCATAAAAGCATAGGCGGTTAAAAATCCACCAGTTGGTCGAAGCTCTTTATCATTTTGGAATAAAATTAGATAGTTTTTAGAACTTGGTTCGCCTAACATGCCTGGAGCAGCTAATAAAGCGTCTTTAGCTTGAGTAACCGCTAAATCCGCCCCAACGATAAAGCTCTTGGCGGTTTCAACTTCGGCTTTAACTGGAAAACCTTTTAAACTAGTTGGATATTTATTGGTGTCAATACCTGAGACCTCATTACTAGCCGCTTTCAAATCAGGCTCAACTGTGCCTAGATTGGGAATAATTTTATTTAAAATCTTCACAAATTGAGCAATTTTATCTTGGCCAGCCGTCGGTTGACCGTTCAAACCTAAATCGTTCTTATAAGGATCTAAACCATTGACTAAAGTTTCGCCAGCTTGGAGCTCGGAATCCAAAGCACTGGTGAAGTGTTTGCCATCGCCATAAAAACCTCCAAAATATGGAATAGCTTTTACCCAGAATAAAAAGCCCAATGAGGTATTTAATCCGTTGGCAGAATCTTTCATCGCCTTGACGTTTTGTTTAATCTGATCAAGATTATTATTTTTAACTGAAGTCGAAAGTTGTTTAGCATTAGCCGATAAGCTTTTAGCCGATTGATAAACACCCCGAAGAGGCAAGCCAATCACTAAGCCAAGAATTATTAAAATTACGATCAGTCGTCTAAGTCGATGTTTTTTCTTTTTAAGTGGAGCTCGTCTTGCGTGACGATCTAATTTTTGATTTAAGTTAACCATGGGCATAATTTAATTTTAAACAGCACCTCTACCAAAAGCCACTGCTGGAATAGTTTTAAAGATTAATAACAGGTCATAGATTACAGATCTACGTTTGACGTAATAAGCATCCATTTCAACCCGTTTATCAAAATTAATCTGAGAACGACCCGAAACTTGCCAGACCCCAGTTAATCCGGGTTTTGATGATAAAATAATCTTAACAAAAACTTTAGAGTTTGGATACTTCTCTTGTTGCTCAGCCAGTTCAAATGGATAATAAGCCCGTGGCCCAACTAAACTCATCTCGCCTTTTAAAATATTAAGCAGCTGAGGTAATTCATCGAGTGAAGTTTTACGGATAAATTTACCAACTTTAGTGATTCTAGGATCCTCATCTATACCTAATTTGTAACTATTTTTCTTATATTTCTCTAAAAGCTCCGGATTTTTTTGTAAAACTTCAAATGCGCCCATAACCATCGATCGAAATTTATACATCTTAAACAGCTGACCGTTTCGACCAACTCGTTGGGGAGTATCAGCCATCACCGGGCCTTTTGAATCAAGCTTAATGGCTGTAGCCGTCACAATCAAAAAGGGCGACAGGATAACTAAACCTATCAGTGAAAGGATAATATCCATAATCCTTTTCACAAAATCGTAAAACATGTGCTATATATTATCCTAACTCTTGAGCAATTCTTCAACTAACCTCTTCACTTTAACACTAAAATTAGCCTTCGAGAAGCGACTAACATTATCTAGACAATCAGCTGGCTTAATGGTTAGCTGGCTTAATTTAATTAAAGCTTCCTCTAAACTCTGTTCTGTTTGCTCAGAAAAAAGAATACCAGTTTTACCATCACTAACTGTTTCAAGTACGCCACCTTTACCATACGCGACGACTGGTTTACCTAAAGCCTGAGCTTCGAGTGGCGTTAAACCAAAATCTTCTTCAGCCATCACAATTAATGCCCGGGCCCCAGCCATTAAGTTTTTAAGCAAAGTCTCGGATACAGATTCATGAAATTCAATATTTGGTTTGGCCAGTCTTTTTAATTTTAAAAGCTCAGGACCGACTCCAACAATTTTTAAACTCTGGCCAGTTTTATTAAAAAGATTGATCGCGACATCAACTTTTTTATATTGATTTAGCCGAGCAATAATTAGATAATAACCTCCGTCAAAGGCTTCAATATCTTTATAACCGTCTAAATCAACAAATGGCTGACAAACGACTGACGGAGCTTTATAAACCTTGGCAATCCGTCGCTTGGCATTATCGGAACCAGCCAACCAGTGGTCAACCCTCCTTGCCGAAATCACATCGTAGAGTCTTAAAAAGTTAGTTAATAGTTGTAACCTCGATTCTCCAATCCCCGAAAAGTGCCACAAAAATCGTGGCGGAGTATGACATAAACAAAGATGAGTAGTTCCGGGCTTTGTAATAATTGACTTAGCAAAACGAGTAGTTTGGCTTAAAACTAGATCATAATTACTAAAATCAAAGCTTTCAAAAGCGATCGGATACAAAGGCAGCAAAGCTTTATACCAAACTCTTTTAAAGGGGATCTTCTGTAAAAAAGAAGTTACGATCTGATTATTTTGAAATTGCTGGCGAAGAAGTGAATTATTTTTGTCATAAATAGCGGTGTAAATCGGAGCGTCGGGAAAGATTTCGGTCAGAGCTTTCAAAACTCTCTCCGCCCCACCCCATTGCATTAAGTCATCATGGACTAAAGCTACTTTCATTAACTCTGAGTATAAACCTCTAGGGTTTTTTGAGCCAGTTTTTCCCAACTAAACTGTTTATATCTCTTCTCGCCTTTGGCAATTAATTCTTGGCGGAGTTTAGAATTATTTAAAATCTGGCTAATCTTATCCGCTATATCCTGCTTATCTTTAGGATTAAAGTATAACGCTGCATCGCCACCAACTTCTGGTAGTGAGGCCACATTTGAGGATGCGACCGGACAGCCACAGGCAAAAGCTTCCAAAAGTGGAATTCCAAAGCCCTCTTCTAAAGAAGGCATCACAAAGACTTGGGCTGATTTATATAAAGCCACTAACTCTTGATCAGTTAAAAATCCCGCAAAAATAATATCTTTTTGTGAGCCATATTTATTCTTTATTTTTTGCCAAAAATAATGGTCATGACCCCCTAAAACTAGAGTTAAATATTGATACTTTTTGCGAAGTATTAAAAAAGTTTCAATTAAGACTTCGATATTTTTATGAGGATGGGCGTTGCCAATATAAAAAATATATGGCGGGGTGACCTTAAACTTTTTCAATATTTTTATACCATCAGATTTTGTTAGTTTATCTGCTAATTTAAGAAGATCCTCTTCAACGCCCTCAGGCGTAATAACTATTTTAGAATCTTGAATATACCACTTTTTAGCTAACTCTTTGGCCACAAATTCGGAGACCGTGATGATTTTTTGGCTTTGCATTAAGCCATGTCCTAAAACTCTTTGGTAACCAAGTTGTTTAATCTTATAAACCAGACCACCATGAGTACTAGCCCGAGTCATGGCGAAGTTTTGATGAATCAGATCATGAATGGTGACAATAAATTTACCTGGATAAAAGATCGGGACATTAAAATGTGGGAAATGAACTAAATCTAGTTTATAGCGAAGTAGTAATCCTGGAAATTTAAACTGTTCTTCTAAGCCGTACCAATGAAAATTAGCTAAAACTTTATGGAAATTAGGAGCTAATTCTATCTTATCAAAATCTTCTTTGAGAAAAAAAATAAAATATTCATTTTTAGTATCAAGTTTTTGAAGTTGACTTAACAGATTTCGAATATACCTCCCAATTCCTGACTGTTGATAAAACCTCGCATCAATTCCAATTCTCATTGCTGTAATACTTCTTCGGCATGAGCTGACGGATCGACACCAATGTAGCTTTTAACAATCTCACCTTCTGGGTTGATTAGATAACTATTTCGAAGTATCCCTTCATATTCTTTACCCATAAACTTTTTTGTTCCCCAAGCTCCATACGCCTCAATAACCTGATGTGTCGGATCAGACAATATTGGAAAGTTTAGCTTATATTTAGTTGCAAATTTTTTATGAGAGTTTAGGTTATCCTTAGAAACACCTAAAACCGCAATGCCTTTTTTCATAAAGTCAGAATTTAGATCACGAAATGAACAAGCTTCTTTAGTACAACCTGGAGTGTCATCTTTGGGATAAAAATATAACAACAACCACTTGCCCTTATAATCACTCAAGTTATGTGTTTTACCCATTTGGTCAACTAAACTAAAATCAGGAGCTTTCATAATAACTAAACCGTTAACTTTCTCTTAGCCAACATCCATTTAAAATTAATCCCTAAATAAATTAACCAATTAATTAAGAAGAAATATTGTTTGGCATAATGCTTTTTGTAAAAAATTTTCATAGTCGAATAAAAAGCATCTAAAGATCTTTGTTTAGTTGCTAAATTAGCAGTTGTCACTTCTTGAGAATGCTTTTTTAAACCAGAGGAGACACCTTTGTGATGTAGGATAAAGACTGTTGGATCATAGACAACCTTGAATCCCGCTTTTTTTATCATAAAACAAAGATCAATATCCTCAGCATACATAAAATAATCTTCATCAAATACCCCCGATTTTTCGAGAACTGATTTGCGAGTTAGGAAAAAAGATCCGGAGATAGCATCAACTTCATGAACTGATTTTAAATCCCGAGTTGACAGATGATAAAGACTATCGTCCTTTAAAAAGTAATACTTAAACGATGCCCAGGGGGTAGGAAAACCTCGATGAGCTGTTAAATCAATTTTGTCACCATTTTGGCGAACTTCACAAGTTGAGGCTCCAATCTTTGGATCATCTTCCATCAACGAAATCATGTGACTAATTACCCCCGGCCCAATTTCAACATCGGGATTTAGAATCAAGACATATTCCGTTTTAAGATCTCTTAAAACCTGATTATGAGCCCGCCCAAAACCAACATTATCTTGATTTAGAATATAATCGGCCGGCATCTTAGATTTTTTGGCCAAAGCAATACTGTCGTCATGTGAGATATTATCAACCACTACCACATTAATATCCGCTTCATCTCGAACCGCATAAATTAGATCGAGACAACGTTTTAAATATTGGCCAGTGTTGTAATTAACAATACTAATGGTGAGTTTTTTCATTTTTGACCTCATTATATAAATCGTCAAGTTTTTTAGCGATAACTTGATATGTATATTTCTCCTCAACTAACTTCCGAGCATTATCAGCCACTTTTTGATAAAGTAATTTATCTTTTAAGAGTTTGACAGTTAAATTAGCCAACTCTTCAGGAGAATTTCCAACCATAACCGTCTCATCATTAACTTCAATCCCACCCAAACCAATAGAGGTCGTCACAACCGGTAATTTAGCCGCCATTGCTCCCAAAATCTTTAGACGAGTTCCCCCTGGTCCATAAAGGGGCGCGACCAATACCCCAGATTCTCGATAACATCTTTTAACACCTTCAATATCTTCAATCCCTAAATTAACAACTTGAACTTTATCCGATGTTTGAATATTAACTTTCTCAGTATTTTGACCGGCAATAATTAACTCTGCTTCAGGAATCTTAGCTAAAACTTTGGGGAAGATCTTTTCTGCTAGAACTTTGGCGGCTTCGATATTTTGAAGCCAGGCATAATTGGCCATAAACAGAATCTTGGCTGAAAAATGAAGTCCGACGTTGCCAATTAAGTCTTCACCAACTCCGTTTGGAATAACTTGAACCTTTAAATTAGGAACTAATTTTTTCATCAACTCAGAATCACGAGCCGAGACCGCCACTACTCGACTAGCTCGTCGCCAATAATATGTTTCCCAAAATTTAATCTTTAAAACATCAATATTTAAAATTGGTTTGGCAACCTTATATTTAAAATTCTGAACAAAATGCTGATAAACCTGATACTCAATAGTTTGATCAACTAAAACAATCGGAATATCAGTTTGAGGAATATGTGGACTAACATAAAAAGTTTCAGCATGAATAATATCAAACTTTTCTTTAGCTAAAATCTCGCTGACACTCCGTTTTTCTTCATTTGAAAAATTACGTATAACTAAAAACGGATACGTGCTAAAACCGGTATTTAAAATATTCGTTAAAGTCCAAGGCTTAGTTGGCCGATTAAAAACTTTGACGCTGACACAATAATCTTCTAAATTTTTAATATACTTTCGCTCTGATTCATTTTTAATCAATGAATAAAGAACAATTTGATGTTTTTTAGATAATTGCTTAATTAAATTATAAGATCTGATCTGTCCGCCTGAGGAGGGCGGATATGGCAGATATGGCGTTAACATTAAAATACGCATAATTTAATTGGGTTCAGGATCATTAATCGGATCGTAATTTGGATTAGGTTTAGTTAAATCAACAATGACATACTTTGGCGTTTCTTCTAAAACTGTATAACGCCGCATCACCCATTTAGTTCTAGCGTCTTCGCTAACGGCCACATAACTAGTTATTCCAAAATCTTTAATCATTTGAGGAACAGAATAAATCACAAACGCCCAGCCGTGTCGATTAGTTTGATATAAAAAGGAAGTATCCCCTTGATAAGGCGCAATCACAACTGCATTTTTAGGCAAAATTCGATCTGCTTCTTGGCCGGCAATAACAATCGAATCGTTATTAATCTGATATAGTCCAGAAATTGCAATCCAGGCAAAATAAAGCGCTAGTGGTAAAAATAAACCGACCAAGCCAATTGTCCAGATTCGAGCAATCATTCCTGGAAAACCCGAGACCAGAGCCACACAGCCCCTGGCCAAAAAGATCACAATCATCGGAATTATTAAGATCTGATAATAATCATGTTGGACGTTACCAGTTGCAAAGATAATTAAGTATAAAAACATACTTAACATCAAAAGATGCATAAAATTACCTTCTTTAGTTAAAGGTTTTTTAAACATTCCAAAAGCAAATAAAACCATTCCCGGCCCACTCAAAATTTCTCGATCAAATCGATCCATTAGAATCCATCTCCAAAAAGCTGGGCGAAAGCGAATACCGGTAGCATTTAAAAGCCATTTTGAGGCTGGAATGCCTTCAGGATGACGCTGTATCCAAACTCGCCAAGCGATAAATGGCGCAAAACTTAAAGCTAAATAACTTAAATACCTACGGGGTATTGGCCAGAGTTTTTGCTCTTTTTGATAATAAAGATAAAGTAACGGGACAAAGTAAAAGATGGCTGTTGGTTTTGTTAAAAATGCACATGCGGTAAACAATACACTTAGCCAAAACAACCATCTCCGATTTTCAAAAATCCAGCGATCAACATAATAAATCATCCCCAAACAGAAAAAGATCAACAATGGATCAGGTAAAACGACCCGTGAATAATAAATACTGTAGGGTAAAACAGCTAATAAAAAAGCTGACATTAAACCAGTCGCAACTCCGTAATAGCGTTTAGCAATAAAATAAATAAATAGAATTGACCCAAGTGAGATAACAACCGTTACTTCCCTGGCTAGTTTTTCGCTAACTCCACCATTAATTAAATAAACTCCATAAACAATACTGTTATAAATCGGGAACTCCACAAATCGATAACGATTGGGGTTAGGAAGCGAGGTCTCAGAAACTCTCGACATATCATCATATTTTGGAAGAAATGGATTGAAACCTTCTTTATAAAAGTTTCGTGCTACGGCCGCAGTATCGGCTTGGCGCCAAGAATGCCAATCAGCAATGGCATTATCAATCTTGTATTGTCTGACAACGAAAGCCAGCACAATAATTAAAACTAAAAGTATCTTTTTAATCATCTTCAGCTTGAGTTATTAAAGCCCAGTTTACACCTAATATTAACCAAAATACTTCAGCAATTTTTGAAGCTTCAAAAACATCAATAAAAGTACTGGTCATAAGTAAACCAATAAATCCAGTAAAGACTCCAATTGTAAACAGTTTTTTAAGCCCACGACCAAGTCTTATAAACCTCCACATCCCTTTAATTAAAATCGCAAACACAAAGATTAGACTGAGTGTTCCAAGTAATCCAGTTTCACCTAAAGATCTTAAAATATCATTATCAGTAGCTAAGGTAATTGATGAGTATCCAGTACCCAACAATGGATTTTCTTTAAAAGCCCGAATGGCTCTCGGCCATTCAACATTCGTTCGAATACCGAGTGAGCGATAAACCCCAAGCTCAGTTGAATTAATCGGTTCACCGGCACTAATATCTCGTGGAATCTTTGATGATTGACTAGCTGATAAAGTCGATTCTTTTAAAGCTTGAGCTAAGTATTGATTGCGCTCAGCCGGTGGAATCTTTTGAATTGGGGTAAAGATATTAACAGTTCCCGCAGGCGGATTATATTTCGGGCCACCACCGTTTAACAGATTAACCGTTACTGTTGCCACAATCCGATGCCTTAAATCTGGACTGATAATTAAGGCCGCTATCCCGCCTAAAATTAATAAGCCAATTAAGAGCTTTTTACCGGTTAGCCAAAAGGCTAGGGCCACACTAGTCATGGTTGCGGCAAAAGACATTCGGGCGGTCGTCATTGTTAACAACACAAATCCCAACCCGGAAGCGACTAAAACAACAATTTTTTGAAAAAGCTTTTTATAATAAAAAAATAAACTACTTAAAATAGCCAAAGCGATATTTAAATAAATCGCTAAATCATATTGACCAGCAAACGTTGAATTAACCCGAGTCCCCGGAGTCAAAGTTAAGATTAAGCCTTTGGAATATTCGTTGTTACTGGTTGAAATGACAGGGAAATGTAACCAGACCTGTCCAAAACCATACAGACTAACTAAAATTGTTGTTAGAACAATCGTTCCAACCAATATTCTGATCTGTTTAAGTGTCCGAAAAACCGTGGCTCCGACTAAAAATAAGGACATAAACTCGATCCGTCTTAACCAGTTAAAAAAACCTAAATGAAAGTTAACACTATTGGTAATAAAAACCCCCGACAAAACTCCTAAACCCCCAATTAACCAAAATAAGATCATTGCCTGAAGAATCGGCTGATGAAGATAAGTTTTAATCTTCGGTACCGAGAAGATCGCCCAAATAATTAATGTCGCCGCAATTAAAAAGTCTTCTAATCTAATCGCCACGAAAGTCCCTGAGACATTTAATAATGGCAATTTGGGATAAAGAGGGATAAAAGCCATTAAGGCAACTATCACCCAAAAAAAGTATTTATTATAAAGTTGATATAATTTTTGCATAGGTTGAGGCAATTTTAAATTTGCCTAAGGCTAAGAAGATAATTATCCTCATAATAATAAAGATATACAATAAGACTTTTAAAATTAGTTGTGCCAAGCTACTAAAATATTTTTTGTAGATATAGATTAAACCGATAAATTCGCCAGACCACTGTTTTAGACTAGGGTCCGAAGAACTCGCACCACCTAAATGAATAATCTCAGCTTTATTTGTAAATCCGATTTTAAATTTAGCTTTTTGAGCTCTCATACAGTACTCGACGTCTTCAGCATACATAAAGATACCCTCGTCCAACCCGCCAATTTTTTCGAAAACATCTTTTCTAATTAACATGGCAGCCCCCTGGACCCAACCAACTTGGCGGGACTTTTTATAAAAGGCAGATGATCTTTGATGAAAAGAAGACAGATTAAAACCAAATTTAGACAATAAATCATCTAAACCGGATAACCAGTTAAATAAAGCCAGTCCAATTGGTAAATCACCGACGTTAGGCTGCAAGGTTTTATCAGCATTTAGTAGTTTACAAGACGAAAGACCATAGTCGTGAGTTTTAGCAAACTCAACTAAATTATCAAGCGAGTTATCTAAAACAATAGTATCCGAATTAAGAAGTAAATAATAATCGCCATCTGAAGACTTTAATCCAAGATTATTACCTCCTCCAAAACCTAAATTTTTTGAACTTGAAATAACTTTGACTTTTGGGAAGTTTTTTTTGACCATTTCGACTGAATCATCAGTTGAAGCGTTATCGACTACTAAAACTTCAAACTGGTTTTGCCACTTATATTTATAGATCGATTCTAAACAGTTCTTTAAAATATCTCGGGTATTAAACTCAACAATGATAATTGCAACTTTCATTTCAACTTGAGTATTATTCGACCCATCTTATATAAACCAAACAAGGCTAACCAAATTCCTAAATAAATGGCAATTGAATACTTTCGAGAAGTCGGATAAAACCGGAGAGTGGTTTTAGAAATATAATATTGATTTTTAAATTCGATATGGTCAGAAACGAAATCTATTGACCCGCCATTTTCGACAATCGGTTCGTAGCCATTAACAAATAAGGCTCCTTTAAAAGGATAGACATATTCCTCAAGAAATGTACTTTGCTGCTGATCACGAATATATTGATAAGCCTCTTCGGGTGGTCGATTTTGAGTTAAAGGAGAAATTATTTTGCCAACCCAAAATTGACTTTGAAGTTGCTGGCGATAAAAAGCGGTTACCTCATCTCGAGTTAACTGAGAAAAATAGGCACTAATATTGGGATGTTGCCAGGTATCACCATCTAGATCCGATTTAGTTGAATAAGGTAAACCTGGAAAACTATTAATTGACGACGGATATGGCAAAACTAAATAAACTATTCCTAAAACAAAAATTAAGCTGACAATAACAATTAGAAATTTTTTAATCATTGAAATAATCGAGCTCGACCTAAACGGTAGTGAAGACTAGAAACTTTACGAGTACCAATAACTTGAGCTGGAACACCTCCGACAATCGCGAGTTCCGAAACATCTTTAGTGACAACTGCCCCAGCACCAACCACCGCACCATTTCCAATCTTAACTCCTGGTAAAATAATCACTCTAGGACCAATAAAAACATAATCACCAATCTCAACTCGCTGACAGATTGGTTCAAAACTTTCGGAATGAATATTATGTTCTGAAGTATAAATCATAACTTGAGAGGCGATATCGACATGATTACCAATTTTTAAACCTCCCCGACCATCTAAAAAGGCCAATTCTCCAACAATCGTCCCCCAACCAATCTTGACGCCTTTTGGCTCAAAAAATCGAGCACCAATATGAATTCTGCTCTTGCGTCCAACCGTCACTCCGCAGCCAGCATACAGAGCTAGTCTAAAAAAATGCGAAGGCACCCAACTTAAGGTGTTAATAAGTAGAAGTTCAATATCCTCAATATAGCTAAAAAATCTCCGGCCAATTTTTCGAAAAGCCGTAGCTAGCGTTAAACTCCGACCATTTCGATCCTTAAAGACGCTCATTAGGATTATTATAGCAACTAAGTCACTAAATTTCAGTTTTAAAAGACTCCTTGTCAAGACTAGTTTTCTAACTATTTAAAATGAGTTAATAATCTATTCTATCGTTTAATATCAAATATTGTCCGCACGGACTGCGAACCATATGCTCAGATCTGAGATATTTAAATTTTCTAATCCAAAATTAAATATTGACATCATCTTTATATGTATCTACAATGTTATTACATATGATTACGACAATTATTTCTATAGGAAATTCTCGAGGGATTCGTATTCCAAAGCTATTGCTTGATGAAAGTGGACTAGACAATGAAGTTGAATTGGAAGTTAAAAAAGGCGAGATCAGAATTATTCAAGCAAAAATAACAAAGAATATGGTAAATAACACCTCACTATTATCCGAGAAATCTCTGGGAACTGACTGGAATAGGCCAGAAGAGGACGAGGCATGGAAAAGTTTACAGTAGGTAGTATTGTTTTAGTTTCTTTTCCATTTTCTAATCTGAAAGGGAAGAAAATTCGTCCAGCATTAGTATTAGCTCAAGTTGAATTTGATAATTTGATTTTATGCCAAATCACCTCAAAATCTTATTCAAGTAAAACAGCGATAAGTATAGAACAATCCGATTTTGCAAAAGGAGGTCTTCCCTTAAAAAGCTTTGTGAGACCAGATAAGCTGTTTACAGCAGATATGTCCATACTTAGTGGTAAGGCTGGAGAATTAACATCAAGTAAAAGGAAGATTATTCTACGAAATGTATGCAAATTAATTACAATCTTATAGAAGTTAAATCTCTTGAAATACTAGCCTCATATCAGAAATCCCTCTGATAATTGATTCTAGCCGCACCAGAGTCAGGCTAATTACCCTCTGATTATCCCCAAACCTTATTTAAAATCTCCCGATCAGAAACCTTTAAATTAACCTTTTCAATCTTTCTTTTTCTTAAAACGACCGACAGGTTTTTAAACGCTGCTAAGAAAACCAACCAATATTTTGGATGAGTAAATAACATATTTATCAGATATCGAATATGTTCTTTCATTAATTTTCGGTCATGGAGATTTTTCCAGGTGAAATAGAGCTGATTTCTCTGAGCAGTATTTGAGATCGTTTTTTTGGAAAAGTTAGTCGAGATTACCCCAGGAGTTTTATAGTGCTCAACTTTGGCTTTTGGCTCCCAAAGATTAAGATAACCCCGTTTAGTTGCCCGATACCCTAAATCGGTATCTTCTTCATAAAACGGATTAAATAATTCGTCTAAACCACCCAATTCTTCCCATAAATCTTTTCTAAAGACTCCACTTCCACCGGAAGACCATAAAGTTTGATGCGTACTCTCAGATTTTTCGCCCTGATAATGCCAAAAATAGCCATTTTTAAATTTAATCCAGGCCCATGTTCCCCCAACGTTGCAACCAACGCTAAAAACCTTCGGATCTTTAAAATTTGGAATCACAAACTTCAAACAATCTTTTTCCGGAACCGCATCACTATTTAAAATAAAAACTAAATCGCCATTAGCATTTTTAACTCCCAAATTAACGGCTGTGGAAAAGCCACTATTTTTATCTTTTTTAATAACTTTAACTTCCGGGAAATCCCGTTTTAAAACTTCAAGTGAATTATCAGTTGAATAATCATCAACTACTATAACTTCATTAACGTCATCGGTCTTTAAAACTTGAGGTAAATTTTTGGTTAACCTGTCCGCTCCATTCCAATTTGGGATGACAATTGATATCTTCATGATTTTTCTAAAACGCTTAAAACTTGTTCGGCCATTTTATCCCACGAAAATTGGCGGGCTTGAACTAAGCCTTTTTTAGATAAAGTTTGAGCGAGCTCACGATCTTTGACTATTTTCAAAATGGCATTTTTAATATCCAAAATTGAGTAGGGATCAATTTGTAATCCAGCCTCACCAACAACTTCAGGCAGTGAAGACACTCTGGATACAATTACCGGCGTTCCGCAAGCCATCGCCTCAACAACTGGTATTCCAAAACCCTCCCAAAGGGACGGCAGAATATAAGCTTTAGCGCCTGTTAAAAGATAGGGTAAATCTTCAGTTGGAGCAAAGCCAGTAAAAATAATCTTGTCGGATATCCCAAGATCTTTGGGCTTATTTAAAATTTGCTCAAACATCCAGCCCTGTCGACCCTGACCCGTAGTTTTTCCAACAATAACCAGCTTTAAGTTTTCGATCTCTTTAAAAGCTTCAATTAATCGCTCTAAATTCTTACGAGGTTGAATCGTCCCGATATAAATAACATAATCGCCTACTATCTTATATTTATCTAAAATTTTGACAACTTGCTTCCGGTCATTACGAGGATAAAACATCTCTTTGTCATAACCTGGATAACTAACCATCACTTTTGAGCCGTCAACCTTATACGCCTCCATAATATCTTTTTTCGAAGATTCTGAGATCGTAATAATTTGACTGGAGTTCTTAGCTCCATATTTTGTACCAATTGTTAACTGCCAGAGATCACGTTTTTTAAACATATCTTTAAATTTCAAAAAGGATAGATCAAAGATCATATTAACTCGTCTGACTTTTCCAGTATGGGGAATATAATGGGTTGGTGAAAAAACTACATCTGGCTTATCTTTTGATTGGTTAATAAATTTTGGTAAAGATAATCTCGTCCAAAGTCGTTTTGGATTAATTACTTGATATGCCCAGCCAGCTCGAGACTTTGGTAAATCAGCTAAAGGTTCTGATGGCAAAAGAATTGTAAAATCGTTTTTTTTATCAATCTTGGCAAGGCTTTTCAGTAGTTCAAAACCAACTTGAGAAGAACCAAGTCGATCTGGTGAATTCGCTTCATATCCATCAATCCAAATTTTCATAAATTCATCTCAAGCGTAGCAGATGCGTTCATCTGACTCAAGTCCTGCCTAATTTCAACTTCAAGCGGTCCGACCATTACCGTCTCAACGACTGGCAAATCATTAAAACTATTCTCCCAAGCTTGTCGCATATAAATTCGATCTGGCTCTTTAATGAGATAGACCCGATCACTCGCTCCACCTGAACTAAGTTTTATAAAAGATTGTTGAGACGAAATATACGCTGGTTTATTGGGTAAATAAGCATAATCTGATGGTGTATAACCATATTTTTTAATACCTTGCCACCAGAATAAATATTGATAAGGATAATCAATCACCGAGGGCATATAAACATAGGCTTTAAAGTTTTGATGATTCGCCGACGCATAAACATAATCGATAGCTGCTGATTCATTTTTAAACAGTGAGACGTCATTACTAAGCTGATTTAAGTTATCTAAAAAGCCCACTATTCCAAAGTAACCAGAAATAACTATCAACAATCCCCCTAGCAATCGACCAATTTGTCCTTTTTTAAGCTGTCCTAGTCCCCCAGCCATTAAAATTAAAAAACCAACACTTAAGCTAAGTAAATGCCAAAGCATAATGTTGATCGGAATTAGAAAATAAATTAATAACGGACCAAGAAAAAAGACTAAACTGATTATCAAATATTTATCCGACAATTTTAACTTCTTGATAATTATGACGACTGTTAAAACGACTAAAACCCAACTTAAGTCAATTAAAAAGTGATTATTAAGCAAGATGCCCGAAACTGTTTCTCTCCATAAATTAATTAGATTAGATCTGGCGGACCCACCACCTGGTTGATGTAAATAATTAACTAATGCTTGGCCCATCATGTTTTGATGTTTTAAATCAAAAATTATTTGAGGAAGGAGAAATAAGCCATAAACTACAACTCCGAAATAATTAGCTAATCTTAAATAAAATTTATGGTCATATAGCCAATAAATAAACAAAAGTAAGATTGGCACAACTAATCCAAAAGCCATCTCTAAATTAAAAATAAAACCTGCTAATCCCCAAACTAAAATTGTGTAAAGATAAACTTTTTTAGTTTTTAGATTTAGTGATTTTTCTAAAACATAAAAAAGGACAGGAAATAATAATAAAACTAAATTTGGGCTTAAAGAATAACGAGTTGCTAAAAACGTTAAATCTGAAAATATCCAAAGAATACCCACTAAAACTATCATATTTCGGCCATAGCGGCTAACAATTTTTAATAAAAACCAGCCACCAATCGCCCAAAAGATAATTTCCATCAAAATCATCGAATAAGGATCACCCGCCGATAAAATATATGGAATTGCCATAAGGTAATACCAAGCTGGCCCATCATAAACTCCATCAATACCCGATGTTGGACCGGTTAATCTGAATTTATGAAGTTCGACCATCTCCCGAACATCAACCATATCTCGAGCACTATCAAGATTAAACAAAAAATTACCATTTGAAGTTAAAACTAATCGAAGAATAATTCCCAACCCCAGTAAACCAATGATTAAAAATCTATCAAGATTCATAAACCTGCTCATAAAGTTTGGCAGTTTGCTGAGCCGCTTTTTGCCAGCTAAATTGTTTAGCGCGCTCGAGACCTTTTTTCTGAAGTTGTTTTTGATCAGCCAAAGCTTGCTTAATACCTTCTCTAATTGAATCGGTTTTTGTTGGGTCGACTAAAACAGCTGCATCTTTACCAATTTCAGCCATTGATGATAAGTTTGATGTTACAACTGATGTACCTGATTGCATGGCTTCTAAAATTGGCAAACCAAAACCTTCATAAAGTGAAGGGTAAACTAAAACCGAAGCTGCATTATAAAGTAGGACCATTTCATCCATTTTTAAAAATGGTAAATCTTGACCAGTTATAATAACTGGTATCTTATCAGCCGCCTCTTTAACTCGAGCGAGGTTACGTCTAATACCAATTCCACCGATTGCCAATATAAACTGATCAGGCAATTTATATTTCTTCTTAAACTCGACTACTTTTGACTCACCCATAATTTTAAAATCGTCGGAGGCTGCTTCATAAATAACCGTAATCTTATTTTCAGGAATACTTGATAGACTTAGTAGATCTTTTTTAGTTGTTTCAGAAACCGCAATCACCATATCGATCTCTTTTTCAACAAGTTGTAACCGACGTTTATGAACACTGACTATTTTAGGAGTTGACCATTCCGGGTATTTTAACGGTATA
The DNA here is from genome assembly GCA_041690695.1 of Candidatus Daviesbacteria bacterium. Classification (GTDB taxonomy): domain Bacteria; phylum Patescibacteriota; class Microgenomatia; order Daviesbacterales; family UBA10151; genus JBEPVZ01. The sequence continues at coordinate 56,680 of JBEPVZ010000002.1, read as the reverse complement.
ACATCGTGATAAGTTGTGACCTTCCGAGCTTTAGAAGGTGGCTGAACCCAATCTGACGAATGAAATATATCAACCTCACCAACAAACTTTTCTATTGGAAAGTTACGAATCTTATTAAACAGAACTTCAAACAAGCTAGGAGGTAAATTAAATGATTTTAACTTTGATTTAGGTAAATTTCCAGGATAGCGTTTCCGAAGAGATGAATAAAAGAAAACCATCTCCAACTCAGGCTGACTAAGTAAATGACTGGCTAAATTTTCAGTATAAGTCGCCACTCCTCCGCCATGGGCTGTTTGAGAAATATCCATTCCAACTTTCATACTTTTTATTGTAACAAATTGTTGGACCTGGAAGTGTTTATTGATTAACTCGAGTATACAAATAGATAAACCCAACCCCATTGAAATTATAAGTTTGAGTTTGTTTAAAACCTAAGCTATTTAAATTCTGAGCTAAGATTCGGTTTGGATCTGTTATATCAACCAAATAATCATATAAATAAACCTGATTTTTACCTTCAAGCTTAGCCACTAATGAATTTATATTTGATGAATCGGCTGGGATCTTATCTAACCCAGGTTTAGCCGGACTTAAATTCTGACTGTAATAGATAAATGGCGCCTCAAGATTATTATCATCAAATAAAATTATTTGGTCAGAATTTTTAAATTGATCCGTAAAATTAACAGCCCCACGCCAATCTTCACGATGGAAAGTTGGATTAATCAGATAAATAAAGCAGAAAGTTAATTCAAGAAAAATCAGTACTAATCCTAATAATTTTTGGACCACCCGCTTTTGACTGTTAATAGAGATAGCTACTAAGAGACAAAAGGCTGGCAGAATGAAGATAAAACGATAATAAGAAAATAATGGGATCCAAAATGAAACCAAGAATGTCAAAACGGGTGGAATGATTAGCCACGCAAATAACACCACAACCGGTTTATTAAACCTCCTCCATAGACAAACTAACAGATAAAGATAAATTAAACTTGTAAACCCAGCTAGAACTTTAAATAACGGGTTACCCGCTAAAGATATTCGACCAGTTTCAGTTTTTAGTGGTAACAATGCCAGCTCTTTAAAGCCAGCTCCTCCGACAATCTTTCCCCAAGTGGGTAAGTCCGTAGCAACTTTTAATCCACCGACAAATTGTTGCCAAGCTAGTGGAATCAAAGGTAACAAACTCAATAAACCAACTAGTAGCCCAGAAATAAAACTTCTATTTTTAGTATTTTTTCTAAACAATACAAAGCCGCCCAATTGAATTAAAACCACGATATATGGCAGATAATCTGACCAGAAGATAATCACCAAGCTAATCGCATATAACCACCAACGGACTCTTAAACCCTTTAAATATTTAAAAAAACAGTAAAAAGACAAAGCTACCCCAAAAGTAGCTAACGAGTACATTCTGGCCTCCTCCGAATAATAAAGATCAAGTGGATTAACCGCCAAAAGTAATGCCGCAATTAAACCAACTGGTTTTGAAAAAAGTAGTTGACCAATTTTAAAAGTTAAATAAATTGTTCCAATCGCCAATAGTACGGACGGTAAACGAATTATGATCTCACTCCAGCCAAATAAATTACCAGTTAACCAGAGTAATAAGTAAAATCCAGGGGGATGAACATCAACAGCAAAGAAATGACTCCAAATATAAGCTAAATCATGTCCCCGAACAGCTAAAACGCTGATAGCTTCATCTAACCAAAGCGATTGATTTAGCGATATTAATCGGAGTGCAAAACTAAATAATAAAATTATCCAAATCATCGGTAACGTTGTTCTCTTAAAAAGGATCTCCATAAAGAAACTTCAACGGCCAAATCGTAAATAACTTTAAACCAGATAAAAAATAGCTTTTTGTTTTTAATCGCAATTAAAATCCCCTTTATTAAACTGACTGGCAAAGAATATCTAAAGATGGCAATAAATCTCATGATAAATTCAATCCGAATTTTTCGTCTTTTAAATTCACTTTTACCCACCCACCTGGCTTGTCGCCAAACTTCTCCGAAAGTTTCAGGATTACGATGATAAAAAATAGCCCCTGGAGCAGCAATAGCTTTAATACCCAGTTTTTCACTTAATGTATAGTCATCAATATAACCAATCGTTTTAAATCCACCAACCTTTTCAAATTCAGATTTTAAAATCGCTCGAAAAACTGCTTGCTCACTCGGATAATTCTCAGGATGCATTCGCTCTATTGGTAATTTCTTGTTGATATTCCACGCTTGGCTCCAACGTTTTTTGGGATTGGTAACATATTCTTCTTTGCTAAATGTCCCTATCGTTTGGCCTTTAAAAATGGGCTCAGTTAACTTTTTTATAAAGTTTTTATCAAAAGTCATATCGGCATCAACAAAAACAATTACTTGCCCCCGAGCATGTTTAACACCTAAATTTCGAGCGGCTCCCGGACCCTTATGTTTTTGGTGAAAGATTTTAGTTTTAAATTGTTTTGCAATATCTAAACTTCGATCTTTTGAACCATCATCAACTACTATAATTTCATAATCTTGGAAGTTTTCAGCTAAAAGAGATTTTAAACAGTCACCTAAAACCTTGGCCTCATTAAAAACAGGAATAATAACAGAGACTTTCATGACTTTAAATCCTTAAATAATTCTAAATAACTATTTGCGACCTTATCCCATGAAAATTTCTCGGCTTGTAGTCGAGCAACTTTTAACCAGTCTTTTTTAAATGCTCCTTCTAGGGCCTGACTAAATTTTTCCGGATCTGAAGTATCAACTAAAATTCCAGCCTGCCCAATAATCTCTTGCCTTGACAAGTCATCTGGCGCAACCACTCCTAAACCTGAAGCCATTGCTTCTAAATAAACTATCCCAAAAGCTTCTCTGTCCCAAGATGGTAAAGTAAATAGATCACAACTTCTATAATACTTAGCAATTTCAGAATAAGGAGCACTGATAACCTTAAAACGTGTCTTACCAAGTTTCTCATTTCCTAATTTGGTCAATTCTGATTTGAGAGGCCCTTGGCCAATAATTAATAGCGACCCTTTTTTTAACTTACTAACTGCTTCAATTGTTCTATCGTGATGTTTATACCAACTCAGAGCTCCAACACTGAGAATGACTGGCGGCTCTAAATCTAGTTTGATTTTTTGTCCAGTCGATGAGAATTTTTTTAAATCAATCCCATTCGGAATCTTTATTAATTTACTAAACCATGCCCACTTTTTAGCCCAATTAAGCTCGACATCAGTTAGAGCTACAAATACATTTGGACAAGCGATCGCTATATTCCAAATATCATCGCGGCCAATACCAGCTTGACCGGAAATAATTAACTTATAATTACTAAACAATCTTCCTAAACTGACCTTTAAGGCTTGAATGCGACCATTAGTTGAAATGACAATATCATAATGTCCTTGAACTATCTTCCAAAAATTATCTGAATCAAGACCTGATAAAATATCGACTTGATGAAAGGCTTCTAGTCTTTTGGCAAGTTCTAGAACATAGGTTTCAGCCCCTCGTTCGACTATCCCACTATATCGGCTTAAAAACGCGATCTTTAATCTTTTCTGGTCCATATTTCTATTCCATTATTTAGTTGTCCTGATTGTATATAAGATTGATTAATAAAAGATACTATTTGTTTTGGCTGATAAACTCCCAATTCATACCACATACCGCTTGATGGTTTCTGCCAAAAAATAAACTGAGGTTTATTCTTAATTAACCCGTTAATAACTTGCCGCTGAACATCAGGCATTTCTAAGTACCAACCAAAATTATCTACCCAAGGCTTGGTCGGTAAAGTTTGAGTTTGAACATACTCCAAAGATGATAATCCTAAAAAGTAAACCCTATCGCCTGGCTTTAAATAAGACTTTAAACTTTTCGTCAATTGTTGATCTTCCGGCCCATCAAAACGTATTTGATTTGAACCTAAAGTAGTTGGAAGCTCAAATTTAACAATCAAAATAAGATTAATCACCAATAATCCAAAAACAATCACTTGGAAACTACTTTTTAGTCGACTGAGACTATAGCCCAACAGCAAAATGATTAAAAATAAGGCCGGCTGTAAATGAAAAAAAGAAAATCTTGGATAAACGGTTATACCAGCAACTAATACAAATCCCAGTAGAGTCCAAAACTTTAAGTCAGTCCATATTTTTTTGGAGAGTCCCATCATTGTCACAACGATAGAGGCGATCAGTATTATTAAAATTAGCTTTTGATCGCGGGTTAAGGATAGCGCAACATAGCCTGGAAACTTTGACCACTCCGTTAATGGATAAACAAAATTCCATAGCCAGAACGACAAAATAGAACCTTTTACAAGTAAATAACTAATTAATGGCACCCAAATTAAACCTAAAGCTAATGCTCCGGTCAATAAATCTTTCGAGTAAAGCTTTTTTTTATAAATTAGATAGCAAAGTGCTAAAGGTATAAAGTATAGGATCGTAGTTTGCTTAATAGCCGTCGCTATTCCAAAGAACGCGACGGTAGAAAAAAGGTAGGATCCTTTTTGATTATTTAGCCATTTAAACAATGTTATTAAACCAAAGGATAAGGGCACAAGCGTCGCAAAATCAAACCATAACATGTTGCCATCCAATAAAGCTTGGATCGGTACATATATCGCTAAAAGACCTAGACTTATTTTTTGGCTTTTAGAAATCCTTTTAATTAAATAAAATAAGTTGAAATCAACGATCATAATTAAAAGCCAAGTCAGCAAACGCAAAGAATGAACATCAAAATTGAATAACTTAAACCACAATTCAAGAAATAAAGGTAATAGTGGTGGATAAGGCATCACAAAATCGCGATAAATTACAAAACCGGAATTTAGTAAAAATGGATAACTTAACATTTCGGGCCAAGCCGTAAATATTAAATTACTAAGTAGCCAAAGGTGAAATAACAAAATCAATACTACCGGCCCCAAACTTATGCACTTTTTCATTTTTTAAAGCCGACCATCGATAGATCGCTACCTTTATTCAAGATCGTTTCAACCAAGTTCCAAGGTAACATTGCCAACTCATTAAAAAACCGTTTTTTAAAAGTAACTAACGCGAGCAATAATTCAAAAATAGGGTTTGCATAATCGAGTAAACCGGATGAGGTATCATATTGAATATCTTTTAACCCAGCTTTCTCAAATAATAGTCTTAATGTTTGAGGTGTAAATTGCCAGGGATGTTCGTTTGGTAAAAGTAACTTCCATTTATCGCGGCGATACTTTTCTGACAAGCAATCGAAGTTTGGCAAGTCAACAATGACCATTCCTGAAGGATTTAAAAGTTTATAGATTTTTTGAAAGACATCAAGAGGATTTTCGAGATGCTCTAAGGTATGGTTTAGGATAATCAGATCAAATCTCTGATCTTTAAAATTAGTTGATTCAAAAGACTGGGTCAAGACTCGGATACCTTTGTCTGCTGCTATCTTAGCAGCTTGCTTCGAAGTTTCAATCCCAGTAACGTCCCATCCAAGTTCCTTTAATAAACCTAAATAAGCCCCCGTTGAACAACCGATATCCAAAGCCTTACCATCTAATTTAAATTTTTTTATCTTGTTAATTCTTTTTAAGAAAATATTTTTAAACTGCCGATCTGATTGATTATATTCAAAATCACGATGGTATTTTTTATAACTAAAATCAAAACTTTTGTCAGTAAAGACTAGCTGATCGATTTTACATTTTTTAATAGGCAAACCCTTAGCCATAAACAAAAGCGCTGAGTCGTCTTGCTTATGAAAGAAACATTTCATTTAAACATTGTACCAAATGGTACAATTATTTTATGCAAAAATACGCCTTGATTGTCATCTTATTATTGGCAGCAATCATCAGATTAGTAACTCTTTCTAAGTTGATGGTTTTTACTCCAGATGAAGAATATTTGCTTTATATTACTCAAACGATTGTTAAACATTTCCATATTATTTGGATTGGTGTTAGCGCCTTAGGCTTTGATTTTTACATGGGGCCTCTCTGGATATATATTATCTATCCATTTGTAGCCTTGTTCCAAGGTAATCCGCTGGTTTTGGGAGTAATTTCCAGCTTACTTGGGGTTGGAGCAGTTTTTTTACTATATCTACTTGGCACATATATTTTTAATAAAAAAGTTGGCCTAGTTGCAGCCCTTCTCTACGCCAGCTCAGCACTAATGGTCTATTATGACCAGCAGCCTTATCCCCCCGGAGTTCCGTTTTTATCTTTACTGATGGCCATATCACTTTATCTGACCAGTCGCTCTAATAAATGGTGGATTGTTTTCGCTATTTCATACGGAATGGTCTTCCATATCCACTTGTCTCTTTTTCTCATTATCATAGTCGCCCTTTATTGGGCATTTATTCAAAGAAAAAAATTGAATAAAAAAATCTTAATCCTCAGTTTTCTGGCATTTATCATAACGATTTCGCCTTTAATCGCTTTTGATTACTTTCATAAGGCTAGCAATATAACTACCCCTATTAGAATTCTACAATCTTCCAGTAAATATCATGTCAACATAGATCTTGGACTTCGTTTTAATAGCCTTCTTCAATCTTTCAGTCGAGTCTGGTATTTAACACCTAATCGAAATAATGCCGATGAAATTTTATATCCGTGTATTACAAATCCCCTTTCGACAACTACTCAAGGCAGCTTAGTATTATCAGCCATAACTCTAATCGGCTTGTTATACTTTAGTATTAAAAAGGCGACCTGGACTAATCCAAAAACAAGATTAATCGTTTTACTTAGTTTGTCATTTCTTATTCCATTCATTGCCTTACCAGTTATTCATCCGATTGAATATTATCTACTCGGATTTTTTCCTCTCCTCTTTTTAGTTATGGCATCACTTATAGAATCATTTTCTAAAAAAATAAGGATTCTAGCTTATATTGTAATCATCTTATTTGTTATCCATGGCATCTTTACTGTTTTTACAGCTAGCGGAGATTTTGGTCTCGCTACTAAAAATAAGCTCATCGGACAAGTCATGAATATTGTCGGACAAAATAGTTACGATTTAGATCAAGATGGAGCATGTCATAAATATGAAGGTTGGAGATATCTTTTTAGTAATTATGCTCGAAAGCCAGCTCATAGTTCCGAAGATTCAGTTTTTAGTTGGCTTTATCCCCAAGAAGTTTCATCCAGCGCAACGGAGTACTCAGTTTTAATGACGGAAAAAAGAGCCCCAACGATAGCTCCCCTAAACTATAAATATATGCTCGAACAAGGTGGTTTTAAAGCTTATGTTTATCAACATTAAATTTTAGATCTTTTACTAGTCTTCTCCATTTTTAAAATCAACCATTTTAGCCAAAATATAAAAATATAAAATTGGATAACAAAAGCCCATTTGATAACTTGGTAGCGTTTACCAACAATTGATGAGGTTCCAATACGCTTATTATAAGAGATTGGAATTTCAACGAACTTTAGTTTTAGGCTGACCGTTAATAAAATTAATTCAGTATTAAATAAAGGGGACTTTTCATTTTTCCACAAAGGAATAATCTTTTTTAAAGCTTGACGTCTAAATAATTTATAGGCACAACCAACATCGGTTAAAGCAAAACTATTAAATAAAACTTCTATCGTTTTTGCCTCAATAACATTAGCAAACTTTCGAGCCAGACCCATTCCCCGACCAGATAACGAACCGATCTGGCTTGTCCTTGTTCCTAAAACTACTTCGAAATCTTCAGCATAAATTAAAAATCGTTCTAAATCTTTTGCTAAAAATGTCCCATCTGGTTCACAAACAACAACATAGTCTCCAGTGGCCGATTTAATAGCCGCTTGAAAGGCATAACCATATCCTTGCCTGGTCTCATAGATTATTTTAGCCTTAGTTTTTTTAACTTCCTGGTCAGTACCTTTTTCAGCATTATTGTTAACCACAATAACTTCATCAACAAAACCAGTCTCAAAAAAATTATCAATAACTTGCCTGATCGAGTTTTTTTCGCGGTAAGTCGCGATTGCAATTGAAACTGATTTTCCGCGGTACATATTTTACTTCAAAATCTTAAGTTTAACCTTAACCGCTCTCCTTTTAAGCTTTTTTAACGGTGTCTCAAAACCTGCCCTCATAATATAGCCTTTTGTTCTCGTTTTCCATGGGCTAATTACAAATACCGGTCGGTTTTGATTTAATGATTCAGGATATTTAAATGTAGAGGGAAATGTCTTACCAAGTTCATATTTTTGTTTAGGATTATTAAATTTTGTTGAACGTGCCAGGTGAGTAAAATGTAATAATGGCAAATCCACATATTTTAAATGACTATCCAAGTTTTGAATTAAAATATTATCACTATTATAAAATCCTTCATTCGGATAAATTCCACTAACATGTAGCCCAGGCGTACGTTTATTAATAAATCTAATATTTAAATGACCCTTTTTACCCAAAATTTGATACTGCCCCGCTTCAGCCGGTTGATAATGGTAAATATCGCCTATTAAATTAATCGTTGGATTAACTAATGCGTAGAGATTATTGTTAGAATTATTAATAATTTTGTGGATCTCTTCTAAAGAATCTTTCCACCAAACCTCATCACCATCTAAAATTAAAATCCAATCTGAAAGACTAGCTTCCAGCATCTCTTGTCTAAGTTTTGAGACCCCCTCTGGAGAATGAAGACCTTTTTTAGCATATATAATTTTTTGGGGATATTTCTTTTGAAGCTCCTCAATAATAAATATTGTTTGATCATAACTTCCAGTATCCCAGACTAAAACCTTATCAACATGCTCAATAACACTCATGATCGCAAACCAGAGATAGCGATCCTCATTCTTAACTAAAACATTTGCCCAAAGTTTTTTCATTATTTACGTCTATTGAATCGATAAATAACCCAAACCGCGGGTAAAATGAAATCCGATAAACTACCAATTAGAACCGCTAAAGCTGCCCCAATAATTCCATAATTTAAAATTAAGAAGTAACCTGCTCCAAGGGTTAGAAAAAATCTAATTAATGAGACCTTAAAAAAGAAGTTAGGTTTCTGAAAGTAATAGAAGATCACTTGATGAGTCGGGATGGCAATTAAGAATATTAATTGAGCCACCATTAAAATAATAAATGGCATAATACTTGCTTGATAAACTGGACCAAGCCAAGGGAAGAAGTAGTAAGCGATTGGGAAACTAACAGTTCCAAGTAAGGCAATACCAATAACAAGTAGCTGAAGTTTCATTAAATAACTTTTAGCTTGTTGATCAGTCGTAAAACTAGCCAGTTTAGGCGCAATCGCCGCTGCTATCGCAAAAACTAGTTGTGGAACTGCCGAAGATAATTGAACAGCCACTGAATAGATTCCAAGTTGAGCAGTTGTGACTAAGCGGGCCGTTAAAAAAGTATCTAATCTTGAAGAAAGTGCTGCTAAAATCGTAAATAAAGCAATCCATTTATTATAGTGAAAGAATTCTCTGCCAACTGATTTTTCATTAGTAACTTTTAAGAATCTTAAAGGTAGAAACTTCAAGCCTATAAAAAACCCCAGGAATAAAATACCCACATAAACCCACAAAACATTAGGGAGACTAAGTCGACCAATTAAGACAAGATAACCAATTAGGATTAAGCGTAACCCATTACTTAGAATATTTAGAAAACTCCATGCCCAAAATTTCTGAAGAGCTTGGAGGGCATTGGTTGCAAAGGAGAATAAAAGTGCTCCTCCAACCCCGATCATCATCACCCGAATTGGATTAATTAATTCCTGTTTTTGAAAAATAGTCTGACACAGGAAAGGTGCCAGTAACCACCCAATTGGCAAAATGATTAACCAGATTATTATCTTGATTTCTAAACCGAGTTTTAAGAAACGATAGGCTTGATCAGTATTTGATGATAAATGCCTACTTATAAAATTAATTAGTCCTGTATTAATTCCCGAGTCAGCAATATCCGAGATTAAAGTTAAGGTTGCGATAGCCACAGCAAATAACCCAAAATCTGAAGGGCCCAAAGCTTTGGCTAAGATAATAAAAAATAATGCACCCAAAATTCCATTTAAAAGAGTCCCGAAAGTACTAATTGAAATATGGGAAATAGTTTTAGTTTTTAAAATCTGACTAATATTCATGTCTTTTTTTTAAATAATATCCACCTAAACATAATAGTAAAACGACAGCTGACAATAAAGATACTCTTAAACCAAGATCAACGGTCCTTTGAGGCTGATATTTTAAATCAATCAGCTGGTCTGCTGTGTGCGAACTTAAATAAATGGCATTAAACATGGCATATCCAGGTAAATTGATTGAACTTGGATTGATCTTCCAACCAGAATCATAATGATCGGTCATAATTAACCAATTATCTGAAGATCTTAAATTAAGTCGATGTTCCGTAAGATTAATAAATTGATCATCAGCCAAACCAAATTTATCGGAGCTTGCCTCAATATCTGTTAGTTGAGCTGGCGGCAAACGGCTGAGGAGCTGATCTGCTTGGCTTCTAGCCCAACTCAAACTATCTTGATTAATAATTGCCACTCCATTAATAGCCTGAAAACCACCTAGATTGGTAATATCTAATTTTTGATTACCTGATAAATGAATCGGCCCAATTATTTGCCAAGTAAACTGATTTGAACTTTTTGCCTTCACATCGAAAGATTGATTGTTAATTTCTAATCTTAACTTAGCGCTATCTGAAGCTGAAGTATTTCTTATCGCCAACTCATAATCTCCCTCTCTCAAATTACTTTTGTAACTCAGTAGCTCACCATTAATTGAAGAAAAATAAACTGAGCTTGAATTGGCAAAATCATATGTTCTAACTCCACCTTTTAATAACTCACTTTTCCAATCTAAATATTCTGCCCCAGATCTTTGACCCCACTTTTTAGTTACAACAGCTTTGTCACTCAATAAGCTTTGGTTAAGGTAAACCATCGCCAAGTCATCTCGAGTCTTATTACCCAATATAATTGTTGAAGCATCACCCTGTTTAATCATATTTAACTGATTAAGGTTTAACCGAGGATCTTCTAAAAAGACAAAACCTTGATTAGCTAAATTAAAATTAGGTTTATCTCTAAAAATCTGATTATAAAGCTCTTCCCCGCCCAGCACAAAATAAACTTTAGGAACCGTAAAAAAGTGAGATGCAACCTGATCTAATTTAAAAGCCGGATAATTTAAACTAAGCCTTTGCTCGGTGGAGAATACTTTATCAACAAAGCTTATAAACTGCTGTCTCTCTAAGACATCTTGATTTGACCAAGTTTTTTTACGATCATTTTCCGGAAAGAATAAATACTGAGTGCCAACTAATTTAAGCCAGGGAATAAGTTGAGGACTATTTAGATAGTTGTATAAATCATATGTGCCATCGATCATGGATGCAAATGGTCTTTCTAAATACAAGCTATCCGCCGAAATAGCCGGAACTTGCTGGCTACTAAAAGCTAACGGTAATTTTTCAGGAAACCATAAACTTCTAACATCACTTTTGGTCTTTAGCAATTGATAGATCATGGTGTCTTGATCAGTATTGGTGGTATTTTTACTTAAAACTCCTGTCAGACCTCCGATTAAGCTTGGGTAAATTAGAATAAGTAAATAAATATATAACAGCGCTAAATAAACTCCACAATATTTTAACTTTTTAAGATAATCAACAAAAAATGCTAATAGAATACTGGCCAACATTATTAAAGGAATATAAAACTTAGTTGAATCACGAAATGCAATTCCGAATGGAAGTTTAGTTACCAAAAAATCATAAATTTTGCCAAACGGAAAGGTAGAACCCTTGGCTAAAAAGGCGAAACACAAAAATAAAATGAGTAAATACTTATTATCCTTTTTTAATAGTCCACCAATAATTAACAACAGCGGTAAGACAAAATAATAAAATGGGATCGGAAAGATATGCCCAAATTCATTCAAAGGGAAATGTGGTTGAAAAAGTACTAAACTATCGAGTAATGTCGTCGTTTTTAAGTCTTGTACAAGTGGAATAGCGATAATCTGTGATGATACCGTCGCCTGAAGAAGTGGTATAAGCCAAAAAGCATCTATTAAAATAATTGGAACAAATAAAAGTGTCAGACCTTTTAAGATACAACGCTTTGGAATTTTAAAATCAAACAGGCTTAATACGATAATCATCCCAACCGACAATATCGCAACTCTTAAATCAATATTCGTTATGAGAATTAGAGCCATTAAACTCGCCAGATAACTTTGGAGTTTATTTTTGTTTAAAAAACTTAATCCTAAATATACCACCCATGGAAATAATCCATATGCGAGCGCAACACCAACTTGTCCTCCATCGATCAATAATAAAAAATAGCTATTAAATAAATAGATTAAACTTCCGAAAAGTTGGGAGATAGTATTTTGGGTATAGCGCTTTAAAAAGAAATAACAGCCACTTATACCAAGAATCGTAGCCGGAAAGTAAAAAATTATTCTAATTAACCAATCATTACTTAATCCTAAAAAGTGGTTAATGAGACCGTACAAAAAAGTTGGAAAATATAACCATAAAACTAAGTTCTGCGGCCCACCAAAATTATCAGTACGATTATCCCATGCTTGCGGCAAAGAGAATAATTCTTTTAAATTTTCAGGATAAAAGTATGGTGAATCGCCCCATACTAGATGTGAGCCACTAAAAAAAGATTGAAAAATAATTAGGAATGGGATAATTACTAGAATCCATTTTTTCATTTTGGTGATCTCAATTGTAGCTAAAAGATTCACTACCCGCAATAAAAAAATAAATCATTAGACTTATTTATCCTCGATTATTTGGAGAAAGACCCCTACTAAAAAACCCTCAAAAGTATAAATAGCTGTTCGCTCTGCCCAAATATCGATTCCAATAATTCTAAGTACTCCCGCAAATATCCAAAAGGCAATCGCAATAATAAAGATAACTTTGCTCGTAGCTTTTAATAATAAAATTAAGGCAAGTAAGCATATAAAGAAAATGAGGTTAATTGTAATTTCAAGATATGGCGCAAAATAACCCGCTGAATGTAGCAATATTAATAACATTAAAATTAAGTTAAAAATAAATAACCCTAAAACATGATTTCGTGCCCAATCTTCAATTGTAGGTTTCCAAATATTAAGGGATTTTAGAAAAGTTTTGATCATTTTTTGCTTAACTTGTGTTTTTTAATCTGCAGAAGAGCAAAAACCAAACTAATAAGAACTGTTAAACCTGAAATTAAAAATCCAAGGTTTAAAATACTTTGAGGAGTATAATAAATTTTAAAATGATAGCTCGAAGGAACTCCTTCGATATACCAAGCATTTGCATAATTATTGGCTGTGAAATGAAGCGGCTTAACAATAAGTGACTCTCCATTATCATCATAAAGACTTAATTTCCAATTTGGTGAATAATTCTCTGAGAAAACAAGCAGTTGGGGATGATCTGCGTTCTTAGCTTCTCCCGTATAAAGTACAGGTGAAACCTGATTAAAATTAATTATTGAAGTTTGGAGCGGTTTAATATCTGATTTATTAATTAAAAACAGGTTATTTAAAAACACCTTTTTAACTGTTAACCCTTGATAGATTGCTTTATTGCCCGTCCTTCCCAAAGTGTTCAAACTGGTAAATTCAATATTTAATTTTGAATTTGTTTGGATTGGTGTAAAGTATTGATTATAAACCTGCCAATCTGAAGAAAAAGGAAGTTGCTTACTAACAAACTGAACTGGCGATGAGGGGCTAAATTGTTCTAACTTCAATTGATTACTTTGAGCATAGTCAGATTTATATTCAAATTGAATCAAATAACTTGATAGCGGGTCTAGAGTCGCTAGTTGGTACTTAAAAATGCCTTGGTTAAGAATCGGACTTGACTCTGTCAAATTAAAGGATAATTGATGATTCCCCTCGCTCAAATCTAAATCTGAAAAATAAATAAAACTATCTGTTACTTTATCCGGATGTAAGAAGGTATCATTATCATCAAGCGTTATCTTAAGATTATTATTTAAGTCAATTCCAAACTGCTCGACCTGATATCTATCTAAAACCACTTGATATGAACCTTTTTGCGGAATATTAAAACTAAATTTAACAACAGATAGATCCTTTTGTTGAAAGTTTAATTCTGGACCAACTGATTTAACCCCTGTCATATCCGTTAATTGAGAGTTAGTCGTTAAAATAACCTGGCCTGTAAAATCGCTTGACTGGGGAATTCCTGCAACAACTTGATCATGAGGATTTATAAGCAAACTATCGATCGGTAAAACCGATAAGGGCTCGATCACGGCCGGGCTAACCGAATAGTTAGCCATTAAATTAGTAGCTGTAAATATTTTAGGTTGAAGCGCGTTTGGAAACTTATAGAAGCTCCAAGCATTAAACTGAGTAACTTTTGTCACTAAAAAATTGTCGGGTAATTTTTGTGAGAGAGAACTCTGGTCGTTCTTTTGAAAGATTAGCCCTAAATTAAGCTTTTCTCCTAAATTAGAAGCAGCCTCCCTTTGGCCTTTTGCAGCAGTCTGATAAAATAAGTTCACGACACCATCCAGCGGAGATTGAATACCATTAATAGAAGCAAACAAAACCTCGTTTTTAGCAAAAAGCTCAAGAATGGATTCAATTCCTCGATATCCCCACTTGAACTGTTCAATTTCATCATTAGGATAAGCGATGATTCGTTGGGGACTCGTCGAACTATAATTATCATTTAACCAATTAGCTGATTGATTTACATAATTTGGGAAGTTTATATAAAAGCCATCTGGTCGATTTGGACGAAAAATTTTACCGGTCCAAAGCGGATAACAATAAATAATATTCCCCAATACAAGAACAGTAAATAATCCGATTGCCCATCTCGAAGATTTTATTTTTAAATTTGAAATGAGTAAAGCAATTAACCCCGCTTCTGCCAAAATCCATAGCGGAGTAAATATATACCAAGGGCTGCGAAAAAACGAGAAAAAAGGCACATGTCGATCTAACAGATTGAATAAAGTACCAGTTGGTGGATGGCTACCAGATCCGAGGAAGATTGCTAATACTCCCATTACCCCCAAAAAACTATATAAAACCGCCTGGTCTTTCCTTCTAAAAAGATAGGCTACGAGAGCTAAGCCTGTTAATAAAAAGCTATAACTTAAAAAGGATAATCGATTAAAATAGCTAACTGCATATGGAATATAAAGGGGTAAGCTCGACCCAGTATCAATCGTATACCAGTCCCATGCTCCTTGGAATCTAAAAGTATTTAATAAACTAGTATTCGCTGACAGACTATCAACCCAATCATTAAATCCAATATCACTAATTTGAGTGAGTTTATTGCCTGAAAATAATAAATGGTTAATTGTTGGTAAAATCCAAAATAGGTTAACAAAAAAAAGAATTGCTAAAACTAAAAATGTACTTTTTAAGATTAAGATTCTCTCTAGCTTTTGAGGAACATATAATAGCCTCATAACGCTTAAAATAAAAATTGCCATAATTAAGGTCAAAAAATAAGCCGGATTAATACCCGTACCAGAAGCTATAATTGCGAATAATGTTGCTAAAAAGATTAAACGAGACAAATTAAGTAGCCTTTTATCAAATGCAAGCAAAAGAGCTAAAAAGGCAGGTAAAACTGCAGCTAAACATAAATTTGAAACTTTAACATTCTCCCAAGTATTAAATAAATAGATATTAAAAGAATAAAGGCTAACTAAAATTAGCTGTGCTAGACTATTTTTGGGTAAAATTACGCGGGCGAAGAAATATGATCCTAAGACAATTGCACTAAACCAAAATATTAAGCTAATTAATTCAACCCAATGAAGACTAAATCCTAAAAGATAAGGTACAAGTTGAATAAAATGAAAGAATAATCCGGCAACAGAAGAAGAGAAGTCGCTCCCGGCATTACCAATATCATTCCAATCATAAAATCGCCGAAGAAACCAGACCAAAGGATTCAAAGGAAAGTTGGTATCAACTCCATCAATAATAGCTAAGGGGTGGCCCTTAAACCAGACTAGTGGAGTAAGACAAAAACATAGTAGCAAAATATATTTAAACCATTTCAAAAAAATAATCATTTTAAAGATTCTCTGACTTGTTGACTAATATTCTGTAAGGCTTGAGTTGTATCATGCCATGAAAAAGCGTAAATGTTTTCGGGGGAGAGCTTTTGTATCAAAACAGCTTCTTTAAGGGTGTTGTAGTCTCTAAAGTATCCAAAAGCACCGTATTGATTATAAAAAACACCTTGACTTTGAATAGGCCATAATGTATTTGAAACATAAACAACTGGAGGAATATAAACTTTATCTGCTAAATATATAGCTAAAGTTTTTCCTAAACCATTTTGGAATGGCAAAATATGAACACTCTCGACCAGTCCATAATATGGTGAATCTGATTCAATATAAATAATTGTTTGATTTGAATTTTGTGGAATAGAATTTGAAATGGCTTTTAGTAAAGATTTTCTAATAATACCCTCATTCGCCAAGCCCCGTGAATTATTATAAGTCGCCAAACTAAAACTCATGATAATTATAAAACCCAATAAAAAGGTAGCTTTTCGATTTACTTTTAAAAGCGTCTCAAGTAATGCAATCACGGACAAACTCATACAGGCTACCCCCATATACACATAGCGTGGCTGCAATAGTGAGAATCTGGCTGTATCTACATAAATATAAGGAAAGCTTGATAAAGCTGTCAAAATAATCCCAGAGAGATACATTTTAAACAATAAACGATTTTTCCGATATATAAATACTCCTCCAATAAACATAATTAAATTAATAATTAAAACAATTATTAACGCGCCCGTCGATTGAGTAACTGTATCAAAGTTAGTTCTGAGTGCAGCAATATGATTTAAGAGAAAGTGCTGACGACCAAGATAAACCGCAATGTGGTAAATCCATTGATCAGGAATCAAAGATTGGGCTACTGCCCGAAAAGGAAGAGATAATAAATTGCCTAAATTTAAAGGATGGACCGACAAGTCTGGAGTTGGATTAAACTTCAAAAAAAGAAAATGCCAAATTGCAAATAAGAAAACGGGGATAATAATCCAAAAAGTTTGAAGAGTTTTCTTCCTATTTTGGGTCCATACATAAGTTAAGATCGGTAAAGCAATAAAAATAAAAATAGTAATTTCCTTAGCCAATAAAGATCCAAATAAAAATAAGGCTGCTCGGATTGCATCTTTAAAATTATTTGAATCTAGCCATTTAAAATAAAAAATTAGCCCTAATAAAAATAAGATCATTGCCCCGCTATAGCCAAAATTAGCGATAATCCAAGAAGTAGCTTGAAAATGACTAGGTGAGATTAAAAATAATAATCCAGCCAATACACCAAATCCTTTCTTTAAAGTTAACCTATAGACTAGATATGCAAGTAATGTAGCCACAATAAAGTGCAAAGCAATACCGATTAAAAAATAGCCTAAATAATTGAGTTTAAAAAATAAGAATGTTCCATATGCCAAAATTTGGGCAATTGGTACATATTGACCAGGTTGTGGAATAATAAATGATAAAAAAGTCTGAAAAACTCCTTGATTATTATATGAATCAAAAATTGAAAAAAGTTGCCACTCATCTTGAATGAAGTATCCATTCCATAAAGGAAGATAAACAAGAATACCTAAAAGGATCGCTCCACCTACAAAAAATTTTAAATATTTATTAAACATGGCTCAGCTTCTCAAGATTATCGATTGAATTACATAGTAATGGAATACTTTTTAGAATCTTACGCGTTGGCCAATTCCACCATTTTAATCTAATCAATTTTTTAATTTGCTGGTCGCTAAATCTTTTTCTAATTAACTTGGCGGGATTCCCCCCCACTATAGAATACGATGCGACATCTTTTGTAACAACAGACATCGCTCCAATAATCGCTCCATCCCCTATCGTAACCCCCTCTAAGACAGTGGCACCATAACCTATCCAGACATCATGACCAATAACAATATTTCCTTTATAACAAACTGAGTTTTTAATTGTTCTTGCAGATGGCCAGATATTACTTAAGCTTGGGAAAGGATACGCAGATATCCATTCCGGACGATGTCCTCCGGTCAGAATAAAGGTTGTATTTTTAGCAATGGAGCAAAAGCTTCCAACGATAACCTTGCCCGGCCCACCGTAATAAATTACTTTTGGTCGACCATAGGTATACTTTCCAACTTCAATTAATTGACTTTTTTTATACTCAGCCTGAACTTTAAAGATAATCCGCCCGACGAAATATTTAAGTTTCATAGCCTTGAAGTCACCTATTTTACTCGGATTTTCTGGGCAACAATAATTAGATCGGTTGACAGCGCAGGATAAAAAGACATTAACCAATCGATACCTTGCATTAGACGGGGAAAATAACTTTGTTTACCACCCTTAATCAATATAATTTTATAACCATGATGCTCTAATAGATCTTTTAGGCCTCTGAGTGTAAAGACTCTTAAATGTCCTAATGGTTGACGGTTACTTGTTAATTTACGAATGAACTTCATTCCTAAAGTTTTATCTAAAGTACTTACTTCTGTTAAAAAAGGCTGAAAACCAAGAGGGAGTAAGATCCGATTATACCAAGCTGCTAAATTAGGAGTTGCGATAACTAAGTAGCCATTATTTTTAAGAACTCTATTCGCTTCTTGAAGCAAATGATCGGGATTCATAACATGTTCAATCACTTGAACAAGTGACACAAGTTCAAATTGGTTATTTTTGATCGGCCACTTGCCCTCAATATCAGAGATACTAGCTTTAATACCTCTTTTTCTAGCCGTATCAACAGCCTTTTTATTAATATCTAATCCGGATACATTACTGTGTAGATGATTTTTTATAATTACTCCAAAAGTTCCAATACCACAACCTACATCTAAAATAGTTTTTGGATTTTTCAAGACCGATCGAATTCTCTGATATAAATATTCCATCTGGCGAAAATCACTTTTGTCTTCGGTCTGCTGACTATAGATATCTGTATAAAATTTATCGTTTAATTTATTAATCATTGTTCTAAACTCAATTTGACTTATAGTTTAACGCTTTTATAGTCTCTTTTCCATATATGAATACCACAATTAAACAGAGCAATGGGTGTAAAAACCAAGCTAGATCTCTTTTTTTGATAAAACCTTTTAAACTATCTATTAACGGACCAACAATCGTTATCATCATTAAAAGAATTAAGATTAATTTTAATTTATCAATCTGATATTTATATCTTCGCAATTCAGCATACTTATAATAAAGATTTATATTACGTTGCCACTTTTTAATCAAATCACCGATTGAAGTAACATAATCATGTCCAATCTCATATTTAATAAATGCAAAAGTATTTTTATCTTGGGACACTAAATCATGGGCCGAATCTAAATGAAATAAATAAGGTTTCCAATCAGTTTTTGAAAGTAAATTCTTTCTAGTCAAATATCCCTGGGAACCAACTGTTGGTAAATTATCAGAATTAAATTTAGCTAAGTAAAAAAGCTTGTTTTCTTTTAATAGCGTTTCCGGGTAAATCCAACTATTTTCATATGCTTGGAGTTGACCTCTCTTACCAAGATAAAACACTAATGGATCATTTATACCAAACAAAGCACAATATCGGTTTACAATAGGATCTGACGACTTATATAAGTATTTATACGATTGGACACCCACAACTTTTGAGTTTTTTTTCAAAATTAAGCTAGCATTCTGAAACCAATCTCGAGAAGTTAAATAATTATCTGCATCAATAAAAAAGACGAATTCTCCACCAGCATGTTCAAGTCCAATGCTTTTCCCTTTTTCAATATTGTGTGAACCATTCTTGTAAACTTTGACGTGATACTTCTTAGCAATTTTTAATGTTTGATCTGTTGAGAAATCGTCGATTAAAATTATTTCAATTCTATTTTGAGAGTAATTCTGATTTCTAATGCTTTCTAAACATCGAGCAATCCTTTCTGCTTCATTAAAAACGGGAATTATTACTGAAATATCAATCTTTAATATATTAGACATCTAGTTTTTTAACCCCCAAACCTTTCATGAAAGACCAGCCATACGCCAAATGAGTCAAAACAATACTTACTCCAATTATTGGCAATTCCCAAATTTTAACCTTTCTAACTTCAGGTAAAATTCCTATTAAAAATAGGAGTATAAATATTAACCCAAATAAAAACAGGAATCTTATATTAAAAAGAGACAGCAGTAACAAACAAATAAAACCAAGTGTTAAGATCGAGGGTATAAAGTATGCCCAATGACGTGAAGTTTCTGGAAATTTTTTAGCGAAATAACCCCGATGTTTTCCAACATTTGCAATTTGCTTCAAGTAAGATTTGAATAAAGGTCGGCGATGGTGATAAACAACAAATTTAGGACTATATAAAATTTTATAACCTGCCTTGATAATTTTTAAACATAAGAACGTATCTTCCCCACCATAGAAATAGCTCCCATAACCCCCGACTTTTTTTAAAATTGCTGTTCTAACAATTAAATTGTAGGCTGGGTAATCGTTAACATATCTTTTTTTAGACTTCGTAAATCTATGTTGAGTAGGTCCACCGCAAAAAAAAGATTGGTAAACTAAACCCGTCATCTGTGACCAAAAGGAATCTTCAGGAGGTGTTAATCCTGGTCCACCAACAGCTGCAATGTTGGGATTTTTAAACTCACGAACTAAATCAGTCAGCCAACCGGGATCGGGATAGGCATCATCATCAATAAAAGCACAAAATGAACCCTTGGCATACTTTAAGGCTAGATCTCGTTTTTCAGCTGGTCCAGTTGGCTTTGAACCAGTTTTAATTAGACGAGCTTTTGAGTTTGTTAGTTTAATATTTTTATGACAAACCACTAAAATCTCATAATTAGGATATTTTAGTTTCTCAAATTTTTTAAGATCGTCAAAAAAACGATCTTCAATAACGTATAAAGGAATAATTATTGAGACTTTCGGATAGCCTTTCATTTTTTCAAGTTTACCTTTCTTTATTCCAAAAGAATAGTCATCTATAAATTGCTTTGACTAAAGTAGAAAAGATCATCTGAACTTAAATTAACTGGTGTTACTTTCCAGCCATTATAATTAACTGCTGTTTTTGACTTATATATTGTGATATTTTTTAAGTAAATATTTGAATATCCATCAGGATCAACGCTATATGTTGGATAAGCAATAAATTTTATAGTCATAAATTTAGCCACCGATGGTACTAACCCAACTAACTGCTTATTAACCCAGCTATTTAACTTATTATTGCGACTGCTTAATCTGACTCCAATTCTATTAACTGAATTCAGCGCATCATCCTTATTAAGGTAAAACTGGGCAACGACAATACCATCTTTAGCCTGACTATTTGATGAGGATGTTTCAATTGTATAGTTAATTGTAAAACCGGGCCAATCAGTCACATCAACTATCGGAGATTGCCAACCCAAGTTCGGTGAACTAATAGTGTTAACTTTTTGAATAGACAAACTATCGTTACCTAGCCCTAAATTGGTGTCACCATACCAAAGCTTACCCGACTGAGTCCAACCATCCGTATCTTTATTAAAACTAAAATCAATTGGTGATCCGAGTAAATCTGAACTATATCGCGGAACTTTTGCCGCAATATAAGTTGTATCGGGAGCCATCCAAGGCTTAATTGCTTCAAAAATAGCTGAGGACTGTAATTCCCTGATTGTCATTGCTGGATAGGTATTTTCTAAAATATTCACAGGTTTATTCCAAAACTTAAGTGAAATCTTTGTCGATTGAGTCATCCACCAATAAAATCTATCATTAATTGCTTCTAAATTAGTTACGGCATAAGTCGCCCCCGCGTCACGGAATTCATCTACTGAAAATAAATTATTATAATCATATTGAAGTTTCTGATCCGAATCAGGTATAGAAATTAAAGATCCGGCTGCAATAACCGATCCATTTGGGATATCATTTTTTATAAAGTCATTTATTAACTGATTATTCCAGGGTTTGTTATATTCTTGATCTAAAATTAAATCTTTAGCGATATTTTCATAAGTCAGTCCTAAAAGTAACAATCCAACTAAAATTATATTTATTTTAGTTTTCCAAATAGAGCTAATCTGGACTAACCCCACAGAAGCAAAAAGTAGTAATAAAGGTGTTATCGTAACAAAGTTTCTAGTATAAAACCCACCACCGGTATAAAAAATAGTCACAAAAAAGAAAGGTATTATTAAGGACAAAACGATTAGTGTCTTTTTTAAATGCTTATAAAATCCGATGCCAAGCCCAAACAGGACTAACAAAGAAGTTAATTGGCCAATCCCAATATAATAAAGATATGATAGCGGATAAAAATCTAAAAAGTCTTTTCCTGTTCTATATTTAATTGCTAGATAACTAAGTTGTTGGTGCGCAGTTTGCCAATCCTTAAAAAAGTATGGATTAAAAATAGCAAAAACTATGATGCCAATCAGTGGCATGAATAGGACTCGCCAGTCAAAAAACGTTTTAAATTTATCAGACCATGCTCTTTTCTCAAAAGCGTTAAAAAGACAAATTAAAAGTAATGGTATAAAACTAAAGATTTGATACTTTATTGAAAAAGATAAACCAGCAGTAATACCTGCTACTACAAAGTTTTTAGTGGTTCTATTCGTTAATAAGTTTAATGCGGTATATAGGGCTAGTAGTAGAAAAAAAGCATTATAAATATCTGGCAAAGCTAAATGGCTATTTAAAACTTGGCGGTAATTAACTGCAGTTAATAAACTTGCAATTAAACCCACTTTTTTTGTAAATAACCTTTTCGCAACTAAGTAAATAATTAAAACTACACCAATTCCAAATAGGCCGGTAATATCACGTGACCAATAAATGGCGTTGGCTTCTCTCTCCCCTAAGATCTTTGTTTTAAAAAAATGATCAAATTCGGTTGAGGACATTCTGAAATGCAAACTATGCTCTCTAATTTCCGAAATATGTTGAATATAATATGAACCTAGGTTTAAAGGCACAAAGATTATCCGATAAAAAAAAGTATTAATTATTGCTGTTGTTGCTGGATAATCAAATCGGTCAGGCTTAATCGAACTCGCCAAAAACATTTCGACAGCATTCCCATAAATAAAAGGCTCATCACTATGAAATAAGTTATAACCTGGCCGAGAACCATCGAATCGGAGAAATATTGCCAAAAGAAGAATAGCAACTAACCATCTATCTATTGATACAAAAAACTGCCAAACCTTATTCACTTTCTGGCCACAATTATTAGATCAGGAAAAGGACCACTTTTAATCAATTCCATACTCGTTACTTTAAAACCCGTTTTTTCAAGAAGTTGTTTCCAGTCTTTTTGACTTCTATGAAATATATTATGATCATAAAATTGTTTTTCAAATAAGATTGGTACAATCACAACATCTGTAATCCAACCTAATAAATATTTTAAAGTTAAGCTTTTATCAACTTCAGCAATTACTAGATAACCTTTTTTATTAAGGCTTTGATAACACCTTTTCAGTACGTTAACTTGATCCTTCTTAGATTGAAGGTGATGTAACATATGGCCTAAAACGATTGAGTCAGATTTTGGTAATGGTTTAGTTATAACGTTACCATACTGAAATTTCACATTTTTAACCCCATGGTCAGCCGTTTTAACTCTAATTTTATTAAATTCGATACCAATTACTTTGCGCCTTGGAGATGATAACCCCAAATAGTTACTAAAAATCCCCTCACCACATCCTAAATCTAAAATTGTCCCCTGTTTTGGTACCCTTTTTTCAATTTCATTAAGAGGAGCATCCCAAAAACGAATTTTTGTTGATAACCCAGCATACTCACCTTTCGAGTAAAGTTTAACTATTTTTTGAGCAGGTTTATCGTTAATCGTTTTATCTTGAATAATGGGTAGCTTAAAAAATAATTTAATGGACTCTTTCATCAAGCCATTTAAGATTTCAAAAGATTGACTCGGACGTTTAGTTATAATTTTTGTCATGGACTATTTTTGCAACCTTTTCACCTAATTGGACAGCATAGTTTGTTCCTCTATCCCACGGATAGACCTGCTGAATATTAGCTAAATATAATCGATCAATTGGTGTTTGTATAGCTGGGATTTGCTTTGAATAACCTTTCGAAATAATTGGCTGCGCAAAATTGGCTTTATACAACCACGATTTATTAATCCAGGATAAATTAAATTCTGGATTAATAATTTTTAAATATGGTAGATAAATCTTTAATAAATCTTTGTCTGATTTTTGAAAGTTTTTTCTAGTGGTGTTTAAATAACTTCCTACATAAATAATCTTTTCATTGTTATAATTTTTAGCGTCCATGAAATTGGTGTGTTCCACAACGGCCAAAAACGGAAATTTTCGATCGTTAATATTTAACCAGTAAGTCCCATCATTTAAAAATTTCTTTTTTAATGACAAAACTAGATTGGCTGCCCCAATTCCTTCAAGTTTTTTAATCTGACGTCTATATTTTGTTGGTAAGCCATCGGTAATCTTTAGATATAATCCTGTCGGTAAAGTACAAATTACTTGATCAAAGTAATATTGTTTATTGGTTTGAGTCGTTAATTTAATTTTATCTTCAAATTCAGAAATGCTCGTAATCGCAGTTGAATAAAATATTTGTCCATTATTATTTTTGACAACTTTAGCAATTGATTGTGCAAATGATAAAAACCCACGGTCCGGATAACCAAGGCTGGCTGTCCGAGATTTTATTCTAGCCCAGAACCAAGAGGCCGGAATCCGATTTGAGAAGTTGCCAAACTTTTTATCCATGAGAGGTTGCCAAAGTACCCTCCAAGATTCTCTACCCATTGTTTTTAAGACAAATACTTTAACCGTAATTTTTTCGAGCGGCTGCCAAATTGGTGTAATTTTTAGTAAAAATAATATTAAACCAGTTCTTACCCTACTCACAAGCGATAAACCACTAAAACAAAGTAAACTTATCGGTGAATCAATCTGAGAGATGACATTTTGCGAATAAGTTGAAGTTTTTGGTCTGACATAATGAATTTTGTAATCAACTTCTTTAGCCAAATTTTGAATAGATTTATCAGTTGCAAAAAGGTGATGATAATGATGCTCAAGTGTCCATTTCCACCTACGGTCTTTAAAGCCCAGTGCCAAACCTCCTGGTTGGTCAGAAAATTCAAAAATACTGACTTTATAGCCTAACTTACTTAATCGAACAGCGGCACTTAACCCGGTAAAGCCGGCTCCAATAATCGCAACTGTCTGAGAGGATTTTGCCATATTAATTCTCAGGAATTTTTACGAATCTGAAGGTATTGTTTAAAACTATTTTTAAGATTTAAAGGTTCCATAATAAAATTAAAAAGCTCTTTATCTGAAACTTTTCTGATGTTTTGAACATTCGCTCTTAGCTTTAAAGTCCGAAAAAGATGACTTATATTCCAAATCTGAGCTTTAATGACGCTAAAAAACATCCCAGTCTTACCTTGAAGTAAGAATGTCAGACCAATAAAATTTAGGGCTAGCAGGTGCAAGGGTAACATATATAATAACGATTTAAATCCCGTATTTTTAATAATTGATCGAATAGTATTCTTAGAGGAATGAAAATAAATAAAACTATATGGAAGCCTGGTACTAGTTTTACCTAGCTTATGTAAAACTTTTGACTGAGGTTCAAACATAATTTCTAAGCCTGTCAGATAAATTCTCCACGCCCAATCTGTTTCTTCAAAATAAGCAAAATAATCGTTATCAAATAATCCGAATCTATCAATAGCTTGTTTGGTGATTAGTAAACAAGCCGCCTTTGGTGAAAAGACTTTTTTGGCTATATCATATTCGGGGCTATCGGTTTGTTTAAAACCATAGTGCTTTAAAAAACCAAGTGGAGTTAGAAAAGATCCAGTGTTATCCAGCTGATTTTTAGATAAATAGGTCTTACTTTGGACAGCAGCTAGTTTTTTATTACCTTCAAGATCTTTAACCAGTGGTTCCAGAAAGCCGGGCTCAACTTCAATATCATTATTTAAAAGCAAGAAGTATTTACCTTTAGCATATTGAATAGCTCGATTATGTCCTCCAGTAAATCCAAGATTTAATCCATTTTCATACACTTTAACTTTAGGATAATTCTTACGAATATACTCAACGGTTCCATCAGCTGAGCCATTATCAACAATTATTATTTCAGTTGGCTTATAAGTTATCGCCGATAGAGTTTTTAGACATTT
This sequence comes from Candidatus Daviesbacteria bacterium, assembly GCA_041690695.1. GTDB lineage: Bacteria > Patescibacteriota > Microgenomatia > Daviesbacterales > UBA10151 > JBEPVZ01. Next base: position 30,447 of record JBEPVZ010000002.1, on the reverse strand, counting down.
TTTAGTATCTTCTAAACCATTCCAAACCGTAATTGAAATCGTCACAAGCGGCATCATAAATATCTGCCTTTTATAAAACCTAACATGGCGGCGGACATTTCCATGGCTCTCATAAAAAATAAACTGAGGGATAAAAACGGATGAGCTAATAGCAGTGGCCATTTCTTGAAAAATGCCGGCCTAAATAATAAATTTCCTTGTTTAAATAGCATTTCAGGATGCTTCTTTAAATAACTTGATGCCTTGGACGCATAATAATACTTTTTCTTCATTGTTCTCCAAAGTGAGAGATTCCCCTCATTATGCATGATAAAAGATGGAATTCTATCAATAGAATATTTTTTGCTAATCCGATATGGTAACTCATAATCTTCCGGACCGGTAATTTTTAAATCATAACCTTTAAATTGATTAAATACTTTGTGATCAAAGAAACGAGCCGCTTCTATAGTTGAATCTCCTAAATAAAAACTTTTTTCAAATCCTTTGACAGTTGCCCAAAAACTAGTTCCGAAGGATTTTTCCGGAATAACTAATGCCTTAGCTTTAGAATTAATTTCAAGTTGCTTTACACAGTCCTCCAAAACTTTCCGATCTAAAACCATATCCGCATCTAGTATTAAAACATAAATGCCTTCGGATTTATCGACACCAAAATTTCTTTGAGCACTTCTTTCAGGACCAAAATTAAAAACCTTTTTGGTATATTTTTTAGCAATAAGTTTTGTTTTATCAGTTGAATTATTATCAACAACTATTATTTCAAAGTTTTTATATGATTGAATTTTTATACTCTTTAGCAAAGCTTCAATATTTGCCTGCTCATTTTTCGTAGTAATAATAATTGAGACTAACGGTTTTATTAGACGCGTGACTTTCATAAACTTGAGTTATTTTATCGGTAATAAATAGCAGATTGCAACTGTGTAAGAGAATTCATATACTTAACCCCAAAATGCAATCGTTATCATTCGTTATTCCAGCCAAGGACGAAGAAGGTTCTGTCGGTCCATTATATAAAGAGATTTCGGAAGTTATGAAAAAAATCAAGCTTCCTTATCAAATTATATTTGTCGATGATGGATCACAAGATAAAACTTTCCAAAACTTAAAAAAGATTAAAAAACAAGATCGGCGTGTTAAAGTTGTTAGATTAAGAGGAAACTTTGGAAAATCAATAGCATTGCAAACCGGTTTTGATGAAGCTCGGGGTGATATCATTTTCACACTTGATGCCGATCTCCAGGACAATCCCCGCGAGATTGGTCGATTTCTAAAGAAAATTAGTGAGGGCTACGATCTGGTTTCCGGATGGAAAAAAGTTAGACATGATCCCTCACTGAGTAAAGTTTTGCCCTCCAGAATTTTAAACTCACTTACGCGCTACTTAACTAAAGTTCCGATCCATGACACCAATTGTGGGTTTAAAGCATACAAAAAAGAAGTTGTGAAGAACCTTAATTTATACGGGGAACTTTATAGATTCATCCCAATCATCGCTTCAAAACAAAATTATCTGGTTGGGGAGATTATTGTCGACCATCGACCAAGAAAATATGGAAAAACCAAATATGGTTGGACTCGTGGAGTGAAAGGTATCCTTGATTTATTAACAATTGTATTTATTACCGGTTATATGAAAAGACCAGGTCATTTTTTCGGAACACTCGGACTCAGTAGCTTTACAATTGGCTTTTTAGTTGGTTTATATATCACTTACCTAAGGGTGACAACAGGTGGAATTGCCTCACATCAACCTCTTTTAATATTTGGACTCTTACTAATGATTGTTGGCGTTCAACTTATTTCGACTGGACTGCTCGCAGAAATGATGTTGGCGAGAACTAACCAAAAAAATGAACAAAAGATTATTAAACAAATCTTATAATTAATTTAAAACATAAACCTTCGCACTGGTGAGATTTTTCATTAAACAGGTCTTTGCAGAATCAACCGACAATTTTATATATTGAGCCTGCTGACCAGCAAAAGGTTCAATAAAATTACCTCCTTTTGGTTGTTGTCCCAAAGCAGTTATTTGCCAATCATCAGGTAAAACTCCGGGTAAGTTTACCCAGTTAACATCATTTGGTGAGATCGAAACGACCCCAGTTTTTAAATCAGAACAATCAGAAGAACCGTAAGTTGCAACTAATCGAGAAAGTGGATAATTTGCTCCTAGATTCAAAATCAAATCATTATTATTTTTACTTATCTGAATATTTAGGAGAGCCTTTTCAGTATAAGGACGTTTTAAATGCATATCATCGTTTTTCCAAATGCTTAAAACGGAAACACCATCCACTTTAGCCTCATAAACTGGTACCAAAAAAGTCGATAAATACATATCATAATATGAACGCGTATTAGTACCTTGATAGGTTAAAGTAATAGCGTACTCACCTTCTCTAAGATAACCACTTCGATAAATATTTTGAAGATCTAAATCAGTTCTCAACCAAATTCTTGGAATATTTGGAATTAATTCATTAGCATAAACTAACTTAGCGTTTTTCTCAGCATGCTGATTTAGCCAAACAACCCCTTGGCGATACGCAGCACCAAAAGAATCACCCCAATAAGGGATATCTTTAGATTTAGCACCAGCTAAACCTTCGATAAGAGGATTAAAATAAACATTTTCATTTGGGTGAATTTGAATTAATTTTAGAGTAATTGGAATAAACATTAAAATAATAAGTAAGCCTGATAAATTCGAGGCAAAAGAAGTTTTTATAAAAAACTTCTTTAAAATAACCTCAAGCATCTTTTTTACCTGATAAGCTCCAAGACCCGAAAGAATAGCCAGTGCAGGAATATATTCCATAATTTGTCTGACTCCTCCATAAATATCCGTACCGGGCAAGGTCACCCGAACGATCGGTATTAACAGCCAAAGCAAAAAAAGGAAGCTAACTTGATCTTTATCTCGTCTTACCCGGCTAATAGCAACAACAAACCCAAACAGGCTTAATCCAAGAATAATTAAAGGAGTGGTATAAACAATCCACTTTGAAGGATAAAGATTTAATCCAAAATGCCAAATAAACCGAGAATCGATAGATGGCGAAGTTCCAATATCTTTATAAAAGCTCACGACCGTTTGAAGGCCATTCAAAGTATTGGTCCAAAGATATGGCCAAGTTCCAACAAAAATAACAAAACCAATTATTGGAGCTATTAAGCAGGCTAAAATCAACTTGATATTACTTCTAATACATTTTTTGATGACAGATATTTTTTTTGTTTTCGAATTCAAGTATTGTGTGATTAGATATGCCGAGAGCCAGACCAAAATAATTGGACCGGCAAACAAAATATTAAATTTTGTTCCTAGTGCTAATCCAAAAAATACTCCTGAAGTTAGAATCCACTTCCAACTTTTAGTTGTGATACCCCGCCAGATAGCAAAAAACATGAAAGACCAATAGACTGTTTCCGGAACATCTTTTTCAGTATTAAAATGTGATTCTGACCAAAATAACGGATATAGAGATAAAGATATTGCAGCTATAAATCCTGCAAATAGACCATAAACTTTTGAAACCCACCAAAAGATTAATCCGACTAAAGCCGCTGCTAATAAAATTCCATAAACGTGATACGAATCAATATCATTAATCCAATGAAGATGTTGAAATAGAACGGTATTAAAAAGGGCCGATATAATATCACTCGTCGGAGGATGCCCATAACCATCAGTTTTCATATTATATTGAAAATCTTGGCTATCTAACTGATACAAGCTCCTTTTAGGAATATTGTTATACGGAATATTTGTATCAATACCTAGACTGCTCGGATTTTGCCAGTACCATTGTCCCGGGACTTGCCAACCATTAAAGAAGTTCGGTAAATCTTTATAGTCCTTTCGACCTGTTAACATATAGTGTAAATATGCCTGGCCTCTGGGGAGATGATTAATCGTGTCCCAATTAATTCCGTAATCTGGTAACGTAATTATTCCTAAAATAAAAAAAATAACTCCTAAAATAATTGCAGTTATTTTTATATTAAACTTAAACTTTATCATTCTTTATTTATTAATTTTAATTGCTTTAAAAAAATATCGACACAATTTTCAATGCTAAATATTGCACTTAGTTTTCTTAGATTTTCTTTTCGTCTTTTTTTAAAATTATGACCTTCTTTCATGGCAAGTAACATCTTACTCGCCAATATATTAGTTTTTTGTGAGGGAAAGATATAACCAATTTTATTTTTTCTAACAAACTCACCCATATCTCCGACATTGCTCGCAATTACGGGTAGGTCAGCTTTTATGGCTTCAGGAATAACCATTGATAGACTCTCGCTCCGCGAAGGAACGATTAAACAATCAGCTGATAAATAAAAGGCTGCTAATCTTTTCTTATCCGATATATTTCCTAAAAGTGTGACTTTATCTCCTAAGTTATACTTACGAACCTTTTCTTGTAGATCCTCTAACATTGACCCATCCCCGACTATATTAACTTTAAAATTAGGATTAGTCTGGCTAAGTATTTTGACGGCCTCAATTAAAAGATCTGGACCCTTAACACTTTCGAGTCGGCCAACATATAAAAAATTAAACGTATTTTTAGATCTTTTCAAGGGTTTAACATTATTAAAGCTAATGGCGGTAATAATCGGGATGTAAGTACATTCTTTTTTTGCCAAACGAGCTGTTACTTCGGATATTTTTTTACCATCTCCAAAAATAATATCTGCTCGCCTTAACAGATAAGTATTTAGAAAATTTAATAAAGGGTTTTTGCCATAGACAAAAATATCTGAACCCATTGTCATAATCCCATAGGGAATTTTTAGTCGTTTATGTATCCACCAAGCAAATAACCCACTCGGGAATGACCAAAATGCTAAGCAAAAATCGAGATTATGATCTTTAGCAAACTGTATTGATTGATTTTGTCCATTCCAGAGCAAACTAAAAATGCTAAATAAACCAGAACTACTTTTTAAATTAATATTTGCTAATTTTTTATCTCCGCCACTCCAGTTAAACCACTCTACTGGGACTTTTTTATACGCTTCTTTTTTACCAATAAACTTTGGGGAAAAAACGTAAATCTTATGACCTCGACCTGATAACTCTTCCGCAAAGTCGTAGATAAATGTCCCAGCGTCTTTGCGCTGGCCTGATGTTTGCGGATAATTATGGGTTAAAATACCAATTCTCATTAAGTATGTATCATAGCAAATGATCGAGCTTATTATATAATGCATTTATGAATAAAGGGACGTTTTGTATTTCGCTAGATACTGAACTGTTATGGGGTAGACACGACTTTAATTACCACCCATTTATAACTCGAGCTCAGAGGACAAGACCTGTTATCAAAAGCCTTTTATTAATGTTTGAAAAATATAATATTTCCGCCACATGGGCAATTGTTGGTCATCTTTTTTTAGATCAATGCTCATCTAAAAACTCAATTAAACATCCTGAAATAATTAGACCAAACTATCCTTGGAGAAAAGTCGATTGGTTCCTATATGACCCTGCAACCTCAATAAAAGACAATCCAGAATGGTATGGTAAAGATATTGTCCAGTTAATTAAAAAAAGTAAAAAACAAGAGATCGGGAGTCATAGTTTTTCACATGTTCTGATTGGACATTCAGGTTGCAGTAAAAAATGTGCTGAATCTGAGATTAAGGAATGCATTAAACTAGCGAGTAAGGAGCATATTAAACTTAAATCATTTGTTTTTCCATGCAATCTCATCGGTCAACTAAAGTTATTACATAAATTAGGTTTTAAATCCTTCCGCGGACTTGATAGCTTCACCACACAAGCCTCACGTTTTAAACTAGTTAATAAATTATTATTATTAATTGATCTCCTGTTATTAATTCCACATACTTCAAATCCTCATATTGAAGAAGGACTAGTTAACATCCCTGGAAATATGTATTATTTATCTGCCAGAGGATTCAGAAGGTTCATACCAATCAATCTGCGCGTTATGAAAGCTAAATTTAGTATTCAACAAGCCATCAGGAAACATCAAGTTTTCCATTTATGGTTTCACCCCATAGATTTAACTGACAATTCAATTCAACTATTAAAAGGCTTAGAAGAGATTATTAAATATGCGGCGATTCAAAACAAAAAGGGATTATTAAATATAAAATCTATGAACGAGATCGCGGTTGAAGTTTTAAATTAAAATGTTAAAAGATTTTTGGATTAAATTTAGCGGAGGCTTCGGTGAAACTATTATTCATCCACAATTTATTTATAATCGTTACCGAAAAGAAATTATTGCCGCCGCCCAAAAGTACAGTCGAGGAGATCTGATTGATATTGGTTGTGGTCGAATGGAGTATAAAGAATATTTAAAAGAACATATTAAATCTTATACTGGAATCGATAGTCCTAAAACTGTTAAGTTATATTTATCAAAAAATAAAGCCGATATTTTAGCTCCTGTAGAAAAACTTCCCATAAAAGATTCCCAATATGACACGGCTCTTTTCATACAAGTCATGGAATATGTCGATGACCCTCAGAAATCATTAAATGAGATCTCAAGAATTTTAAAAAAAGGCGGAATTTTAATTTTGTCATCCCCATTCATGTACTCAATTCATGACATTCCCTATGATAGAAATAGATTTACGAGTTACGCCTTAGTTGATTTTATTAAAAAAGCTAATCTAAAAGTAGTTGAAGTTAAATCCCAAGGAACATTCTCAGATTTTATATTTTTATCGATACTCGTTTGCTTATTTAAAAACCTTAAATTACAACTTCATAAGAAAAGCTTATCTGCCAAACTATTTAGTGGACTGTTTGGAATAATCGCTATTAGTCTAATTATTCCATTAAATATTTTATGCATAATTTTCAATCTAATCTCTCAACTCTTTCCCAAATATCCCAATATATTTACGGTTAATTATTTAATTATTGCTCGGAAGTAAGTGATTCAATTAATTTTAGGCTTAATTCTTTAGACTTTTGCCAATTAAACTGCTTACTCCAGTTTAGAGCTCCTAAACTTAGGCGTTTATATAAAGAATTATCGTCTAATAGAAGATTAATCTTGTTCGCCAATTCCTCGGGGGTATTTTTATCTACAAAAACGCCACTTTCATCATCTTTAACTGAATCGATTAATCCAGCCGATTTATATGCGACAACTGGAATACCCATACTATTTGCTTCAATATTAACTAACCCCCACCCTTCACGAATAGATGGGTTTACCAATAAATGAGACCTTCTAAGAAGTTCAAACTTTTGATGTTGAGAGACAAATCCCCAAAATTTAACTTTATTCATAACCTTTAAGTCTTTACAGAGTTTTTTTAAGTAGTTTGTATAATCTATACTACCTCGTCCAATAATCCACAGTTGAGAATTATTTATATCTTTTAAAAGTGAAAAGGCTTTAATAGCATCTGATGTACCTTTATCCTGCTGTAAAGCTCCTAAAAAAATAATAGTTTTTTTAGCTTCTTTTTTTATTTTAAGATCAGGCTGCTCAATGATAACCCCGTGCGGAATAATAGTTATGTGATTGCCCGCAATCCCATAAGTTGTTAAATCTTTTTTAGCTGATTGAGATCCAACCATAAATGATACATTCTTATAAAGTAAAAAGATAAATGGTTCACCAAGATAACCGATCGTACCAATAATCCAATTAAAAGGTTTGGGAAGATAATTAGCTAACCAAATTTCGCGAGCAACCTCTTGTAAAACTGCTAGTTTTTTAACTCTGACATAAAGAGGCGTAAAAAAAGATATCCCATGAAATTGGTCAACAACTAAATCAAACTTTGAGTGTTTGCCAAATAAATACCAGATAAAACCTCGAACCTGAACATCTAATAGCTGTCCTCCCCTACGAAAAATTGTTATGCCATCTAAAATCTCATTTTGCGGGGCATCTTTATAAGTTGATGAAAACCAAGTTACCGAATGTCCAGCCGCAATCCAGCCTTTAGCATGCTCGTGCATAACTTGCTCAGCTCCTCCAGAAAGAGGATGCTTTAGATCGCGCCAAGAAAAAATTAATATGTTCATGATTTTTTATTAAGACTTTACTTGCCAAATTTGACAATTGGCATTTTCAAAAATCATCTCTATATTATAGTCCCCTGGCGAAAATGGTAGTGTTTCAATATAGTTTCCATATTTAGCTAAATAAATATACTTTGCCTTTAAATCGACCAAGGCTTTTCGACCTTCAGCACGTGATTTAGTTTCAAATATAATTTTATTATAAATAATTGGATCATGGCTTAAATCAGCCACATAGCCACGCTTATTAGCATAAATAGCTGGTTTAGATATAGTTTGCCACTGACAATTTAAACACTCATGATCATAAACTACAACTTTACCGACAGGCATTTGAGAAAGTCTAAATAAACCATCTACTTCACCCTGTGTAACCATGAATTGTCGGTTATGAATTAATATCCAGATTAACGGTAGAGATAAAATCGTTAAACTCGATATAAGTATAAAAGGTCGCCTTTTTCTTTTTATTTTTCCAAAAATTAGAAGTTGGCCGACTACTAATAGTCCACCAATCAGAGCAATCTCAATAACGCCGCGTCGTTGACGCAAAAGGAGTGGTAATTCTGGCAAAAAAGTATTTATGACCCTACCAGCTGGTGGAGCCAGCCACATTGAAACTGGTGTCATTAACAATGATTTTCCGTCACTATCTATTTTGATAACTTTTCCGGAAGTAATGGTTTTAGGTACTGGCTGAGATAATTGGCCAGTTAAATTTATACCTTGATCACTCATATTAATTGTCTGACCGTTTTGATAAGTAATTTTAAGCCCAGACTCGTTTTGATTAATTGAATTTAAAAGGCTTGTCGAAATTAACCAACCATCATTCGGAACGTTAACTGAGTCAATTAAAGATGGCGTATTTACATGTAACTTCATCTCCGAATTTGGGGTTAAATAATATGGATCCTCAATCTCAGGTTGATAAGTTCTTAGATCGATAATTTTAGTTTGATTGGTCAAAGGATCATAAGTTAAACCTGCTCTAAAGTTTGGACTTTGATACCAAATAGCTTGTTTATTACCTCCTAATAAATCTTGACTAACAATTATCTGAGGCGGTGACAGGTTCGGGAAATGCTGAATATACCAACTGGCAAATTGGCTAGCTAAAACCACCTGGACTTGCGACTGCGTTGAGATTAAGTTAAGTTGGCGAGCAAAAGTTTGCTGAAAAACTTCTGGCGAAAGATCAGCTTCTAAGCCGACAGTTATCTGACCAAAACTATTATTATGTGATACGGCATAAAGATTAAATAATTTGGCGAAATAATCATCACCCAAATTTAATGTTTGATAATCTTGAGTACTATATTTACTAGCCTCCCCTGGTCCATAACCATTTAATGGATCACGTGGCGCCCACTCTAGATTAACGACATCAAGCTTATTGCTTAAAGAATTAGCAGGAATACCCACATTTAATAAACTTGGATAAAAGGCGGTCGACCAATAACTCCCCCAAACTTGATATCCATCAGTTGAATATTGATCTGCCAAACCTAAATTTGTTGTGATTTGGTATTTTTGATGTAAATAATTTAAAGAATAACTATCTGTCCACCAGGAACCAACCACTTTGGGATAAAATCCAAATTGGTTTTTAAAATCACTAAAAACCGTATCAATTAACTTTTTTCGATCACCTTGACTATAACCACTTAAAAAAACAGCATTCGCAAAGTACCACTGAACAGATTTAGGATAATCGACTTGAGCTTCTTTAGCTAAAGCTGGTGATATCTCTAAAAATATTCCGAACTCCTGCTTCGGATCAAAACTTTTTAAGGTTGTGACCATGCTAGAGTTATTTAAAACATCATCTGTTAATAACCAAGTTGCCGGAAGTGACCGCTTTTGAACTTCTGAGTACTCAGCTAGTAAGCTAGCTTGAGGATCTTTATTGTAAGTCGATATCCGAACAGGATTAACAATTGTTACAAAGGAATTTGATTGATCAGCCAAAACTCGGCTCGGCATCAGGCAAAGAATAAAAAAAAGTCCCAGAGCAACTAAAATTGGGACAGGCTTCATCCTAAGTTCACTCTAAAGTTTAAATCCGGATCGAGCTTCCATCTTCTTTTATTACCATCGTCATAATAGTGACGAACTCTTAGTCTATAAAAGACCGCTAAGGTATCTTTAAACATTTTTAAAACCTCGTTAATGTTAACTGACGAGGAAAATTGATGTCGAAGTTGAACAGGAGCTTCATATATTTTTGTATAACCTAACTTATTAGCAACGGATAATATCTCAATATCGAAAGCATACTTTTTAACTAAAAGTCTTGGTAAAACATCTTCGAGGACTTTCCTTTTAAATAACTTTAAGCCAACTTGAGTATCTTTAATCTTTAATCCAAATAAGTAGCGAACCATGAGTTGGTAAAAAAAGCTGTAAACTCGCCTAAGAGGAGGGTAATTAACTTGTGAAGCTAAATGACGCTTAGAACCAACCACAATATCCGCATCATACCATCGGAAGTGTTCAAGTAACATTGATATTCCGGCTGGATTTAAGTCCATTCCAGCATCCATAAAAGCAATTAAATCCCCTTTTGCTCGTGACATTCCATACCGGACGGCATAACCTTTACCTTTGTTAACTGGATAACCAACGACTTGAATATGAGAGTTTTTAACTTGACGAGCTTTTTGAAAAGTCTTATCTGGCGAACCATCATCGACAATAATCATTTGATAGGAAAGACCGAGTTGATCTAACGCCGCTGAAATAGCAAGTATATCTTCCTTAATTGTCTTCGCTTGCTTAAAGGCTGGAATAATTACTGATAAAAGCGGTTGTGACATTAAATAAGAGTATACAAACGCCTCATCATCAAGTCAAAGATTAGATTTTTGCCAAAATGTAATAAATAACTAATGAGATAAATAACATTAAACTTGAAAATAAAGATACTTCAATAACCATTTCTAAAGTATTATGAAAAAGAATAATTCCAACAATTTGAACGACAGCCGTAACAACTGGAATTATTACAACCTTAATCCTTCCGATCGCTAAATAGAAATTTAAGAGCAGGTATGAGAGCGTAAATATCGTAATAAAAATTCCGAATATAAATAAAGAGCCTGCGCCGGTTAAGTAAGCTGAACTATATAGTAAACCAAGCGCCAGTTTTGGAAACAACCCATAGATTAATAAAATCCCAAATGACAAAATCAAAGTCGCGGTCATACTATAAAAAAGAAGTTTTTTATAAGATTGACCTTCGGTATGTCGCTTGGCGACAATCGGGAACATTGCTGCCGCAATCGGACTTGCTCCAAAAAAGATAATCCGACCTAAAAATGATAATGCCGCATAAATTCCTGCGTCAAACGATGAGAAAAAATGTTTAACTAACAAGAGATCCGTCGAATACATTGAAGTTGTCGCCAGCGACTGAATTAAAACCGGCATTGCATAAATAGCAACGGGTTTTAAATTAAAAGTAGTTGTCCGTTCATGCTTCTTAATAAATCTTTTTAAGTAAATATATGCAAATATAAAACCAACAAAACATCCTAAGACTAGGCTCGAAACCGCCCCGGTAATCTTAAAACCGAGTAAAACTAAAAGAGTAGCGATTGAAACTTTAGCAAAATTCTCGAGCGTAAAACTAATTACGTATTCTTTAAATTTAAGTAGACCCTGCAGGGCGGCTCTTAAAAACATTGTTGGAATAAAAAATAAAAACATCAAAAAACTAATCACAAGATATGCCGTTTGATTAATGTGTAAAAAAGTCCCAATTATGGGAGCCAAAAATACCAGAAGAATTACAAATATTATTCCAATAATGACAACCCGGCGATAAAAGTAAGTAATAAAGTTTTTTTTATCTTGATCAGTTTGAGAACTAGAAATAAACTTAGTCACAACTAACCCAAGCGAGGCTGGCAAAAGACCAATTAATCCAGCCAATGTTAAAATTGCAGCGATAATTCCATAACTTTCAGGCCCAAGCATTTTGCCCATAATCAGGTGGTAAAGATAACTAAAAAAACTGGCCCCTAAACTACCGATAATCATTAACAAACTTCCCGAAAAAAGTGGATTAGCGAAAGCAGTTTTTAATTTTTTCATGCAATAAAATAACCTCTCACAAAAAGACTAACCAAAATGAGTTGAAATATCCACATTAATGTAATCGCTACTTTATAATATCGTCCTAACCCAGTAACTAAATACGGGATTATTAAAAAACCCATCAAAATATACCTCGGCATTGACGATAAAGTACCGGTAAAAGTTGGGATAATTAGACAACCAAAACTAAATAACAGGTAACTTAATCTAACCTTACGAAATAACAAAATCAGTGGGACAAAAGCGACCAGCGTACTAATAAGTTCAAATAAAGCTCTTAAGAAAGTTTCTAAGGTATTTCCCGAAAAGAATAAAATTTTAAGGTACCTAAATAAAACTTGCGGCAATAATACAAATTTAGTAGCATTTCGATCAGCCCCAAAAGCAACTTGAGCTGTTAAAAAGTAAAGTGGGTTTTTAAATTGGAGTCCTAAATAAGCCATATAAATAATTAATCCTAAGGGAGCCAAAAGTAGAGCTAAGATAGCTTTTAAATTAAGTTTTTGGATCTTCGGCCAAGCTTCAATTAAGATCACCACAAAAAGTAATACCCCAAGAACTCTTGTGCCAGATGCTAAAGCTCCGAACAAACCCGCCCAAATAAGGTGATTTGTTCTTAAAGAATATATACAGGCTACAACCCAAAGTAAAAAAATTGATTCGGTATAAATTGCTCCAAAATAAAAGGCAGTTGGGAAAGCCATCAAAAAAAGTAAGCTTTTAAGGCTAACTTTTTCACTAAAATCTAATTTCCAAAGTCTAAATAAGATGCCAAGTGCTCCCAAAAATGCTAGATTTGAAATTATTAACCCTGACCAAAAGGTACTTATAAAACTAAAGCTTTTAATCAGGATTGGAAATACAGGGAAAAAAACTTGAGTAAAATTTAGACTATAGCTATATTCGGCAATTCGTAAATAATGAACTCCATCAAAGTTACCAAATCCCCACAACCAATTTGGTAAACCGGTTATAATAAGTTCTTGTTGAAAATAAGGAAAGCTGCCTTGAAATGCCCAAGCAATTCCACCGATAAAAGCCGCTATAAATAAACTTAATCTCCAACTTAAAAATAAGATTAAAATTTTATTTTGATTTAACTGCTTTTTCATAAATATTAATAGTCTGTTGCGCCGCTTTTTGCCAAGAGAACTTATTTACATTTATAAACCCTAATTTAATTAAATTCTGACGAACCGTAGAATTATTCTGGATATCGGTGATAGCTTGGATAATCTCCCCAACATGGCCTGGGGTAATTAAAATAGCCCCTTTTCCTGCGACCTCCGGCATAGAGGAGACATTACTTGTAATAACTGGCACACCACAAGCTTGAGCCTGTAAGATTGGCAATCCAAAGCCCTCATAAAAAGAGGGGAAAAGCTGAACGGTCGCCAGATTTGTAACCTTAACTAGATCTTCATCCGAGAGAAAGCCTAATTTATGAATCTTCGGATTATCAACGTATTTATGCAAGAACTCTTTGTAAGATTTTAGCTCTGGATGGTTAAGATCATGAGCCTTTTCAAAATCTTTACCAACTAAAACCAGATCCAATCCCGCCATTAAACTGGCCTCAGCCATATTCAATAAGTTTTTATTCCAATTAACACTTCCTACAAACAAACCAAATTTTTCTGGCAAACTGTACTTAATTTGAATCTTTTTAAGCGTAGCTTTATCCGAGATTATCTTAAAAAAATCCGGCTGGGCTAGATAGATTACATTAACTATTTCGGGATTAATTTTTAAAATTCGAACAATATCTTTTTTCGAAGACTCAGAGTCAGTGATTATATGACTAACATTTCTTAAAGCCAGCTTTTGAAGATTAAAATTAAGTCGACCTCTAAGTCCGGGTGGATAGTTTTTAGGAAATAAAAGTGGGGTCAAATCATGGATAGTGACAACTACGGGGTATTTATGATGAAGTGGTAATGTTTTTTTAAACAGATCAAAGGATGGATAATGAATTAAATCTACATTTGTTATTTCTTCTGTCTTATTAAACAGCTTAATCTCTAGATCAGGACACTTCTCCAAAGCCTTGACCAAGCTGTCGGTATAATAGCCAATTCCTCTCAAACTATGGCCACTATTTTTATCTACCTGAATCGCAACTTTCATTATTTACTCCATAAATATCGCCAATAAGATCTTGGAAAGCGAAGTGATGAAAAAAACGAAAAAATAAGCCCTTGATAGCCATCTAGTAGGCCTTTATGACGAATTGAAGTTAGTAAAAACCAACCTACAGGCTTAATAACCAAATAGTTTAAACCGTTAATAAAACTTTTCGGCAAATGCTGAATTTTAAATTCTTTAACCATCAAATCAATATATCGATTATTTCGCTTTAAATAACGACTAAAGGTTGGTGAATCACGATGTAACATCGGACTTTCTAACCAACCAACTTGTCCCTCAACTTGCATCTGCTCGTGAACGCTTTTAGCTGGAAAATGCGCATAGCCCTTCTTAACCAACCGAATAGCTGGATCAGGATAAGTACCCCCATATTTTAAATATTTACCTAAGAAATAATTTAAGCGAGGAATAAAGAAGGCATTATAACTGCCCGTTTCATCACCCACTCGCCCATCTCGGGCAGCAACTAAAGCTTGATGTCTCAAAAATAACTTTCGACTAGGTAGCGAATGTTGATATTTTTCAAGCTCAATCTGATCCATCTTTGTTACCAACAATATTTCCTGAGATAAAGCTTTGGGAATAATCTCATCGGCATCTAGTTGAAGAATCCATTCATATTTGGCTGCTTCAAGAGCTTTTTGCTTATTAATATGAAAAACAGGCGGGTTATCAGTCACAATTACCCGAGCTCGATATTTATTGGCAATTTCAACAGTTTTATCACTCGAGCCACCATCAACAATAACTATTTCCTCAGCTAAGCCCTCAACTGATTTAAGACAGACATCAAGATTTGATTCTTCATTATAAACAGCTAAAACTACAGAGATTTTTGTCATAAAATTATTTTTTACTAACTAAGAAAAATGCTTCGACTCCACTCGGATATTTAATTAAATCTTTAATTTCAAAATCCGTTTTGTGTCGTAAACCATCGTACTCACTCGGAGTTAAAATGTACAGTACATTAGGATCAGGCATACTTTCAATCGGATCCCAGTTACCGAAATTATATTGAGTATGATTAAACCAAAAAATCGACACTAAATTACTACTTTTATGCGAGTCCTGATTAAGAGTGACATTATCTAAATATTCCGGTAATGGTACCTTGAGCGTATATAAAAAGAATATATATGGCTGAGATCTTTCGGCAGTTACAAAAACCCGTTGGTACTGGTGAGGGTGATCCTTGACATATTGAGCCGCTTTAGCTACCCCATACTGCCATTCAATAGCCTGTTTTATCGGATAAACCGTGTAATAACCTCTTAGATATGTTACAACTAGAAAAAGATATATCAATCCAATCGAGAGAAGAACAACTTTCTTTAAAATAGGCCTTTTCAGCAAAATAATAAAACTATAAAGACCAAAGGCAATAATAAGATGCCAACTGCCCATCATTAAAATAGCTCGCGCCGCATGGGGAGCTTCTCCAATACCACCCGTAATGCTGGCTGGAAGAGGAGCAAGTAATGCCCAGCTAAAAACTACCAAAGTTGATTTATTCTTAAGCTTAATTAAGCTAATAACACCGATTAATAACCAGAATAGATCGATAATATAAAACTCACCAACCAGTTGGGTCGAATGACGAGCAATTTGATCTCCATGAATAAATAGATAATTGAGAGAAAAATGAGACAAGTAGCGATCGCTATCAACTTTTACTTTAGCTAATAACAGATTATGTGTCTCCGCATAAATCGGTTGCTGCATATAATAGCTATCTGGTATTGAAGTCTGAGCCGATCTAGCCAAACCGCTTAAATTAGGATCAAGAAAGAATAAACCACAGACTAGGCCTAAACCTAAGAGTCCAATCACAAATAGTTTTTTTACTTTTAAAAGTTCTTTAAAATAAATTGCGATTAATAAAACCAAAAAAATCGGGGTAACTATTTTAGGCGGATGATATGTAATTAAAGTAATTCCAAAACAAATAAAACCGAGTGGTAATAGCCAATTTTTTAGTCGTATTCCTTTTAAGAACAAGTAGAGCGCCAACATAAATACAAACACCGCCACTACCCCTTCATGATTAAATCGAGAAAACTGTAAACTATATGGTGAGACCGCAAGTACTAAAGCCGCAATTATCCCAATATAATCATTTTTAAATAGTTCCCTGGCTAGAAAAAAGATCATCAAGACCGACAAAGTACCAACTAACGCCATTGGCAAGCGAACAGCAAAATCTGATAATCCGAGTAGCTTAACAACTAAAGCCGTTAAGTAAATATGAACTGGACTTTTATAATCACCAAAGGATTGAAAGGTTAGAGGAAAGGCTTTCCCCCATTCGTCATGTCCATAATTGGCAATTGTAAAAGCATTGTAACCAACATCAACCTCATCCCAATCAAGCGACGGTGGGACTGTATTCAACTGATAAACTCTCAAGCCAAAAGCTAGCAAAATTATCAAAAATAAGCAGATTTTCGTTAAATTTTTCATTGACTATAGATATAAAAGGCGGTTGATTGATCTAAAAATTTGATCTGATCAGTTAAATTGTAACCTTTAAATTGACCTGGCTTTTCAGAAACAATTAAATTATTACCTAGTGGAACATCGCTAAATCTATTAAAATTAAAGTTAGCAAAGCTCGTTACCGTTGAAAATCCCCATTCGCTCTCTTTATTATAAATAGCCGTCGATCTAAATTCGTTTCCAGGAACTTTTAAATAATAAAGTGCAAAAATATAAGGTTCCGCGTATTGTGGGGAAAAGTAAATCTGGTTATATTGACTTAAAATGGGACTATACTTTTGATAAAAAGCTTTGTATCCATATTGCCAATCAACAGAATCAGCAAGCGGGTAAACATAAAAGTAATTATAACTGTAAAAACTAATATTAATTAAGAAAAGTGACAGAGTCAGTATTGCAAATATATGTTTAGCGACTTTAGTTTTGCATAATCCGTACAGTTGGTAGACACCAATCGCCTCAATAATTTGAAGCGCACCTAATTCAAACATCGCCCGACCGGCATGAGGAGCTTCTTGGGTTAAAGAACCAGCCAGAGGTGCGATTATTAGCCAAGCCAGAAGAATTTGATTAATTTTCGATTTTTTGTTTTTAAATAAATAGACAACGCCTATTATTAAGAATAGACCTTCAAGCCAATATATTTCTCCAACCGCTTGAGTCGAATGCTGCAGACTCGGATCGCCCGATAAAAATAAGAATTTTGGTGAATAATAAGATAAATAACTTCCGACAACTAATTGAGCTTTTCCAAACAGATGCTTATGTGTCAGGTTATATAAATTAGTGGCCTTAATTGAGTCCTCAGTAAAACTAACCTGACTATACCTAACCAAACCAGAAATTTGAGGATTTAAAATATTAGCTAAAATAAAAATTCCAAAAACAGCTATGCCAATAAGACTAATTATCTTTTGCTGCCATAATTCCTTCCGATAAATTAGGATTAAGCAGACAACAAAGAGTGGGGTAAAGACTTTAGCCGCATTATATGTAAAAATAGTTAATCCAAAAAGTAAAAAAGAGAAAATAAATAACAATCTTTTATTTTCTAAACCCTTATAAAACAATAATAATCCAAACAGAAAAAATGATAAGGCAAAATTTGTTTCCCAATTTATTCTTGAAAATTGAATACTCCACGGCGAAACTGATAATAAGCTAACGGCTATTAAAGCAATAATTTTTGAGTTAGTTAACCTTTTGGCTAAAAGATAAAGTAGCCCTAAACAGACAAGTCCCATTACGGCCGAAGGCAGTCTAACCGCAAAATCTGATAAACCTATTAATTTAATGACTAAAGCAGTCGCATAAATATGGAAGGGGTATTTATATTCTCCAAATGACTTAAAAATTAAAGGCCAATGTGCTCCCCATTGATCCGTCCCAGTCTGACTAATTAACCAGGCATCATACCCAATCGACGCTTCGTCCCAATTTAATGAAGGAGGGGTATTACCAAGATTGTAAAAACGTAAAAAAATACCAATTACTAGAATTAAACCGACGGAAAAAATAAATAACTTTTTCATGGAGATTCTACAACTTCGACAGCTTTATCGCCGTTTAAGAAGTTAACGGTTAAAAGACGAGGTAAGCTATCTGGGAAATCCCCAGGTTTTCCAATAAAGAGTAGCTTTTTGCCAGGATTCTGATTGACAATATCGGCATATTTAGTTCCAAGATCACCTAAATCTGGAAAATAATATTTATCAAAATTTAAAACTCTGACCCAATCATAAGTTTCAAAGCGATTTAAATTTGGATTCGTTTGAAATTTAGCCGGGTCATATTGTGAATAAAATAGTGTAAACATATGTGGTTCACCATATGTCCTTGAAAACACAATCTCATCATACTTGGATTGATTAGCAACCAGATAATTAACAACTTGTTTATAACCATATTGCCAATCTTTTGAATATTTAACAGGATAAATCAAATAAAAATTAGCTAAGTAAATCGCTAAACTTATTAAAACCGTACCGCATAATAAGCTGACGCTGACTGGCACAAACCAATGATCTTTTTTATTCAAATATAGCCACGACTGATATAAACCAAAAGCTATTATTAACTGATAAAACGGTGCCGCAATTAAAGTTCTTAAAGCATGAGGAATACTATCATTAGTAATGCTCACCGGGACAATCGATAATAATATCCAAGCTATTAACAAAGCTCGACTTGGGTGACGTTTTTTAAACAACAAAAACAGTCCAATTAATAAAAATGGCGCTTGCCAATAATATAACTCCCCCATTCCTTGAACATTATGTTGATGATGAGGAGCACCGGAAATGAATAAAAACTGGGGGGTAAAATGGGCTAAATAATTTCCGACTACAGCTACACTTACGTATGTCGCTCTATTTAAAACTAACCTCTTTAAAGGTTCTGGTAAGGTTGATTTGCCACGAGCCTCGTCAATTCGAGGCACCAAACCTGGATCATCGGTCACACTAACTAACTTATAACGAGAAGTGCCATGAGTTGTAATAAAAAATGGAATTAGAGGCAACATTAAAATAGCAAATAAAATAAATGCTCCAGCTAAATACTTTTTAAATTTAAATAACTCTTTTCTATAAATAATTAAAATCGCAAAGATAAATAACGGGCTAAAAACTCTGGCACTGTTATAGGTATAAACCGATATCGCAAATGGGATCATCGACCAAATTAGCCATATCGGCTTTTTAAAACCTTTAATTAAAAACCACATCGCCATTACAATCCAAAAAACTGAAAATGAAGATTCAAAGGAAGCTCGCGTTAGTTGAATATGCCAAGGAGAGATGGCTAAACAAAACGCTGACAATAATCCAACTGCCCGACTCTTAAATAAAACCCTACCTAAGAAAAACATTAGTAAAACCGTTAGCGTCCCATAAACAACTGGTGTAATCCTGACGCCTTGCTCGTTTAAACCAAAAATAGCGATACCGGGAATAGAACCATAGATTTGGACCGGGAGTTTATATTCTCCATACGATTTAAAATGAATCGGCCAGGGCTGATTCCACTCATCACGACCTGTTTTCATAATCGAATAGGCATTATAGCCAATCGCGACTTCATCCCAATTTAGTGAAGGTGGATCCTCAGTAACTTTGTAAAATCTCAAGAAAAAAGCTAAAACGATAATTAAAACCAGGGTAATTTTTACTAGCCAATCTTTTGAAAGTCCAAACATAAGATTAGAATTATTGTCTCATTTTCTGAGCCTAAAAAACAATTGGCATGAGCACTATTTTGACTTTGGACGTAGTTTAAGAAGGATGGTTAATAACCAGTATTGCCAAAGACCATGGTAAATTTTGGCTGAATCCTTTAGCCATTTTTGCTTTTGAGGAGAAAAACTGCCTCCAACTTGATGTTTAAAAGTCGCCGTTGGTAAATAAACGACTTTCAGACCAAGTTTATTGACCTTCAAACAAAGATCAATATCTTCATAATACATAAAGTATTTTTCACTAAATCCACCCACTTTTTGGAAAACATGCTTAGGAATTAACATAGCTGCTCCAACCACACTTTCAATAGTAACGGGATCTAGACCTTTTGGAGAAAAACCATCATATATCGACTTCTTTCCCAAATAATATTCTTGAAAAGCCTTCCAAAAAGTTGGGAAATTTCGAGCGGAGGGCTGATTTCGTCCGTTATCTTCAATTAATTTTGGGGCCACAATTCCAACCTCAGAATGGCTGGCTAAGTAATTAATTAACTCTTCCACTGAATTTTTATTAACTTGAGTATCAGGATTTAAAAATAATAAATAATCATTCCGAGATTGTTTTGCTCCAAGATTACAACCTGCTGAAAAACCTAAGTTTTTTTCAGATTGAATAACTTTAACTCCAGTTTGCTTCTCTGCAATCTGAATTGTTCGATCTGTTGAAGCGTTATCGACAATAATAATTTCACTGCCTGATGGTAAACTTTTTGATAAAGAGCTTACTAAATTGCCAATAGCCTTTTCACTGTTATAAGTAACCGTAATAACCGAAACTTTAGGTAAAGTCATTTAATAACCTCCCGAATCCGGTCCTCAAATTTATCTTTAGAAAAGGTTTTCGCTCGAATAATCGCTTGTTTAGTCATCCTTTGACGAAGAGTCTTATCCTCAATAATCTTTAGAGTTAATTTATTTAATTCATCT
Organism: Candidatus Daviesbacteria bacterium; assembly: GCA_041690695.1. Lineage (GTDB taxonomy): Bacteria > Patescibacteriota > Microgenomatia > Daviesbacterales > UBA10151 > JBEPVZ01. Next base: position 9,496 of record JBEPVZ010000002.1, on the reverse strand, counting down.
AAATCCTTCCATAAAAACCCATCGGTTTTGTCTTGGATAATTTCAGTTTGACCACCTTGTCCAATAACGACTGGTACACATCCTCCCGCCATGGCCTCAACAGTAGTTATACCAAAATGCTCCATTTTAGTTGGATCGGTTTCCTCAAAACCAGCTCCATGCCAATAAATTGAAGACTGACCATATAATTTAAGTAATTTTTGATAATTTAAATTGGGATATAAATAGATTGGGAAACCTTCAGCCATCTTTGTTAATTCATTTAAATATTTTGTATCACCTGATGTAGCCGATCCCACTAAATGTAAACTCCAGCCTTTTAAATTATTTTTTTGATACATCTCAATAAAAGACCTAATTAAGACTTCATGTTTCTTTTCGCGCAAATATCCAAAAAAACGCCCAACGGACAAAATGTAATTCTTTTTAGTAAGCGGCTTTATCCCGGAAAGATCAACAGGCGGATAAATAACTTGAGATTTAATTGGCCAACTCTTCTCAGCATGTTTTTTGGTAAATTCAGAGTTATAAATTATCAAGTCCCAACTCGACAGTTTAATTTTATTTTTAAGTTTAGTTTTTTGGTTATTCGTTAAAGGCGATTGAATATGCAAAATACTTTTCCTGGCGGTTGAGTAAAAGATACTACCATCCGTTAAACAAAACAAAACATCATATTTTCGCAAAAATAACGATCGATTCAGCGCTTTTGAATCAGACCCCAGTGGAGCTTTAATAAAATTAACTGCTTTTAGGTCCAAATTTAATCTTTTAGATAAAGTTTCTTTTAATAAATTTATATCTAAACTAGATAAATGATTATCTAAGAGGACATCAACCTGATGATCGGAAGCTAATGTTTCAGCGATAGTTAACATGTACCGCTCACCTCCGCCGATAGTGTCTAAATAAGGACTATAGATTGCGATTTTCATTTATATTGAAATTGATCTTTTAAAAGCTCCAAATCAATATCTTTATAAACTTGATCTAAAGATTTAGGCTGCTGAAGCTCCCAAAGTCGGATGTAGCTCATATAAAGACTAAAGGTTTGTAAAAGACAATCCATTATTCCAATACTGCCATTAAAAAAACCGCGTCTTTTAATTCCTTGATTCCAGGTCTCGGTTATAAAGATTCTTAAAAATCGCCAGCCCGTCATTTTGGGATGTTTCGAGTCAAGCCTTAATTTAGCATCAAAATTTGACCAATGGAGACTTTTCAAAACGATCTGATCTAAATTGCGGTGAGTTAAATGCAAAAATGAATTCTTGGTGTAACCCAGTTGACCATTAAAGGTTCCATATTCATGAATCTTGCCCACCCAAGTTTTAAATTCTTGAGCTTTAAAAAAACGAATCATCCAATCTGGCCAAAAAGGACCATATTTTTGTTCAGACCCGAAAATAATATTGCGCCTAGAAATTGCAAAAGCCGATTTATCGGAAGACTTTGAGATCTGGATTAACTCATCTTTCAGATCAGTCAAGACTCTTTCATCGGCATCAACGTATAAAACCCAGTCTCCGGTGGCTTTTTTAAAAGCCCGGTTGCGAAGTTCAGCATAGTCTTGACCTTCAAAAGTAAAAATCTTATCTGTATATTCTTTAGCAATTTTTAAAGTCTGATCCGTTGAACCGTTATCATAGACAATAATCTCATCGGCCCATTTTACTGATTCTAAACAAGTTTTAATCTGATCTTGCTCATTTTTAGTAATAATAATTACGCTAATCATTTATATTTTTCCTTGACCAAATCTACCCAGCAAAAAATCTAGTAAGGCTTTGCGACGAATGGGCTGTTGAATATTACGAACTCCTTCTCGCAGTAAAGCAAATCTGGTCCGAAATGGCAAGAACTTAGAAGCCAGTAGCATTCGGTTTCTAGTAATATAGTAATCTTGAATTGGTGAACCAAGCTTAGTTGACTGGGCATTTTTATGAAAAACAACGGCCTCCGGTATATACATAACCTTAAAATCGGCTTGTTTTGCCCGAAGCGACAGATCACTATCTTCATAATATAAAAAATAACGCTCTTCAAATAAGCCAACTTTTTCTAAAACCTGTCTTGAGATAAACATGGCGGCGCCGGTCGCATAATCAGTTTCTTGATCAGTATCATATTTACCAGTATCTTGCTCATCAACCCCTCGATGGCTTCCTAAAACATTTGCTTTATCGAATATTCCGCCGGCATACCATAATTTTTTCGAGCCTTCAAAGTAGATCTTAGGACAACTAATTCCAGCCCCTAATTGCTCGGACTTGTTTGTTAAAATTTCCAAAGCCTTCTTATCGACAGTTAAGTCTGGATTAAGAATCCAGATATAGTCAAGATCATACTTAAGCAAGTGCTTAATCCCAACATTATTTCCACCCGTATATCCGAGATTTTGACCTGTTTGAATAAATTCTACCCTCTCAGATTTTGGAAGTTCCTTTTCTATATCATCACCTGAGCTGTTATCAACCATTACAACATGTGTGGGTTTAAACGATGAAGCCAGAACAGAATTAAGACATTTAAGAGCTAAATTCTTAACTTTGTAGTTAAGAATAACTACTCCAACTTTAATCATTTTAGTTTAGCTCGAGCCTTCTGAATAACTCGACGAAGCGGATTTTTCGACAAAGACTGAAAGTTAAACCAATAGTTAATCTGTTGACCAATCTTATCCGTTTCAATTCTGACTTCACTCAATTTAATCTGATCTTCCTTAAAACCGTTTAATTCCCATAATTTTATATAAACAACCAAAAATGAAAAAGCTTGTAATAAACTCAGAATTAAACCGTGCAAGCCATCGTCAAAACCTCGATTAGCAAAGAAACGCCCTAAAAACTCCTCAATCGGTTTAGTTAATAGATCCGTCCATTTAAATTCTGTGCCTGATTGTTTAAGCTCTTTGGCTTGAATCGTCGAATATCGGTTCAAACGATCAATAAATTGGCTAACACTAGTATAGTTATGATGAATTATCGCCCAGCGTTCTTCTCCGGGTAAAGTCAGACCTTGACCCTCTGTTTTAGGTGGGCGGTGAATATGGTCACTCCATGTCACAGCCTCTTTTTTGAAAAATCGAATATTATAATCTGGCCACCACATCGAAGCTTTCATCCATTTATTGAAAATAATATTTTGGCGAGGTATTTCAACAAAGGTCGAGACAATTGGCTTTTGGACCATCTCTTGTAGGTATTTTGCTAAAGAGTCCGGGATCTCTTCATCAGCATCAACAATTAAAACCCATTCATGTGAAGCTTTGGAAATAGCAAAATTCCGCGCTGGCTCAACAAAACCCATCCTCTTATGGAAAATAACGACTGCGCCCATCTTCCTGGCAATTAAAGCCGTATCATCATCTGATTGCATGTCGCAGACTAAAATCTCATCCGCCCACTTAACCGATTCGATCGCTCGGGCAATATTTTTTTGTTCGTTTAAAGTATTAATAACGACTGTGATCTTGTTTTGTGCCATAATTTTATCCTCTTCTTATTTTATACAATAAACCTAACTCATACAAACAGATAATAAATAAGACCACTTGACCAATACTTGAAATTTGGATGACAAGACTATTATCCCAAACCTGACCAGGAGTAAAAATCGGGTAGCCCCATGAATAAAGTAAGTTAAAAAAGAACAACAAAGTTGTCAAAATCCAATATTTAAGTAATTTTGAATAAAAAATAGTTAAAAAACCTAAAAGAGCCACCGCACTGAAAAAGTATCGATCATGCATACCAGTCATAAAGAGGTAACTTCCACCGCCCATTAAATAAAAGCCTTTAAGTACATTTTTAATATTCCCCTTAATAACTATTAAACTTGACCAAATTATTAATCCAACAAATACGAAAAGACTCCACGTTGAAGCCGGTAAAAACAATATATTCTTTGAAGATAACCAAACCCCAGATGGATAAAAAATACTCCAAAAATTAAAAGCATGATCTGTAATTCTAAATCTATACTCTGAAAAAACTTTTGGATAAATATCATTATAAAGGTAGGTAAATAAGTCCTTATTTGCAAACGGTGCCACCGTAGTAATTATCAAAATGATGACTAAAAAGATTGAGATTAAAAAGGTTGATATTTTAGGCCGAAGGCTAAAGAAATAGACCAGATAAACAGGTAAATAGACTCCACTGGTTGGTTTAATACTTATACTAATTGCTATAAAGAGTACGGATAATAAAAAGGATCTCTTGATTAATAAAAGAATCCCTCCAATTAAGAATAAGGCGACAAGTGATTCATATTGTCCCCATAAGGTACTTAAATACCAGCTAAAAGGGAGTAATACAAAAAGACTGGCTAATATTAAACTGCTTTTATAACTAAGGTGTTTAATGGCCACCTTAAAGGCAAGCCAGCCAATTAGTAGATCAGAAATAACCCCAACTAGTTTTAGGCAGATAATATAGCCATTTGGAAGAAAGGTATATGGATAATAATTAGTTTCGCCGTACCAGCTCACCCAGTCTTTCCACCCTGGCAAGTTATAGCTAATAAATGATGGTATAAGATAATAATCAAATAGATGAACAGTTTTCAAACTAAACAAATAAAACCATCTCATACCCACAAAAATTAAATTTAATAGTGGTGGCAGATTCGGCCATTCATAAACCCAAACATTATTCTCATAAAAACCTTTTGTACCATAATCATAAATCCATTTCCCCCAACTCGCGAACGAAAAGATATCAGGATGAGTCGCATAACTTATTATGGCAAGTCTAAAGACTAGCGCCACAAATAGGACAATTAATATCAGTAATTTTTTATTATTTTTAAGTAACTTTATTATCATAGAAATTTGGAATACTTCTAAATATACCTTTAACCCCTTAGCTATAAAAGTAGCAAAACATTATTTACCAAAAGTTCATTTAATCTGATTTGGCAATTATTAAAGCAAGTTTGCCATTAGTCAGATAAATTTTTTGAAGAATTTGATCTTGAGGAATATCTTGCAAGGGTATTGACCAGGGGCTACCAATAAATAAGGTTTTTGTTTTGGAGTGATCAGTCGGCCAATCAATATGACGAATTGTAAATTTATCAAAGCCGTACAAATCTTGGTTATTTGTACCATATCTTTTCATTTCAGTTTGATAAATTGAGGGATCATATTGAGAGTAAAACAAAACATACATATGGGGAATACTTACAATATCTGGACCATCTACGCCTCTAACCGGATCAAAAACAATCTCATTATACTCAGCTTTATGATCGAGCGCATATTTAACGGCTTGTTTAGTCCCTTCCATAAAGGCTTCTCCCCTTTGATATTTAAAGTAAACACTAAAAACAAAATAAGCATGGACTAAAAGAATAAAAACGACCAGCGTAAAACCTGAACCAATCGCCAGCTGGTAATTAACTTTCATTTTTCTAATCCGCCCAAATAGATCGTATCCACCTAAGGCCGAGATTAAATTAAAGATCGGTAATGCCACTAGCGTACGAAGTGAGTGTTGTTCATTTTGAGTTAATGCCGCTGGTAAAATTCCTAGTAATAACCAGCTCAAAATAATTAACTTGGATTTAATCTTTTTTCTAATAAGAATATATCCGCCCATTAGCAGAAATGGCAGTTCAAATAAGTAGACAACTCCTAACCCATAGCTATTATCAATTGTCATATTTAGTCCGTTATAAAAAAGAAAGGCTGGATGAAAATAATACAAATATTTTCGGATGCCATAAAAAATAGAGAGGAAAAGATTATTATCAAAAAAGCTAAATAATGAATTGGGCAAGATCTGGTTTTGTGAGGTTAAAACTTGGCGCTGTAGTTCCGGATCATTGGTAATAAATGTCGTAGCTACCCGTGTTTTATCAGGACCAAAAATAGTTGAGAGAATAAGCGGACTAATTAGTAATCCCAAAGTAACTAGAAAGATTAAACAACCCTTAAAAGTTAGCTTTCTTTGCTTTATATAACTAAATAATAGTATTCCTAAAAGTATTGGTACAAAAAGTCGTTCGGTATAGTAACAATACATTGAGATTCCTAAAAAAACCGCCGAAAGAACCTGCCAAGACAAGCTATGCTTATCAATCATTTTAAAAAAACAAATAGCTCCAACTACCACTAGAAATAATGCTACCGTTGCTTCATCAGCATAACGAGCGTAATAAATTCCCCATGGTGAAATCGCAAGTAGACACATCGCGAGTAGAGCAATTGTTTTATTGTCAGTTAATCGTTTAAAGAGAAAGTACCCAAACAAGATTGTTAGGCTAGACAAGAGAGCGACCGGAAATCTAACTCCAAATTCATTCAAACCAAAAATCGCAATTGATGGAACAGTTAAATAAATTAAGACTGGCGGTTTATAATCCCCAACCGACTTAAATGATAGCGGCAAAAAGAGGCCGTATTCATCTCGACCAGTTTTTAAAATCGAGTAAGCATTATATCCAATAGCCACCTCGTCAATATTCAAGCTGACTGGGTTGTTAGTAAAGTTCACAAAACGAAGAAAGGTCCCTAACATAAAAATTAAAATGAATATAGTTATAAAAACTAAATTTTTCGATGGTTTAAGCATTGTTTTTTATTCTAATTGGTTCCCTATTGGCAATATCTGACATCGTCACAATGACTTGAAATAAGAACAAACTCGCTAATAAAATTAACAAAAATTTAGCTGATCGAGATTGATGATATAGCTTATAAAAACCTCTTAAACCTAAAGATATTAGAAAAGTTATTATAGGAAAAATGAGAAACAATCTACCTAGATCAGGTTGAATATTAGAGAGGGTTGCAGGTAACAGCAATAAAATAATATTTATACAAAGTAGTTTTTTATACTTAATTTTAAATTTAGTAAAAAAAAGATCTAACCCATAAAAAAAGGGGAAGATCAGTGCCAGATAAATTGGCGGACTAAACGAAAAGTCATCTATTTTAGCTTGGCTGGTAAAATAAATGACTGGGGAGAAATATTCAGCAAAATGAAAAAAGAGATGTTGAGTATCGTAGAAATATTTATTTTCAATAATTTCTCCCACTCTATAACCACCAATTCTAAATTGATCATGAAATAGATTGATATTATTTAAGACCTTGGCGTTTTGAAAAAGATTAATATTTTGATTAATGACTCGCAGAAAATAACTTTCGTGTTTAACGCCTAAAATAAACATAATAATTAGAGCTAGCCCAATCAAGCTGCTAACGAATTTAAATTCTTTAGAGCTAATCCAACCCAATCTATAACCCGAATAAACTAGAGATGGAATAATTAGCCACATCCATAAACTCGAAATTATTGCTATAAAACTAATCGCCCCGATAATTAGGCTCTTTAGATATACATTCTTAATCGGTAAAAGCAAGGCTCCCAAAACAGCTAATATCTCAAATGTAAATAAGACATAAACTGAATTACTTGCACTTTCATAAGATGTCCACGGATTAAGTCCAAAGATTAATATCGATAAATTTGCCAGAGTTGAATCAAACAGTTTTTGAACTACGAAAAAAAGTAAGAAAACACTCCCCAAACTAGCTAGTATCATCAAGATAAAGGGTGTTTCAAGGTGTTTACCAAATAAATCAGCTATTGTAAAACTTATTGGGGTAGGCGATTTTAAATGTAAATTAGTCCCAATCCAATAACTAAAGAATATTATAAGACAACATGAAAATATCAAAGAAATAGATATTTTAGAAAGCATCTTTCCCATCTTACAGGCTTTACAACTAGAAGTAAAACTAACGTATAATAGCTTAATCAGCTATGCAAATTCTTCTCGAATTTAGTTTGTTTTTTATATTAATCGTCGTTTTATTTGGCCTACCAGGACTATTAATTATTAACAAGATTTTTAATCAGATTAATTTCTGGGCCAAGATTATATTAAGTGTAACCTTAGGTTATGTCGTCTTTACGGTAATCTCTTATATTTTATTAGTAATTCACCTTGATCTATTAACTTTACCAATTACACTTGTACTAGCAATTTTAGGACTTAAACTAAACTTTTCTTCAATTAAACGAACCAAAATAAAATCGATAGTTATAAATAAACCAAAATTAGTAGTTTTTTTAAGCGTCATGCTTTTAGGAGTTATAGGTCAATTATTGGTCATTGCTCCGAGTGGGCAATATATTAATAACAGTTTAGTTTTTTGGAGTGCCCATGGTCATGATGGTCCATGGCATATTGCGGTCATGAATGAGATTAAAAATGGCTTTCCGCTTCAAAACCCAATCTTGGCCGGTCAAAGGCTAGTTAATTATCATTTCTTTTCTGATATTGCTCCAAGTCTCTTTAATAAGTACTTTTCGATCTCGAGTTTAGATCTTTATTTTCGACTTTTTCCCTTACTATTTTCAATCTTAATCGGCGGACTGTCATTTTTACTCGGCGAAAAGATTGGAAAAACCTTCAGAGCGGGTCTGTGGGCGATGATTATGACTTATTTTTGTGGAAGTCTGGGTTTCCTCGTGACATTAGTCCGTGATCATAATATTGCCGGAGAAAGCATGTTTTGGGCCTCACAGATCCAAAGTTCAATCGGTAATCCTCCTCAAATAGTTGCATTTGTAGTTTTACTGGCTTTTTTGTATTTATTCTCAATAACAACTCAACAAACTACCAAAAATCATAAACTTAGTTTATTAACATTGAGTCTTTTGGCTGGATCTTTAGTTGAATTTAAAGTTTACGCAGGCATTGTTCTTCTTGGGGCTTTAGGAATCGTTTGTTTGACTCAAATAATCTTTCGACATAAATTTGATTTGCTTTTTCTACTAATACCAAGCGGAATTTTATCAGCGCTATTTTATTTACCAAACACCCAAAATTCATCTTCATTTTTAATTTGGCAACCATGGTGGTACATCCGCACAATGATTGTGGCTCAAGATAAATTAAATTGGCTAGATTTAGAACTTCGTCGCCAAACTTATATTGCTGATCATAATTGGAAAAGAGTTATCTGGCTTGAATCTATCGGATTTTTAATCTTCTTCTTCGGAAACTTATGGCTACGAGCGATTGGTCTAATTTACCCGCTTAGACATCCTATCAAAAATCTTAAAGATAACCTTAGCCTACTTTTAATTCTGATTTGTTTAATCTCGTTAGTTTTACCACTACTCTTTCTTCAAAAAGGGGTCGCAACTAATACTATCCAATTTTTACAATATCTTTTGCTTATAACCGGTATTTGGGCTGGAGTTGTTATTAGTCGTACTACTCAAAAAATCCGTTGGCTAGTCGCAGAATTTATTATTTCGGGGATAATCATCTTATTTATATTCCCTACTCAATACGGACTACTTAATAGCTTTTACAAAAACCCACCCTTAGCCCAAGTTAATCAAAAGGAATTAGATGGTTTAAGTTTTCTTAATCAAAAGACCGCCCCGGATAGCATTATCTTAACCCCTGCTTATAATTCTCAGTTAGAGATACATGCCTCTACACCTGAGATCTGGCAATGGTACGATAC
>JBEPVZ010000001.1:0-95483 GCA_041690695.1 Candidatus Daviesbacteria bacterium | reverse complement strand
GTTTTAAAAGGATGATCATATGCTAAGTAAGCCCCATAATCTTTCCGGATATCTTCAACTAATCGACCCAATAACCGGCTTCCTGGTTTAGCAAAGTAAATAGGTTCCATACTACAAAGCTCCAATCTGCCTGGCCGAAGTTGTTTTCTGACCAATTGATCGGCTGTGGCGATCACCATCTCGCCTGGTTTGACGTCATCTAAATATTTGGCGCCTATCTGATCGAGTGCGTAAGTTTCTGAAGCGATCGCATAACCATTCCCATTCGGTAGTCTGCCAATTGATACTGGCCTAATTCCACACCAATCCCGATAAGCGATTAGCATCTCGGTATTCATGAAAATATTTGAAAATGCACCTTGAAAATCGAAATAAGCTTTTTCAACAGCACTTGGAAATGAATGCCCACCCATCAGCTCAACGTAGGTTCGGTCGTACATCAGACCAGAATCGTTCCGACTGTCTAGATGGGCTTGGCTGAAGTAAGGTGATAAAAATCTCAGTAACTTGTCTACATCCGGCAAGTTACCGTTATGACCCATGGCAAAACCAGCTTCTGGTGTCAAAAAAGGTTGATTTAAGCTATTAACGATCGCTCCTGAGGTGGCGTAACGAACTTGACCTGAAGCTATATGCGAACAGACACTAGAAAAAGGCTCACCTGGAAAAACTCCATCAGCTCGGCCGGAACCAGTTTGGACATGAAGCTTGTTAAACTCTTCCCAAGCTATTCCGGCCGCGTCTTGTCCTCTATTCTGAGAAGCTTTAAGTCCTATTAAAGCTATTTGAGCTGCGTTTTCCTGTTTAGTAATTACTCCAACTATGCCACACTTTTCATGGAGGCGATCTGAGAGAGCTTCGGTCATCTACTAAAAAGTGTAGGTGATTAAATTTCAATTGACAAATGTCAATTTTTAGTGAGTTTGAATTTTTGAATGGCTGCATCATGAGCCTGGTTCTCAATCGAATCGTCTAACGGCTCGAGGGCAATGCTTTCCGCATATTTAACTTCTAACGCCTTGGATAATAGCCAATCAGCCAGTTTGGGATTTTTTGGTAGGAGGGAGCCATGCATATAGCAGCCAATGGCATTCTCATAAATACAACCTTCAGTCTGATCTTCACCATTATTACCAAAACCGGTTTGAACTGTCCCAAGCGGAATGGCGGACTTCTTTAGATAAGTTTTGCCAGAGTGGTTTTCAAAGCCAACAAGATCGCCAAATTGGCTGGAAATAACCAGGTTCCCAATCATCCGCTCAAGGCTAGCATTGGTAAATACTGGCAAAAGCCCGAGACCACCGATTTTAGGGCCATTTTGAGGCCTATAGTACTCTCCTAGAAGCTGGTAACCACCACAGACTGCCAGTAGCGGAACTCCCCTTTTAATCTCGTCAATTAATGTCTGACCTTTCAAAGAACTGGTGAGATCTTTACCGATGATCTGCTGGGATTGATCCTGTCCCCCTCCAAAGAAAAATAGATCAAACTGGTTGGGCTTAATCTTATCTCCGATCGAAACTTCTTTAACGATTAATTTAATGCCTCGCCAGGCGGATCGCTTCTCTAAAGCTAGGATATTACCGTTGTCTCCATAAACGTTCATCAGCGAGCCATATAAATGTCCGAGAGTCAGAGTTAGTTGTTTCATTAAATCTCCGCCCAATCTTTCGGCTTTAAACTATTTTTAACCAGCATCTTTTGTAAATTGAGTAAAGCTGTATAAGTTGGTAGAATAAAAAGCCTTCGGGCTGTTTTTCGAGACAGGTTTAAAGCTTTTTCTAAATCATTTATAACTAGGATCTTTTGAGCTGGCACCTCGGCATATTTAAGCCTGACAGCTAGATCTTCAGCTCGTTGGCCTGAAACGATAATCTTGTCAAACTTATTTAAGCCTAAACTCTCAAACTCCGCATCCCAGATCCAAGACACGTCAGTTCCATCAGCAAAGTTATCATTTAAAGCGAGTAAAAGATGGTCGCCTTTTTTAACTTCCGGCTCAATCATCTCAAAAACGGCCGTGCCCCCGGTCGGGTTTTTAATTAAGCAGATAAAGCTGGGGGTAGAGCCTAAGTTAATCTGCTCAACTCGGCCGAAGGCTGGCGAGAAGCTGGTCAAGGCTTTATTAATGCTGGCCACCGGTAATTTTAGATCGTGGTAAATAACAAAGGCGGCTAAGAAATCGTAGAGTTGGTAGATGCCTGGTAGTGGCAGTATTAGATCGACAGTCCCACCGGGATAAGTGACTTTGATCTGGTTGCCTTTTAAGCCCAGATTTTTAGTGACTGCGGCCTGAAATTTAGTTGACTTTGAACTTGGATTAGCCTTTTCATATTTAAGGTTATGACCTACTACTTCGAACAGTTGGCTTGTCACATTTTTAAGTTTTAAAAGCGGTATTAAATTGCCATCGTTGCCATTTACAAAAAGCTGAGGTTTCCAGGTGACCTTGGCTAAACTAGCTTGCCAATTTTTTACGACGCTATCGACTTCACCATAGCGATCAAGTTGATCACGGAGGGCGTTTAAAAAGATAATTTTTTGAGGTTTAATTTGGGAAACAAGTTTGTTAAAAGCGGCTTCATCCGCTTCCCAAATACCAATTTTGGCTTTAATTTGACCGAACAAGCTAGAATTACTAATTAAGGTTGAGGCTACTCCCCGCTCTAAATTTGAGCCGGTGGTATTTCGAATGATGGTTAAATTTTGTGAGGTGAGTAAATGGTTAAGCAATCGGGCGGTTGTCGTTTTACCGTTGGTACCAGTGATAATTATGTTTTGAGGGATCTTCGGAGCTAACTTTGCCACTAGTTTTGGATCGATCTTTAAAGCGTAGTAGCCTGGAGCGGCGCTACCGCCACCTTGTTTGAGCAACCTTGTGGAAAAATGAATTAATTTACCGAGCCAAATTGCGAATAAAAGTCGTATCACTGGCCAATTTTACCAATCTTATTGATTAAGTGCTAGTGATGTTACTTGAGCTGAGGTTCCAGCCATTTTTAAGTTTGAGGTGGGATTAGCTAAGCTTGCGATCTGCTCGGTTGGATAAGCTTTAGCAAAGGTTTGGATATCATTAACAAAGTAGGCGACATGTCCTCCCCAGTATGGTGAGGCTGCATAAACATGGTTCATCTCAAACGGAGTAGTTAAACCTTTATTTAAATACTTTTCTCGAATGCCTTGGGTGACGGTATAAATACCATCTTTCCAAGATTTAAAGTATAAAGCTTGATCTCCATAAACTCCCCAACCCCAGCCGTTAAATCCGCCGGGGATTTGCTTACCAAAGGTTGATTCGGCACCGGCGATAGCTGGAACTAGCTTCCAGTCAACGTTATATTTATCGGCCGCATCAATAAAGTTTTGAGCTTGGTCTTGAAGGGGTGAATTATATTTAGCAAAGTAGTCGTGAAGGATAATAGCCCTGTTATCAAGCTGTCCAGCCTGGATCGACATTTGGACATTTTGGCCCATACTATTGTCTGCCGCATAAGCTTTTGAAGCTAAAACAAACGGTAGAATAAGCAGGAGAGAAATTAGTAGTAACTTCTGCTTCATAGAACCATGAGATGAAGGCATCACATAGTTATGGCTGCAGATTATAGCCTATAATCGTTGGGAAGTCAAGCTCAGAGGCATAAAAAATGCGAATTAAGCAACCTGAAGGTGTTGAACTTGTTGTAAGATAGCCAGAGCTAAGAGTTTAGGATCATGACGCAACAGTCGGGGGTCTGGAGTGTAATGAGCCAGTGGTAAAGTTTTAACATTATCTGGATTGGTATTTGGCAGTAGTTGGATACAGCGTTCTCGATCGGCTACCATGGGCAGCTGACTGTAGCGTTCATAATGTTTTAGAGCTTCATCCGGTAGCGAGTTTTGGTTAAGTAAAACAGCATCAATCAGTGGCCGTTTAGGATCAAGTGGCTCACCTAAATATCTTATAATTTCTTTTAAGCAATCTGAGGCTGCAAATCCATCCGTTTCCCCTGGCTAGGTCATCAGATTACCAATATAGATCTTAAATGCCTTAGATTTTTGGATAGCCTCAGGGATTCCCTTGACTAGCAAATGTGGCAAGGTGCTTGTATAAAGATCACCTGGTGGAAAGATGAGGACGTCAGCTTGTTCGATCGCTGCTAAAACACTTGGATTAGCAGTTGCCGGAGAGGTTAAATATAGATCGTCAATCTTAATTTTAGGTTGGTAGCTTTTTTTCTTAAACCTGGTATCAATTTTATCTTCACCGATAACTCGTCGTTTGTTAGTTAATAATGCCGCAAGTTTAATATTTCGATCATGGCTAACGGGTAAAATGTGACCTGGAATGCGCAAAATTCGTTGAAACTTACTAATACCTTCTTCAAAGTCATTGTTAGCCATCTCTTCAAAAGCCGCTAGATTTAAATTTAAGAGATTATGTTCTTGCCAGCGCTTAAGATGACTTGGAAAACGATAATTAAACCAATCGATCATCTCTTCTCGAATCTCGGCAGGTGCAAAAGCCAACAGACATCTTCTAGGATCCCCCATCGGCAATAGTTTGCCTTGGAAATCTTTAATTAGTCGCCCGGTACTGCCTCCAATATCAGTAATCGTTGTAACGGCAGTCATGCAATCCGGATCATTGAACTCACTAAACCCGACAATATGACCGTAATGTCCGGTCCCTCCTCCCATAGAAACCGTGTTTATTTTATAAGGGTATTCTTTCTCGATAAAGCGTGCCATAGGAGAGGCTAAGTTATCATACTCAACCTAAAACTGCAAAACTGTTTAATTTAAGGTAAAATAATCGACAGTTGCCGAAAACGCCCTGGTGCTGGAACGGTAGACAGGCTAGCCTCAGAAGTTAGTGTCAGAAGTGGCGTGGGAGTTCGAATCTCCCCCAGGGCACAATATAATAGCCAACATTCGGACGCGGTGAAATGGTATACACGCAGCATTCTAGTCGCTGTCCTAGCAAGAGGGTGGAGGTTCAAACCTCTCTTAGATACTATTTTTGCGGATTTATTGCTTATTCGGGTTATTTATGGTAAAGTGAGCCTGTGGCAAATGATATTTCCATAGTATGGAATGAAGATTTAGCTTATGCTGTGGGCTTAATTACTTCTGATGGATGTTTATCAAACGATGGCCGACATATTAATCTAACATCTAAAGATATAGATCAGTTAAGTAATTTTGCAAAGATTTTAAATATCAATAATACAATAGGAACGAAAAAAAGCGGTCATTTTAACAATAAGCTATATTATCAAATTCAATTTGGAAGTGTTAGCTTTTATAAATTTTTAATTAGTATAGGATTAACTCCAAATAAAAGTAAAACAATTGGTTGTATAAAAATTCCTCAAGAATATTTTATAGATTTTTTGAGGGGCTCTTTGGACGGCGACGGTTTTACTTATTCGTATTTTGATAAGAGATGGAAAAATAGTTTTATGTTATATACTGGTTTTGTCTCAGCAAGTAGAGCTCATTTGGAATGGATAAAGGATCAAATCGCATTTCTTTATGGAGTAAATGGTCATATTCTTTATAAAAATAAGGTATTTAGCTTGACGTATGCAAAAAATGCCTCTTTAATTTTATTAAAGAAAATCTATTATAAGAAAGATTTAGTTTGCTTAAAAAGAAAGAGGTTAAAAATTAAAGCAAGTTTAGGTATAATAGCCAGACAAGCCGGGGTGGTGGAACTGGTAGACTCGTAGCCTTGAGGTGGCTATGTCCGCAAGGACGTGCAGGTTCAAGTCCTGTCCCCGGCACAGCTCTTTTTTAGCCACGAAGTGGTGTCTTCAATTAGTTCGATCGAACCTAAAGGAATAAAGCTCTTGATTTCCCTTATATAACCTTATATAATCTTATATACTACCTATATAAGGAGTATTTATGAATAAATTTGATCATAGATTGACAGAAGTATCTCAGGAGATTTGGGGGAAAATAAGCAAGATTGAAGAGTATAAAGGCCGTTGGATTGGGAGTTCTGGCTTAAGTCCCCAAGCCCTTGGAAGATTAAAACTATCTGTTTTGATTACCTCTACTGGGGCGTCTACTCGTATTGAAGGAGCAAAAATGTCTGATGAAGACATCGAAAAAATGCTCCGAGGCATCTCTATTCAAAATTTCAGTAATAGAGATGAACAAGAAGTCAAAGGCTATTATGAACTATTGCAGAATGTATTTAATAGTTATGAAGACCTCCATTTTGGTGAGGCTTTAATTAAGCATTTTCACAAGGAGTTACTAAAATATGTCGATAAAGATACTTTACATAGAGGTAATTATAAAACGAGCGAAAATAAAGTTGAAATGATAGATGCAGCAGGAAAATCTATTGGTGTTTTGTTCGATACCGCGCCTGCATATTTAACCCCAAAAGAGATGACCGAATTGGTAGAGTGGACAAAAAATGCTTTAGACGTAAAACGATATCATCCTCTTCTGATCATTGGTAATTTTATTGTAGAATTTCTTAATATTCATCCTTTCCAAGATGGCAATGGCAGACTATCTCGTGTCGTAACAAATTTGCATTTACTCCAACTTGGATATTTGTATGCACCGTATGTTTCTCATGAAAAGCTGATTGAAGATAATAAACCTGATTATTATTTAGCATTACGTAAAAGTCAAAAGACATTTAAAACTGAGAATGAAAACATAACTGACTGGCTCAACTTCTTTTTAACTATAATATTAAAACAATCAGAAATTGCAGTTAATTTATTAACGTCTGAAAATATAGAATCTATACTTTCACCAAAACAACTTGCAGTATGGGAATACTTACAAAGTGTAAATGAAGCCACTCCTCAAGAGATTGCTCGGAACGCTGGTGTTGCCAGACCTACGGTTAATCAAGTACTAAACAAGTTATTAAATCTCAAAAGAGTTGAAAGAATTGCAGAAGGATCAGCTATAAGATATAAGAAGCTAGTGAAGTAATATTTAATCATATTTTACCTTCCATTTTGAATTTGGAGATTGCAGCAAGAAGGTATGCTTTCTCTCTCGGGTCAATAGATACAGTTAGATAGGTTCGGATCCTAAAGGACCTTCGGCTCTTCCCAGATGGTGCACAAGACCATATAATTAATCCTAATGATATATAATTAAATAATGTATGGTTACTTACGGGTGCACCATCTATTATTGCCGTTAATTCTTTTTATAATATTGCTAATTGTCAGTATAGCTTGGTCGATGAAAGCTAAAAGAGTCTCGACTTTGAGTTCAATTTCATCGGTAAAACGGTTTAAATGGCCCGCTCTAATTGGTTTAATACTGATCATCGGACTGGGGCTTCTCATTATTTTTCAAAAAAAGCTTGGAATGGGTCAGAAATCTCAATCTAATAACGCTGTATCTTATTTGAATATAATACCCAGTCAAAATACTTCTTCTCGTTTCCCGACAATCTCTCTGAACTATATATGGGGAACGAGCATTAACTCCTCAGCCGTTTCATACCAAATGGCAGATTATGACTCGAAAAATAATCAAGTTCTCTTTTATCCCTACGGCACGTCGGGAACGGGAAAGATGCACATTGATTCAGGTGTATTGTTAAGTTATCATCCCGGAAACGGTAGTTTTACAGACCTCAGCAATTGGCGTTCTGCAGATTTAAGTCAGATTGTTGGCCCCAATGCGATCGACTTTGGGGGTGGCTTTTTAGATAGTTCAACGAACTATGCATATTTGCCACCTCTTCGAAAATTCACTAATGGAAAAACTTCACGTAATGGTGAAACAGTTAAAGTTAACTTAAGTAAGGAGTACATTAACCCAAATGATCCATCTGCGTATGAATCTTTTGACATCTCTTCGTTGCCAGGTATATCAGAGGTCGGGTCATTTGCTGGGGTATTTGGAAATGGCTACGCTTATTATGCCCCAACATTTGACTTCAGTGATGGAAATTGGCACGGAGCATTTGTTCGTTACAATAGTTTAAAATCATTTTCCGATCAATCTGCCTGGCAATGGTATAACATAAATAATCTCACTACTCCGGCGGATACTTCTTTAGGAGGTATGCAATCAATGGCCTTTAAATCTCCCTTTGTATATTTAATTCCCTTTATTAATGGTAATTTTGTAAAGGGTCAAACTGGAGCGAGTAAATTAGTCCGTTATGACAGTACGAAAGATTTTCAATCCGCCTCCTCTTATCAGGTATTTGATTTAAAAACCTTATCCCAAAAATTCTCTGTGGATTCTTCTCAACTAGCTGGCTTTACTGGAGGCATCAATGTTGGCAACTCGTTATTGTTTGTCCCGTCGAGTAACACAATTACCGGAGCTAAGTTCTCACTTCATTCAACGAGTATCGCCTTACTATTTGACACGACTAATCCTAATTTAAGTGATTTAGCTGCTTGGCAAGCTATTGATTTAACCAAAGTTAATCCACTTGCCTCAGGATATCAGTTTGGGTGGCTTGATAAAGATGGTTTTGTCTTTTTCGTTCCAACGCGTAATTCGACTATCGAAAAGGCACCGCCTTTTATTGTTTGGAATAGTCATTTACCTTTCTCTAGTCCCTCATCTTGGACCTCATATAATAATCCGGTTAGTATTTGGTCAACTGGAGCAGCTTATGATCCAAATACTAATACAGCGTGGTTTGCTCCTTATGGAGCTGGACAAACTTCAGGTTCGGCTCGGATAACTCAACTTCAAGAAAAATATTAAGCTTTGTATTCAGGATGAAAGATTAGATACTACCATTAGCTCTAAGTAAGGAGATTTCTTGAGCAAAGTCGAGAGAGTTAATGATACCGTCATGGTTAGTATCTAAGTTAGATGGGAAGTCAGGTTGAGTGGATAGCTTAGTAAAGTTGGAAAGTAGAACTGAGAGATCGCTCAAGTTAACAAGACCATCGAGGTTACCATCTCCAGGACCGGTGTTAGAGGGCAGAGGGGTCGGATTTGGTCCCCCAGAGTTTGTAACCTGAAGTTCAGGGGAGGAAGAGTTAATGGAAGACGAACCAGTTGTAGTGGGCGTTAAGGTGGCGGTAAAGAAGTATTCTGGAGGATCAAAGAGACCAAAAGGACCATCGGGTTGATATTCAGAGACCCAAGTAGCAGAGGCAGTATTACCAGCGAATATAGCATTCAGAGGGTTAGAAGAGACAGAACCGGCGGGTAAGATACCATTATCTTGTGAAACAACAAAAGATAGAGTTTTACCATTACAGCTACCGGTACTGTTAACGGTTAAGTTAACAGTAGTACCAGATGAGACAGGGTTAGAAGAAGCCGACCAAGAGCCAGAAGTTAAACTACAAGCTACCGGAACAGGAGTAGGACTAGGGGAAGCAGTGGGTGTCGCTGTTGGACTGGCTGTCGGTATTGGTGTGGCAGTAGCTGTTGGACTAGCCGTAGGTCGACTGGAAGGAGAAGGACTTGGTGAGGCTGTTGGAGCTATAGTGGGACTTGGACTTGGACTTGGACTTGGACTTGGACTTGGACTTGCTCCAGAAGCAAGAGTTAGAGATAAAGGTGTAGTTGAGGTCAATATATTAGTATTGTCAGAATTTCTATAGACAGCCGATTTATTTGGATTGGTATCAAAGGCAATCGCTGCAGTTCCTCCGGTAGTTTTAGAGGTAAAGTGAATAGTCGCCATTAGGGAATCCGTTCCAGCCGTTTTATATCCAGGATTAGCTACCCCACCAATAATTGAGATCGTGCCATTGATATTATCAAAGGAAGTATCAACCCAACTTGTAACAAAGCTACCAGTTGTACTAATTGCAGAGACTTGAAGCTTGTTAGCTGGGAAGGTCAGTTTGGCTGTAAACAAGTTAGAGGAGTCCGTATCGGTTCTGACTTTTATGGGTACGTTAAAACTGGTCAGAGCTGCTATCGGCTGAGTCGCAGTTGTGGATAAAGACATGGTGGCGGTACTGGCTACTACATTAGATGTTTCACTAATCTGAATCATCCCGGCTGAGCCTACAGCCGCGGCTTGTCCAAAAGGAGATAACCAAGCTGTATTAGTATTTGGATCATAAGCTGCTCCGGTTGACCAGACACTTTGGGGTAAATAGCCATAGGATTTCCAGGAAGCTGGGTCATTAAAAGGTAGACTACTGTTCCAAGCGATTAAGGGGGGTGCTCGGTTAACCGATGGATTATAGTTGAAAGTTGGAGTGAAAAAGACAAAACCATCTTTATCAAGCCACCCAAACTGATATCCGCCTGCGTTCGGATCAACTGTTGTTAAATCCATGGCTTGCCAGGCTGTAGGATCACTTAAATTACTATGTGTAGTATCGAATTCTAAGGCTATGTTTGTAGTGGTATTGCTCTGGACATTGGCAAGAACTCCATATCCCCAAGGAATTAATATAAGCTTATTATTTACGACTATTCCTCCGGTAAAGCCCTTTAATTGACTAGCGGGTATACTCGGAAAGACTGTGGTTAAATTGGTCAGATCAAATGTTTGATATGAACTGCTAGTTTTAAAATCTTTGGTTGTATCATATCTAACTAAAACACCTGATCCAGTTTGTCCGGATGGGGATGGGGATGCGGATGGGGATGCGTATTTCCCATTTTGAAATGGGATTAAGTATACGTACGGGTTACTAAAAGCCATCGATTGCATTCCAGCCGCTTGAGGGGCAACGTTTAGGGAGGTGTCGTAAAATTGCCATGAACTGGCTGCGCTAAAGGGCTGTGAGGAGTTATAGCGAAGAAAAACACCATGAAAGTTCCCATTAGTAGGATCTTCTAGCGGAGCATAATAAGCATACCCATTAGCAAACACTCCAGCAAAACTGCCATAATTTGAAATTCGGGCATGGGTTATCGGATCTGTTAGGGTGGAGACATCAAATGTTTCGTAGGCACTACTTGAAGCAAGTGATTTACTTAAATCAATCTTTACTGTTGTCCCATTTGCGCTAAGTATCCCGTTGTTGTAGATACGAAATGGGGGTAAATATGAAAAGTTATCTTGATCATCTAAAAACCCTCCTCCAAATCCGACTGCGGTTGGACTTACCAGTTGAGTTAAATCTGGGGCAAGCCAGGAGCTATTTTTAGTAAAATCTGCCGAATTAGAACTAACCTGATAACTTAACAGAATACCTGGGGTTTCCTTTACTGCTGAGCTAACGGCTGTTCCATAGGGATAATATAGGACCTGGTTTCGCTTCGCATCGTAATCGGCCATCTGATATGAGACAGCTAGCGGATTAATATCAGTCCCCCATTTAAATTTATAGCTTAAAGTTGGAAATGGAGTGGAGGCGTGAGATAATTTTTTCGGGTAAAGATTCTTGAATAGTGGACTTTTAAAACTAACACTAGTAGCTACAATAAGAAAAAGTAGTATTCCTAAACCAGCAATTAAAGTATAAGTTTTACTTGTTTTATTATAATTTGAAAAAAGCTTATTTAAATTGGGATTCATGCGAAATTTCAATTTACCCATCCTATACTATTAAATCACTCCTCAAGCTGTTAAGCAATGAGCATATATTTGCATGAATGATGGTTAGATTATATGACATTTTTATGCATTTTTGCTTTTCTCTTTAGGCTCAATTGACACAGTTAGATAGATTCGAATCCCAAAGGACCTTCGGCTCGTCCCAGATGGTGCACGCTAGATAGAACCGTCTTTAAATTATCTTTTCTGCTATACTCTATAAAGGTTCTGTGCTGGTAGCTTGTTTGCTGACAAATGCATTGTGGAACTCAGTTATCTCTGGATCTATCAAGATATCATTAAGCCAAATTTTTTTTGTTAATAACAAACCTTCTAGAGTTCGACATCTACTTAGGGCTACGTATGTTTGACCATGAGCAAAAGGTGATTTTGTAAAATCAACTTTAACTTTAGAGAAAGTCATTCCTTGGCTTTTGTGAATTGTCACGGCCCAAGCAAGTCGGAGCGGATATTGCTTTAATTTCCCAACAACTATTGTTTTAATCTCTTGAGTCTCGTCATCATATTCGTATTTAATATTTTCCCATTCTTCAATTGGAACATTTACTGTGGCTGACTTATTATCATCGGATATACTAACTTTAATTTTATCTGGATATAAGTCAGAAATCCAACCTAAAGTTCCATTAATCCATCTCCCTCCTCTATCATTTTTTACAAACATGACTCGGGCGCCTTTTTTCAACTGCAAGTTAAATTGTACGGGTAAATTCCTTTCTTCACTTGGAAAATTCCCCTCTACTGTAGCTGTATAGGTAAAAGTTTTCTTATTTATAGATTCTAACTTAGATTCATTTATTCCATCGGCAACGCTATTTGTTGTGGTTAGGATAATATGACTATTTGAGTTTTTGCTACTTACACGATCATTGATTGGATTTAATGTTTCATTGTCTGCCTGTCCAACTCTGATTTTGTTTAATATCTCAGTAAAGTGATCTTGTTTTTGCCTAAAAATAGTTGTTAGCTCAATAATTCTAAAGTTTGCTAATTTGAAAACATTAGAATTAAAAAAATAAGGAGTTTCATATAATTTATGGAAAATCTGTGCTTCTTTGTCTGTAACAACAGGCGGAAGTTGGTAAAGATCTCCAACCAGTACTACCTGAGTACCCCCAAAAGGTAAATTCCTATTTCTTCCGTACTTACGTAAAAATAAATCAATTCCATCTAAAACGTCAGCTCGAACCATAGATATTTCGTCTATAACTAGCGTATCAATGTCAGCATAAATCCTTGAGTCAATACGATCACTGATTGCCTTTTTATCAATGATATGTGGGGGAAATTTAAAGAAAGAGTGAATTGTTTGTCCTCCAATATGAAATGCTGAAATACCTGTGGGAGCAACAATCACCATAGATTTTTTAGAATGAGCACGGAAGTATTTAATTAATGTTGACTTGCCTGTTCCGGCTTTACCTGTTAAAAATACATTTTGAGATGTATTTTCAAGTATATTTAGACTCTCTTGAAACTCTTTTGTAAGAACAAACGTATTAACTCTTAAACATCTTTTTACAAAATTAATTAATAAACTCAGTGATTGTTTCATTATCTTTATTAAATTAATAATGAATTTAATGTATCTTCTAAGCTAGTGTCAACCTCTATTTAAGCTTATATCCTAAAGTTTGGTTATTAAAAAAGAGTTTACTCATACCGAAGCGCATTCAAAGCGGAGATCTTGGTGGCTCGTCTGGCTGGATAGAAGCCAGTTAAGACTCCGACAACTAAGGATAATCCGACTACCAGTAGTAAGAATTGGATCGGAATATAGGCAATGTCAATCCAACCCAAGCCTTTACCAATCGCAAAGATCGATAAAAGTAAACTAACTGCTTTACCCGCCAAAAAGCCCAAAAGGATGCCCAGTAAACCTCCAAATAGCCCCATTAACATCGATTCAGTTAAGAATAACTCTCTAATCTCTGTTGATTTCATGCCCATGGCTTTCATCAGACCGACCTCATGAGTTCGCTCAAGTAGGGAAACTGTTAAAGTATTAAACATACCTAAAGCCGCCACTGCCAGTGCTACCGTACCTAGTAAAGCTAGAACTGCTCGAACAGTTGCAAATAGCGAGTTTATTTGGGAAACCGTATCGGCTACAGACCTTGTTAAATAGCCTCGGGCTTCAATCTGTTGACGAACTTTACTAAGACTAGCTGGATTTTTAGCGACAACTTTGATTTGTGAATAATTGACGACCCCGAGTTGTCGCAAATCAATAAATGGAACATAAAAAACTGGAGTTTTATCATCAATGGTGACCCCAATGATTGTGTACGCGGTTGGACTTGATTCGACCCGATCTTTATTATCAGATAGTAAATCCCCCACCACTACAAAAGATACATTAAAGGTTTTTCCAACCGCTTCAGTATCTTTTAATCCTAGAATCTTTAACATGGATTCATTGACGATCGCTTCTTTCTTGGTATTTGACGCCAGTGCCACCGTTTTAACTTTGTTATCTGTTGTGGCGGCGGATTCTGAGGCGATATTAACAAAGCCTAAGGAACCAGACCCTGAGGCATCCGATGGTTGGGTCTCGAGTGTTGATCCTGAATTAGCCAATTCGGCACTGGTGGAAACACCTAAGACACTAGCTTGTTTAA
Organism: Candidatus Daviesbacteria bacterium; assembly: GCA_041690695.1. GTDB lineage: Bacteria > Patescibacteriota > Microgenomatia > Daviesbacterales > UBA10151 > JBEPVZ01. Next base: position 81,389 of record JBEPVZ010000001.1, on the reverse strand, counting down.
GAGTGGGGCTTTGGTTTATATCAATATTAACTTCAGCAAAGTAACCAGTTTTTTTAACCTGGGAGCCATCTTTATCTCTCAAAATTATGTACTTGCCGTCAACACAGTCAGGATTGGTTTTATCGCAGTCCTCTTGTTTCCAAAGCAAGACTTCGGTTGTAATCCATTGGCCTTGCCATTCGCCTGTCGAGTCTTTTTTAGCTTGACCTGAAGAGGTATCTGGATAACTTGCCCCTAAAACTTGTTGGCCACTTTGAGATCCACCGACGTTTTTGGTATAACCTAAAAGCTGTGACTGGGCACTTGATCCAGATCGAACTCTAATCCATTTATTAGCTTGAATCGTAAACTGAAAATTGGTGTTGTCTTGGGCCCCGGGTGTTGGCACTGATGTTTTGCTAAAGTTTAGTTGATCTATCGTTGTTTCAGCGCCAGCGACTTCTCCACCGGTAGGTGAAACAGACATGGCAATATCGTTACTATCAAAGATCTTACCTTGAACTGGTTTAATGGCTGATTGTTTTAAATAATCGGCTGTGACTCCATAAACTGCCATATCGGACAAAGAATCTTGGTAATTAACTCGTCCAACTACCGAGATGAGTGGTAAGGCTAGTTCAACATTCTCAATATCTTTAAAATCAGATAATGATTTATCGGTTAGCTTGACCGTTCCACCCGTTTGAGGATAAACATCAGCTTGTTTCATCTCATCAAGTCTGGCAACCCGAGAAATAACTAATTGTTGAAGACCATAACCAACCGAGACTAAAAAGACAATTGCTCCAATTCCGATAGCCATACCACCGATCGTCACAATCGTTCTGGTTTTTTTAGATTCCATATTACGAAGTGACAGCTCGATTAAATCGATTCGAGAGATGGTATCAACTTGCTTATCCAGCAGCTTAATAGCTTTGATATAAAATCTGGAAAAGGCGGGCTGGAGCTTGTCTGAGATTTTTCGCGGAAAAAGTCTCGATCCAAAAATATAATGGACTAAAAGAGTATTAAAAATATACAAGCTTAGAATCAGCATAAAAGTCGTTAAATTAATAGCTTTATTTTTCGTAGTTATTAAGCCTTTTTTAGAGAAAAGGAAGATTAAAAAATGGAAAATAGCTAGACTACTATTCTTTAAAAATGGCAAAATCCGCGAAATAAAATGCTTAGAGGTTTTGACCGGATTGAGAGATGTCTCGATTTTATTAAAAGGGCTGGTAGTCGGAACCTCAACTTCTTTCTCTTCTATGCTACTCGGATGATCTGGTTGATCTGAGGGTTTCTGAATCGGTAGATCGGGAGCCTGGACGGTAGTTTTATCCGAAGTTTTTTCAGGAGCTTGGTCAATCGTTTGGTCTTCGACCTTTTCGGGAATAGCTTTATCTGGTTTCATTAAGATTGTCCTTTAATTTTAACTTCGCGTGAGATCTTTTCTTTTTCGGCACCGTGGTAAATGCCTTTAATATTGCCATCAAACATCTGAATAGCGGTTTTAGCAAAAGTTAGGTAGCCAAGATCGTGAGTAACCATCACAATTGTCTTGCCTTCCGTACTAAGGTTGCCGAGCAGCTGCATCAACTCTTGACCAGATTCGTAATCTAAATTTCCGGTTGGTTCATCGGCCACTAAAATATCGGGATTGGTAATTAGTCCCCTGGCTAAAGCGATCTTTTGTTGCTGTCCGCCGGAGAGCTCAGTTGGAATATAGCTTGCCCAATTAGCCATCCCAATAGTCTGAAGAAGTTGTCCAGCCTTTTCGATGGCTTCAATCTTATTCATCCCCAAAAGGGATAATGGAAAAGCCACATTTTCAATGACGGTTAAAGCTTTAATCCAATTAGGCTGCTGATAAATCATTCCGACGTGTCTTTTTCGGAATTCGCTGCGATCATCCTCTGTCGTACCATTATAAAGATTTTGATCTAACATCAATACTTCCCCACTGCTTGGAGCTTCTAGGCCTAAAAGGGTATGCAAAAGTGTTGATTTTCCGCAACCCGATGGTCCAAAGATGATCGCAAAGTCCTGAGGTTCAATTTGAAAAGATAGATCTTTCAATATTTGAACGTCTTGAGCTCCAACATGGAATGATTTAATTAAGTGTCTAACTTCCAAAATTGGGGTAGCCATTATTTAAGCCCTCCTAGGAATCCAAAAGCTTGTTGAAGATTTGAAATAACCAGATCGAGCGCGTTAGCGGTGACTTTTGGTGTAATCATAACTGTATCGATCGAATTGCCGAGGTTGGTGGCTTTATCTTTAGAGATCGCGCGAAGATGGTAAACCTTAGACGGTGTTAGGCCCGAGATAATAACTAAGTGATTTAGAGTCAGGTTACTATCCTCCTGAGTTTTTTGAGAATAAGTCGTTCCTGTTCCCTCACCAAATTCAACTTGAGAGGTGGCTGGTTCATCTGTATTCCATGATACAACGAGTTGAGCCATTGATTCTTGACCGTTTGAACTGACTGCTGGAACATTTGAACCTTCAACATCTAAACTTGAAATTTGAGGAGGTCGGGTGTCTGTCGCCGTGGTTAGTTTTTGGATATCAGATGAGGCTTCGTTGCCGGCCTTATCACGACCTTTAACTTGGAGTAAATACGGGCTTTGTGGGAGTAAGCTTCTAATAATAACCTGGTGCGGACCTTTAATGAGGGCGACATTAACTTCATCTCTTGAGGCTCCAGGGTTGCCTTCGGGATAATAGGTCACGATTGAGGACACTTCGGTATTAGTTGTCCAGGAGATGAGTAGTTCGGTTTGAGCGGTATTACTAACCTGTTGAATTCGGACCCCAGAGATTTTCGGCCTGGGCAAAGTTGTAAAGTCTAAGGCGGTACCATCGTATTCACTGCCATCGCTATCAAAGGTGTTAATTTTATAATAATATTTTGTGCCATCAGCCAAGCCTATTAATTGAGCGGTATAAGCTGTTGAGGCTATTGAGGTTGAGATCTCTTTGACTGCTCCAAAGGCAACTGTTGTTCCATAATAAATTTTAACTGAGGAAGCGCCTACCGAGGTGAAATTAATAATTGCCGAATCTAAGCCCACATTAGTGGCTGAGACATCTTGAACAGTTGGCGCTGGAGCGGTTTGAAAGTTCTTTTCTGATGAGGAGCCTGTATTTCCATCCTCATCGGTCCATTTTGCGACGTAATAATAGGTTGTGCCTGGAGTTAGGCCAGTTAATTGAATAGAATGGGAGGTCGTTTGGGTTGAACTGGAAGGTTCAACTGCCCCATAGCTACCGGACGATGTTCCATAGGCAATTTTCGAATCAGCCGAGCGACTAGTGCTCCAGATAATAGTGGCATTTTTAGTCGTAATATTACTTTCGGTTGGACCAGTATCTAAGTCAGGAGCAGATGTCCATTTTCCAGTTGGGGTAATTGAAACTGAGTTTGTGCCTGAGCTTTGGGAATTAGCTCCATCTTTTGAATAAACTTTGTAATAAAACAAGGATGAATCTGGGGCTCCATCGACATAGGATAATCCGGTCGAGCTACCGACTTGAGAAAAACTGGAGTTATCCGTTGAGCGATAAACCAGATAAGTTAAATTGCCAGCTCCTTGGTAAGCTGGGGCGGTCCAGGTTAAGGTCACATTCCATTGGGAGATCGACTTAATCGAGGAATCAGTCGCAATTAAGTTACCGACGTTATCAGGGCTCGTCGAATTAAGGGTAAAGGTTCCCGAGATGTAACTACTTGGTGAATAGTTTGGAGTAGTCGCATCATCGATTGCCACCACATAAACGGTATTGGTGCCTTTATTAACATTAGTTAAAGCAGTGGCGGGGACATTCAATGAAGTGCCATTATCAATATAGGCAGAAGAGTTCCCTTGGAGGGTGGCTAGACTGGCGGGAGGGGTGGTGTTGATCATGTAGTAGTAATGGGTGACATTTTGCCCCCCAGTGGCTGTTGCGGCTGGCCAGGATAAGGTAAAGCCATTGGTGGTTGAGGTTGATGGACTGACACTAACGGTTGATCCTCCACTAAAGCTTGGGGCTGCTCCACCAAACTGCAAAACCCCAGTTCGAATGGTGGCATCACTTGAAACATTCCCAGCCGTATCGATCGTTCTAAAATAGATCGTATTATTGCCGCTGACGATCGACGGACCATCTTGAAGACTAGTTAAAGTATAAGAATTATCAGTTGTTGGAATATAACTAACACCTAGTCCAGTATTTGTGGTGGTCCCAAGCCATGTTCCACTTGTTGAGTTAATCTGGTATTGCCAACCTAACACTCCGGCTGTAGTATCGGTGGCACTTGATGCACCAGTGGTTGGCCAGGCAAAACTCATATCAACGACGTTACTAAAGTTCCCGGAAGCTGGATTAATGAAGGCGACGTTATTTGGGATAACGTTATCGTATCTAAATTGGAACTGAGTCGAAGATCCCGAATAAACATTATTAACGCTATCAATAATCTTAATATTTAAATAATAAGGTGAGGACGAAGTCGTCAGCCAAGTTCCACCTTGATAAGCCAAGGTGGACAGATCAATCGAGGTCGTAGAAATGATAAATTGACAAGTGCTACCAGTCGTTGAGACTGGACTTGTCCCAAGTAAGCCTTTGCTGGTGGCTGGATCTCCCGCTATATCCGTCCCAAGATAAAGACAATAGCCTTTGACTCCAGATCCTCCGACATTGTCAGTCCCAGCGTCCCATGAGAAATAAGGAGTATTTTGCTTAGTCCAGCCATTTGAAGTGACGACCGTTCCCCCATTGCCTCGGAGCATCGTAATGGTTGTAGTATTGCTAGTTGGATGAGTGGTATCAACTTGGAAAGCTACCGCTCCCCCGTTGGCGGTGGTATTTGAAGAACTTAATCCTCCCAAGTCCGTTAATTGGACTCTCCAATAATATGAGCCATCGGACAGGGTTTGAGAGGATGAGCCAACCGTATAACTTCCACTACCAGCTGCTTGGCCAACTGTAAAACTGGTCGCTCCGGTTGCTGCCAGTGCCGATGTATAGTCGACGACGGGAGAGGCGAAATCAGATGAGTCATCAATCTGAATTCTATATTGGACAGTGTCGCCAATATTAGTATCGCTGGTTGTAAAGGTCAGGGTTGGCTGACTGCTATTGGTGGCGCTGCCATCAACTAAATTACTTGGGCCAAGCGCACTCGGGACATTTGGAGCCACGTTGTAAATGTAGGCTGAGTAACGAACTCGAACTGGAGTATTAGCATTTTCTGCCCAGATATAGTACAAATTAGCGGCATTTTGAACAGCCGAGGCCCAGTTGATCTGTGGGATAGAAGCTGCTTGGAAACCGACTGGGGTGGTCGTGAAATTGGTAATCGTTCGGGCCCGAAGATAGTAAAAACTTGAGCCTTCGCTATTGACCGCCGTGGTTGCCCAATCAGATGGTGGAATAAAGCTAATGTAACCTGAGGCGGTAAATGATGGTGCCGATACCCCTAGGAACTTATTAATTGGTACCCAACTTGAGCCATTCCAATATTCCCAGACAATTTGGCCACCAATTCCTGCAGTTGTTAGCGCCCAGGCTACGGTATCAAATTTAGCGGTTTTTCCAAAATAAGCAATATCTCCAGCCGCCGTGACCATCTGCATATCATTGCCGGCGCCGCTTGAGCCGGTGTTGGTCGCATCGACATCGGCGGCATCCGTCGTATCGTTAACATAGGCACTTGAGACAAAACTCCAATATTTATCAAAAGTCCCGTGGTAGGAAACGGCTTGAGTTGGGTTGGTATCAAAATTGGCAGTGGCGTAAGGCGAGACCCCTTGTTTGTAAACCAACTTTCTTGAGCCTGATAAAGTCCCTGACAAACCGGTCGTATCGCCATAATAAACCTCAACGTTTGAGCCGACGGTTGAGACGGATACAAAGGCTGCACTTGCGGCGAGTGATGAAACGGTGGCATTCGCTGACCACGCTGCTCCCGTCCAGGCCGTAAAGATAACATTAGTACCTACATTCATCGCCACATAAACATTACTTGAGGAGGTATTACCAGCGGCCGAAAAAGTTGGGCTAACGGGATTGGTTGATGAAACAGTTGCTTCACTATTCCAGCTAGTCACTCCATCTGAATCAGCCCGATATCGCCAACGCATATTACTGGTGGCTTGCTCGTTGTAAATGACTCCAATATTACTACCAAATCTAACCAATGCCGGATAGTGACTAGTCGCAGCATTTCCAGCTGTATCTAAAGTCGTTTGAGATGCTGTCCAAGTTGGAGTGTCAGACAGGTCGTTTGAATAATAAACTGAGACTTGATAGTTGACGTTATCGAAATAACGAACAGCAAGCCATAATCGATTAGTTCCTTCGGCTTCGATTGTGGCATAACTATAGCCCTGAGTGGCACTTGCATCTAAAACGGTTTGGGATGATCCTAGAGTCCAAGTTGACCCACTACCTTTAGTTAACTTTCGATAGTAAACATCTGCCGCAGCATTAGAACCATTAACTGCCATTGAGTAAACAACATAAATATTATCGGCTGAATCAACGGTCGCTGAGGCGTAGACCAGGCTAGCAATATCATTTGATAATTGTCCTCCGCAGCTCCAATTTTGGCCAGAATCGGTTGAATATAGCCAATCAAGTCCAGGAGTGTTACCAACGTTAGTCGAACTTGTTGAGTTACCACAAGGGCTACTATTGCCAGCTTGGATAAAGGTGTGGAGAGTTCCGTCCGAAGTTTGAACGATGTGACGCTCAGTTGATGGCTGAGTAGCGGTGGTGGTTGAAGAGTAAAGAGTTGCTGAAGCAACTGATGGTAATAGATTGGCGGCACTGGCGGTATTTGGGGTGGTAGCGGAAATTGTAAATGAACCGCTTCTGACTCGAACAGGGGCATTACCGTTCTCGTTCCATAAACCATAAATAGTATTAGACACCGGCGCAGCTAACACTCCGCCCCAACTAATTAACGGCATGCTCATCATCTGTAACCCAACTGGAGGGGTGCCAAAGGCGGTGGTAGTCCGAGCTCGAAGATAATAATAGGCAGTACTTTCACTATTAACTTTGGTGGTTGCCCAATCCGATGGTGGAATAAAGGTGACGTAGCCCGCGGAGGTAAATGATGGGGCCGAAAATCCTTGGAAATCAGTCAACCCGACCCAGGCACTACCGTTCCAATACTCCCAAGTCACAATTCCCGAGGTGCCATTCGTCGATAACGCCCAAGCGACGGTATCGAATTTGGCCAGTTTTCCGAAATAAGCGATATCACCCACTCCGGTTACCATTTGGGTGTCTGAGGCGGTGACGTTGCTGGCGCCGGTGGTGTTATCGGTATAAGCACTGGAAACAAAGCTCCAATATTTATCAAAGACGTCTTCGCTGGCGATGGTATTAGTGCTGGCAGCATCAAATTCGGTGGCGGTGTAAGGCGGAATACCCTTTTTGTAGACTAACTTTCTTGATCCTGGCAAAGATGCTGAGACGCCATTGGTGTCTCCATAAGTCACCCAAACGTTATAGCCATCGGTTGATAGTCCAACAAAAGCCACTGAGGCTGCTGTGGCGCTGACCGTGGTTGGGTTTGACCAGACGGTCCCATTCCAATAAGAAAAGAAGATATTGGTCGTGCTATTTGAGGCATAGTAGACGTTACCGTTGGTATCTCCAACGGCGGTAAATGTGGCATTGGCCATGTTTTCGGTACTGACTACCCCTTCTTGAGACCAGGTTGTTAAGCCATCTGAGTCGTTGCGGTACCGCCAGCGTTGTTGAGCTGCAGGGAATTGAGCGCTATAAATCACGCCAATACTTGAACCAAATCGGACTAAGGCCGGGTAGTGGTCAGAGACGCTACCTGAAGCGGTATCAAGTGGCACTTGGGAGGCGGTCCAGGTCGGCGTAGCCGACATATCACTTGAGTAATAGGTGGCGACCTGATAGTTATTGCCGTCAAAGTAGCGTGTGGCCAGCCATAACCGAGTTGTGCCTTGAGCTTCAATCGTTGAATAAGTATAGGCAATTGTGCCTGACGACGAGTCAAGAGCATTTTGGGCTCCGCTGAGTGTCCAGGTTGAACCACTACCTTTGGTTAACTTTCGATAAAAAGTACTGTAGGCGGCGTTTGAGCCATCGGCGATAACTGAATAAACGACATAAATATTATCCGACGAATCAACCGTAGCCGAGGCATATTCCAAGTTGCTAACATCGTTTGATAACTGTCCACCACAGTTCCATGTGCCACCGTTATCAGTTGAGTAGACCCAGTTTAGCCCGAGGTTATTATTAGTTGAACTACCACCACAAGCTAACCGACTGCTGGCTTGAATAAAAGCATGGAGAGTCCCGTCCGAGGTTCGAACCAAATGGTGTTGGGTCGAGACTTGGGTGGCGGCAGTGGTTGAGGAGTAACCGACCACACCGGGGTTAGTCAAGTTAGTCGTGCTTGTTCCAGTAGTTTCTGGAGTAACGGATAGAGCTTTGAGTTTAATTCGAGTCGGCGATGTGCCATTTTCGGTCCACATCCCATAAACAGTATTTGAGATTGGGGTGGCTAAGAAGCTACTCCAGTTAGTTTGAGGTATGGATGTGACCTGGAACCCGACTGGTGTGGTGGTAAATGCGGTAATTGTTCGAGCCCGGAGGTAGTAGTAAGGTGTGACTTCACTGTTAACGCTGGTGGTTGCCCAATCTGAGGGGGGAATAAAGCTGATATAACCACTGGCACTAAACGATGGAGCAGTTAATCCTAAAAATTTAGTAATAGACACCCAAGAACTACCGTTCCAATACTCCCAAGCAATCTGTCCACCTACCCCTGCTGTAGTTAAGGCCCAGGCGACGGTATCAAACTTGGCGGTTTTGCTGAAGTAGGCAATGTCCCCAGCTCCGGTGACCATTTGCAAATCATTACCAGCCCCACTCGAAGCAGTGTTAGTGGCATCAAGGTCACCTGCATCTACAGTATCATTGGTATAAGCACTCGAGACAAAGCTCCAATATTTATCAAAGACGTCTTCATAAGAGTTGACGGCGGTAGCGGTGGCGTCAAAGTTGGCGACATTAAACGGTGCCACCCCTTTTTTATAAACCATCTTTCTTGAACCGGTTAAGGTGGCGGATAAGTTTGTGGTATCGGTGTAAAAGATCCAAACATTGGTGCCATCGGTTGATAAACTAACTAAGTTATCGGCGATGGCGGTGGCTGAGATGGTATTTGTGGGCTGCCAGGCGGTACCGTTCCAGTAAGTGAAGAATATGTTTGTTAATTGGTTGGAAGCATAGTAAACGTTACTGCCATCTGAAACCACGGTAAAGGCGGCTGAATCTAAGTTTTCAGTACTGACGTTCGATTCCTGTACCCAACTGGTTAAGCTATCGCCATCGTTGCGATATCTCCAACGAGTTATGTTGACAGTTGAAGCTGTATAAACGACTCCAATACTCGATCCGAATCTGACAATCTCGGGAATATTATCAATTGAAGCAGTACTACCGGTATTTAAGGTGGCTTGTGAAACGGTCCAAGTTGGAGCGGCTGATTGGTCGTTAGAATAGTAAACTGAAACTTGATAATTTGTACCGTCAAAATAGCGAGCTGCCAGCCATAACCGGGTGGTTCCTTCAACCTCGATGGTTGCGTAATTAAAGCCTTGGGATGACGTAGCATCAACAGCCGTTTGTTGCGAACCTACAGTCCAGGTTGAGCCCGAACCTTTCTTCAACTTTCGGTAATAAATCTTGAAGTTTGCATTAGCCCCAGCCGTGGCACTGGAATAAACGACATAAATATTATCGGACGAATCAACCGTCGCTGAGGCGTACATCAAATTAGTTGTGTCGTTTGAAAGTAACCCTCCGCAAGCCCAAGTTGAGCCTGAATCAGTTGAGTAGATCCAGTTCACGCCCATCCCATTATTTGAGCTGGTACTGGCTCCACAAGGTGAAACGGTACTTGATTGGATAAAAGCATGGATCGTTCCATCAGATGTTTTGACCATGTGTCTCAAGTTCGAGGGTTGAGTTGCTACATTGGTTGCGGAATAGCCGATAACTCCAGTTAAATTGGCTGTTGAAGCGGCGTTAGGGGTATTGGCTGTGACTGATATCGAGCCGGTTCGAACTTTAACTGGTGAACTAGCATTTTCAGTCCATTGACCGTAAATAGTATTTGAAACTGGGGCGGGTAGAAAATTACTCCAATTAATTAATGGAATTGAGGTCATTTGGAAGCCGACCGGGGTAGTTGTAAAGGCGGTGGTAGTTCGAGCACGAATATAGAAAAAACTACTACCTTCCCCATTAATAGCGGTGGTGGCCCAATCTGCTGGGGCGGTAAATGCGCCATAGCCACTGGCCGTGAAGTTTGGGGCTGATGAAGTTGTAAAACTAAGTGCTGTCCAACTACTACCATTCCAATACTCCCAGGCAATTACTCCTCCGATTCCGTTGGTGGTCATTGCCCAGGAAATTGCATCAAACTTAGCAGTTTTTCCGAAATAAGCGATATCACCAATCGCGGTTGTCATTTGAACATCATTACCGGCTCCACTTGAGACGGTATTGGTGGCGTCAATATCCCCGGCATCAACTGTATCGTTGGTATAGGCGCTCGAGACAAAACTCCAATATTTATCAAAGGTATCTTGGTAAGCTACAGCATTAGTTGGATTAGTATCAAACTCGGTGGCGGTATAAGGCAATATGCCCTTTTTATAAACCAGCTTTCTTGAACCGGATAAAGTTGGCGAGAGGCCATTGGTATCTCCATAAAAGATCCAAACATTGGTGCCATCGGTTGATAAGGACACAAAGGTATTACTAGCGGCGGTGGCTGAGACAACCGTCGTGGCTGACCAAGTCGAGCCATTCCAATAATTAAACAAAACATTGGTGGTATTATTTTGAGCAAAATAGACGTTACCTGCACTATCAGAAATGGCACTGAAAGTTGGGGTAGTGGGTAAATTGGCAGATACCACATTTTCGGCTGACCAACTGGTTAACCCGTCAGAATCATTGCGAATCCGCCAGCGCATAACTGCTGTTGGCAGTTGAGCATTATAGAGGATACCGATATTACTACCAAATCTAACCATAGCTGGGAAATGGGTCGTTGTACCGTTGCCGGCGGTGTCTAAACTCGCTTGCGAAACAGTCCAAGTTGGTGCGTCGTTTAGGTTGTTTGAATCATAAACTGTGACTTGGTAATTTGAACCATCAAAATAGCGAGCTGCGAGCCAAAGCCTAGTGGTGCCTTCAACCTCCATAACTGCATAGCTATAACCTGTCGAGGCACTAGCATCCAAGACTGTTTGAGCTGCTCCGACGGTCCAAGTTGCTCCACTGCCCTTAGTCAGCTTTTGATAAAAGACATCATTTGAAGCACTGGCGCCGTTCACTGCCACTGAGTAAACGACGTAAACGTTATCTGAGGAGTCAACTGTGGCTGAGGCATACATTAAATTGGTCGTATCAGAAGACAGTTGGGATTGGCAGACCCAAGTTGCGCCATTATCTGTCGAATCAAACCAAAGTAACCCTGATTTAGCAACTCCTCCACAAGTCGAGGTTTGAGTTCCAACTTGAACAAATGAGTGCATCGTTCCCTCTGAGGTTCGAACCATATGTTTCTCAGTTGAGGCTTGGGTGGCGGCGGTGGTTGAAGAGTTACCAATATTAGAGGAGATGGCTGCCCAAATCGTGGCAGCTAAACTGAAAAAGATAACTGTGACCAAAATAGCCAGATAAGTTCGACGACTATAATTTAAGTTTGGTTTCTTTAATAATTTTTTCATTTGGTTTTTAGCTTATCGGGATACGCGATCGAAGCATCTTGGTAAATTAGATTGGCAATCTGAGTCATGGTATTTGATAAATCTTGCTGGCGCCTTGAAATATTAGTGAAATCAGAAACCGCTGTTGAGTCAATAATCGTCTTAGTAATTCCGACATATGAGCTTAGTAATGGCTCGAGATTATCGTGATGAGTTTTGGGATTAATTTTAACAAACCAATTTGTCAGATTCGCCGGGAAGGCGGTCATAATTGGGAGCTCTTTCGCGGCGTCTTTGGATTTAGCTTGAGTTTCGACGGTATATTGTAAATAGGCATTAATTTGGGCTCTCCAGAGAGTCTGAAATGAATATTGGGCGGGTTCACCATAAACTTGACCAATCCATTCCGAAATGGCAGTTGAATTCATCTCAAGCTGTTTAGTATTGGCTTGATATTCAGCTGGATTATTAGTAGTTTTAATACTCTCTACTAGTAGTACAACATGCTCTTCCATCAGCTGATTTAGAGACGATTGAATGCTTTTTGAGCTTAAAGTTTGCTTTGTTTTATTTAGTTCTGTCCAAAACCAGATATTAGTTATTAAGCTACCTACTAACAACACAGCCAAAGCTGCAAGCATACCTATTTTAAATTGAGATGTTTTAGTAATTAATTTGAGTTTATCCACGAAAATAAGGCCTTTTTTTCAGGTTAAATTCATCATAGTATGCTTTGAATTTCATCACAAGGGATTGCTTTTTAAGTAATTGCTAGGTTTTTTTTAGGGCTTGTCATTGCTGAGCGTGGACTGGTTTGATAGAATTAACTCATTCAGGGGCACTTAGCTCAGTTGGTAGAGCGCTTCATTTACACTGAAGATGTCGGGGGTTCAAATCCCTCAGTGCCCACCACTTCAAAAATTATGAATTTATTAAAAACTATTTATACAAATGTTATTGCTAACCACCAACGGGGAGTTTCCTTTATTATCTTGGTGGTCTTTTTGTTTACATTTATCTTATCCCGAACGGTTGTTTATCTAATTGATGCTGATATTTTACCGGATTTATATCTATTTTTAGGCCAAACTCACGTTCATCACTTAAATTATGGGATCTTTTTACTGACGATTTCGGGCTATTTAGGAATGGTTTTACCAAGGACTAGACATATGGGTAAACTGGCCGCTATATTCGGGATTGGACTGGGATTAACTTTTGATGAATTTAGTTTATGGTTTCATCTTAATAACTCATACTATGCCCGGATTAGTTATGAAGCGATCGTGGTTATCACCTTAGTTTTAATTAACATAATCTATTTTGGTGATATCTGGCAAAAGTTATTTTGGTTTATCACCCGGTCTCCAAAACGTTTCTAAGCACGGTTGTTGCCTTTTTAGGTGAAAAAACGTAAAATTTGCCTCAGATCACATGCAGAAAGTCTGCTCAAAATGCGATTGTCAGTTTAGTATTGAGCAATTCTATAAACGGAAGAGTGGAGAACGTGCTGGTGAATACTACGAACGATGTAAAGAGTGTTTTAAAGATAGAGGACGTAAGTATTATCACCAGAACCATGATCGCCAATTAGCCTTTGCTTTATTAAGAAAAGCTCGTTATAAAAATGAGCGAAGACGATGGCTTGAAGAAATTAAAAATCGTCCATGCCTGGATTGTGGTAAAATATATCCTCCATGGGTGATGGATTTTGATCATCGAGATGGTGACCAAAAATTACACAGTATTTCGTGGATGGCTTTACGAAATACATCGAACTTTGAAAAGATTAAATTAGAAATAGCTAAATGTGATTTAGTTTGTGCTAATTGTCATAGGCAAAGAACACATAATAGGGTTAGTAATGCCACAGTTGCCAAGTTGGTCAAGGCGCTTGTCTGAAGAACAAGTTATGCGGGTCCGATTCCTGCCTGTGGCACTGTATGCGGAAGTAACTCAGTGGTAGAGTGCCTCGTTGCCAACGAGGATGTCGGGGGTTCAAGTCCCCTCTTCCGCTCAAGAGTCTCGCTCAGCGGGGCGAAGTAGGCAAGTCTGACTTGCTTTCCTATAACGATATAAATCTTTTCTATCTTCGAACTTGATATAATTCAGTTATTGCCAGAGTAGTTTAATAGTAAAACTGTTGGATTGTATTCAAAAAATGTAAGTTCAAAGCTTACCTCTGGCTCTAAAATATGGCTGATCTAAATCCGGAAGATTATCTAAATAAACTTCTAACTACTTTTCAACCTTACAATTTGACTGATGAAGATCAGAAAGTCTTGGACCGGGACAAAGTTGACTTCATTCTTCAAAAATTATTTCGCAAAAAATTTCGAAAGCAAAAGTTACATTCGGATACCATTAAAGAGTTCAAAGACAAAATAACCACTAAGGTTAACCAGAATCAGCCAATTTATTTTACGATTCCTTTCGGAGGCTACAAGCATTACTGGAACCCATCTCATCCTGAGCCCGACTGGGCTGAACTTTTTAGTTTGAAGTTCCTAACTGACTGGGTATCACCTATTTTGGCTGTTTATGAACCTGGAGTAGTTATTGAGTTTGTCTCCGAAGATATGATCTTGCCCCGAATGAATAACTATCCAGATCAGGCTTTAGAAAAGTACTCGGAGGCTTTTTCCACCCTACTTAGTGTTTATCGGAAATCTTTACCGGCTAATCTTAATATTAAATATTTTCGGGTTGGCGATAAATGTAATAAAGAAGAGATTATTGAACAAGTTGAAAAACTTTTACCTGAAAGGTGGCAAAAATGGCAAACATATACTGAAGATCAAAAAGAGCTCGAACTTAAAAGAAGTCGACGGTCGGTGTTTTGGAATGGTAAAGATGATTTAACCGTACTTTCGGAGGCTGATAAAGACAAAAAGATGATTGAATCCCGACTGATTGAACTAGCTTATTATGATGTCGAAGCTAGAGCTGAATTTTTGGGTGATTATTTTACTGAGGATAACCGGTTAGGAATTTGCTTCTCATTTGGCTTATCGCCCGATAATGTTAGCCGTTGGATTACTTTAGGGTCAACCTATGCTTCAGCTGTTGACTTTTGGATTGGACGAGGGATTTTAGAAAAAACTATGGATGGTTTTACCCCCAGAATTATTTCTAAAGAGCAATATCAAAAGATTAAAGATAAATTAAAGATCTTTGATTTTAAATTTGATCAATTAACTTTAAAAAACTACCAATCTGTCGAAATTGTTGATAAAGATTATTTTTCCTGAACTTGAGTAATGTTTCCACTTAAAACCGCGACTGCTCCATATGGCGATAGCCAAGCGGTATTGGTAGTTGGATCATAAGCTGCTCCCGTTGACCAGATTCGTTCAGGGCTTGGGTATGAGGTCCACGATTTAGGATCATTGAATGGCAATTTACTATTCCAAACTACAAATGGTGGATTAGCGGGCTTGATATTGTAATTATGGGTTGGCACAAACCAGACAAAACCATTTTTATCTAGCCAACCAAACTGATAGCCACCAGCCTTAGAATTAATAGTTGTTAAATCAATATATTGCCAAGCACTAGTGTCATTTAAATTCTTGGTTGTATCAAAAATTAAGGCCACCGATGAGGTTTGCTCTAAATCTCGTGATCCCCAAGGCACAAAGACGACCTGATTTCCAACTACCACTCCACCAGTTAACCCTTTTAACTTGCCTAGAATCGAGGACGGAAATGGTAGTTTTGCCAGGTCAAATACTTGGTATGAAGAGGCTGAGGTAAATCCACCAGAAGCGGTTGTATCAAAGCGAATTAATTTGGTAGCAAGCTTTGTTTGACCTTTTGAAGCGACAGTGCCATTTAAAAATGGGATCAAGTAGACGTAGGGAGCTTTGTAAGATAAAGATTGCATGCCACCTAAGTCATGGTCGGGAGGGTTAGTAATATTATTTAAGTTATACCATTCCCAAGCTGATGGATCAGAGTAATTTTTTGCACTATTATACCTAGTGAAAATTCCATGAAAGTCACCTGTCTTGGTGTCTACGGTTGGAGCAAAATAGGCGTATCCATTACCAAATACCCCAGCAAACCCGCCTGTAGCTGGAATCCCAGGCAAATTTCTTAAATCAATTGACTCGTAAGCACTTGGATCGTTTGGATTTACAGCTTCTTTAGCCAGATTGACTCGGACTGTCGTGGCTGTATTAGAGAGAGCTCTGTCAGTCTTTTGGCCAGCTGGCAGATAAGCATAATTATCAGCATCATCTAGAAATCCGCCACCAAAGTTGACAGCTGTTTTATTAATAATTTGACTTAAGTCAGCTGTTTGCCAGCTGCTGAGGTTAGTAAAATCCTGGTCGACTTTATATGTTAGTAAGATACCGTTGTTAACGACTGGGCTAAGTTCTCCGTATGGATAAAATATGACCTGATTTCGTTTAGCATCGTAATCAGCCATCTGATAAGACTTTGCATTTGGATTGATATCAGTTGGGTTGATATAAATTAAACTAATCCCTGGAAAACCGTTCATACCAGCTACTTGGGAGGGTGAGTTAGTTGAAGTTTGTCCGGTCGGAACTGAGCTAGAGGATAACTTGTGATGTTTCCAAACAATCAGACCGACCAAAATGCTGAGTACCAATAAAATAATTATGGCAGCTGAACGAAGCATTATAATTAGTATAACTCTAAATCTGTTTATTAGTTAGTCTGAAACTGAATTAAGGAGATCTTCTATCGGTTGAGTTTGGCTATTTGATAAGGGGTGATCCTTAAAATAATTTTCAACAGTTGTTTTTAGAAAAGTTTTTGAATCAACATTTGGTAATGACGTAGGAAGCGGGTGGTCATCACTCGCAATATATATTCGCTGTGCTCCCTCTTGGGTTTTAGCAGTTGCATAAAGTTTCTCACCTGTTTTTAAAGTAATCTCCCGAACTCCCCACCAATAGATATAAGTCGTATAAAATCCCCCATCACCCCCTGTTCCAATATTGGCATAGTAATTAATATCGTTGGTTGTTTTAATTAAGCCGCGATCTCCATTAGTTCCGTCAATTAATGGTCTGTCATTATCTCGAAGAGCAATACTACCCTTTGAAAAAACTAAACTGACCCCTTCATGGTTTATTTTAATGTCACGATCGACATTAATACTATCTTCATAGTCTTCGGTAAAACATGACGCACTTGGAGCTGGATTTGATTTAATGTTAACTGGTAATTTATCAATCTCAATTGCTAAATATTTATCCATAGCGACTCCGTTGGTAATAACATAATTTTGAAGTTTGGCTAAGTGGCAATTATTGTGAAGTATCTCTTGAAGCGAGCCGGCAGGATAAGTTGTTGAACTTGACGATGGTGATGAAGTTACTGTTGAAACTTGTTTAAGAGTATTGCTATGTGAGGTAATCGCTAAAAAGATAATAACTAGAATTAGGAAGGCTGCTCCAATTAGCTGGTATTTAATCATCAGTCCAGTCTTTGGATATTTGCTCCCAAATTTTGGAGGTTTTCGACGACTTTGACGTAACCCCTTTCAATTAACTCTGCCCGATTGATAATACTCTCCCCTTTGGCAACTAGTGCTGCCAGGACTAAGGCCATGCCCGCTCGGATATCAGGAGTCTCAAGTTGGCGGCCGACTAATTTTGACGGTCCATAAACCACCACCCGATGAGGATCGGCAATCGTAATGTTGGCGCCCATGGCAATTAATTTATCGACAAAGAAGAACCGTGATTCGTACATCCAATCGTGAAGGAGAGAAACTCCCCTAGCCTGAGTTGCTAAAACAATAATCGCGCTCATTAAATCAGTTGGAAAACCTGGCCAGATGTTGGTGTGTAATTTTGGGATAGCCCGGAGATTTCGAGCCGAGACTTTAAGTCCCCCTGATATCTCTTGAAAATTTAAGCCCATCTTTTGGAGTGGATAAATAACTGATTCAATATTTTTAGATGAACAATTTTGAAGACTAATTTCTCCACCAGTAATGGCTGCTGCCACCGCATAAGTCCCGATCTCAACATAATCTGGACAAAGACTAAATTCAGTACTCGTTAGTTTTTGTTTACCAGTAATAATTAAAGTTGAACTACCGATTCCTTCAATTTTAACCCCCATCTGAGTTAGCATCTGGCATAAGTCAATAATATGTGGCTCACTAGCACAATTTTTTAAAGTGACTTTACTAGTCATCGTTGCCGCAGTCAAAATTAGATTTTCAGTGGCGGTTACTGACGCTTCATCTAAGAAATATTCAATATCATGAGCAGCCCGTCTGGCTGAATTAACACCAATTTTTAAATCATAACGTTTAACTCGAAATCCTAAAGCTTCAAAGCCAGATAAGTGAGCCTCAATACTTCTTTTGCCAATGACATCTCCCCCTGGGTGAACAAATTCAGCCTTTTTAAAGCGAGCCAATAATCCCCCAACTAAAACGACTGATCCTCTCAATTTAACCATTAACTCGTCAGGTAGTTTATGAGTTGTTAATTGGTCAGCGGTGAAAGTTGTGGAGTCGGCACCTTGTTCAACTCTAACTCCGATCAGTTTCAGAATTTCAAATAAAACGGCCGCATCAGCAAATTCGGGGATGTTTTTAATAACTACTGGTTGATTGGTTAATAAACAGGCTGCCACACAAGGAAAAAGCGAGTTTTTATTCCCGGAGATTGTGACCGAGCCATTAAGCTTATTTCCGCCAATAATTTGATACTTAGCCATCGTTAAAAGAATGTCATTATAGCAAAAATAGCCACAATAGTCATAATTGCCGTCACCAGCCAGCCAAAAGCGGTCGTTAGTGGCTTGTTAACCCAAGGTCCCATGACTGATTTTTTACTGCTGATAATGGTGATTAAAGCTAAAATTACCGGTGCGACCAATCCATTCCCGACAGCTGAATAAATTAAAACTTTAATCGGATCAAGACCGGTAAAGTTTAAAAATAAACCAATAAACATCGATAACATAATCACGCCATAAAATGAGTAGGCGGATTTTAATTTGCGGTAAAGCCCCATCTTCCATCCCAAACTTTCAGATAAGGCGTAAGAGACAGAACCTGCTAGAACTGGAACGGCCAGTAATCCTGTACCGATAATACCTAAGGCAAATAACAAGAATGCTCCATGTCCGGCAATGGGCTCAAGAGCTTTGGCGGCGTCTTCGGCAGTATTAATATTGGTAATACCATGAGCATAGAGGGTAATGGCACAAGCGGTAATGATAAAGAACATGACTAAGTTTGATAAAAACATCCCTGACCAAACATCAATTCGCATATCTTTAATCTCTCTTTTGCTAGTCTGTTCCTGGCGCAACTTTAAGGTGGTCTTACCATCCAGAATTTGTTGCTCAACCTCTTGGGAGGTTTGCCAAAAGAATAAATATGGCGAGATGGTTGTACCTAAAATAGCACAGACTAAAAAGATCTGATCTTTAGAAAAACTAAAAGTTGGAGTAACTGCATGTTGCAATAACTCTCCCCAATTCAAGTTTAAGTTAATAGCTGAAAAAACATATGATAAAAGTATCAAGGCCAGATATTTTAAATATTTGGCATAGCGCTCATATGTCGTAAAAATTTGGAGACCTAAACTTAAGACTGTAAAGGTAATAACCGCAACTCCAAAATTAAATTGAGGGAATATTAATTGACTAGCTTTAGCCATCGCCCCTAAATCAGCCCCTATATTTAAAGTATTGGCCGCAAAAAGTAACAGGGTGCAGGTATATAAAACCCACTTCGGAAAATGAATTCGAATATTAGCGGCTAAACCTTGACCAGTCACTATTCCAATTCGAGCACACATCTCTTGAACAATCGACATGAGCGGAAAAGTAAAAGCCGCTAGCCATAAAAAATTAAAACCGTATTGGGCACCGGTCTGAGAATAAGTCGCAATGCCGGAGGGATCATCATCAGCTGCACCAGTTGTTAAACCCGGGCCGAGATTATGCCAATAAGCCTTGGCTTTTTTAATATATAAGCCACTCCCGAATGCATCGAGGACTTTTTTGGTTTGGACAACCGTTTGATCAAGGGCAATGGCCGGAGCCTCAACTACTTTTTCAAAAGTTTCTTCGTTCATGAGCCTAAATATATCTTACAAGAAGTTAATAGAAGATGTCACCTAGTGGAGTTAGTTATCTTTACGTCTTTTCCAGGTTATGTAAACTAAGCCAAGCAAAATAATTAAGATAATAACCGAAATAATGCCTAGTTTTTGAATCAAACGATGTAAAAACTCGATATTGTTTGATAAATAAAAACCGAGCAATCCAAAAGTCGTCGCCCAGACAATTCCACCGCTCGCATTAAAGAGTAAAAACTTTGGCCATGGCATCTGGTTAACCCCGGCTAAAAAGGCCGACCAAGCTCTTAAAACAGCCACAAACCGACCTAGAAAAACGGTTTTATCACCATGTTTATGGTAATAACGCTTAGCCCAATCCATTTTGGGCTGGTCAATAAAAATATATTTACCATATTTTTGAAGAAGTGGATAACCACCTTTTCGTCCGATCCAGTAACCTAAACTATCACCGAAGATCGCGCCGAGAGCTGCTGAAACAATCACTCCTAAAATACTAATACTGCCGAGCCCGGCGTAAACGGCCGCTACAATTAACATCGTCTCGCCCGGAAAAGGAATACCGGTACTCTCGATCGCGACAAAACCAAAAACAATTAAATATCCCCAACTATCGAGTAGTTGCTGCAAGGTTTCAACTGGAAAATTCATAGTTTAGAAAATAATTATACCTTAACTTGTTATAATAGCCTCATGTTAACAGATGAGTTAAATATAATTTTAAAAGCTGGCCACGGTGGAGCGGGCAAAATGTCATTTTACCCCAAACTTAAAGCTGGTCCAAATGGCGGCAATGGTGGTCGAGGTGGCGATATTTATATTCATACCACGACCGATTTAACGGCCTTAAATCGTTATGTCAAAAAGAACTTACTAATCGCTGAAAATGGTCAACCTGGCGATACCTTTTTAAAAACTGGTAAGAACGGTCAAGATTTAATTTTAGAATTTCCAGCTGGAACGACTTTAACTGATTTAGAAACTAATCAGGAAGTTGAAATTAACGCTTTAACCGAGCCCATCTTAGTTTGTAAGGGTGGCTTGGGTGGCCGAGGTAATTATGAACTTAGGTCTTCAACTCGGACCACTCCGGAATTTGCTCAACCGGGCTTAGATGGCCAAGAGCGACGTTTTAAAGTGGTTTTAAAACTAATTGCTGATTATGGCTTAATTGGTTTACCAAATGTTGGTAAAAGTAGTTTATTAAACGCTTTAACTAATGCTCAAGCTAAAGTTGCGCCTTACGCCTTTACAACTATTGATCCGAACTTAGGCGTTTTAACTGATCAAAATGGCCAGAGAAAAGTTTTAGCGGATATTCCAGGACTAATTGAAGGGGCTTCGATGGGTAAAGGGTTGGGCATTAAATTTTTGCGGCATATTGAAAAGGTCAGCTTACTTCTCCACTGTATTGGGGCTGATTCTGTTGATCCAAAAGCTGATTATCAAACTATTCAACAAGAGTTGGATCATTTTAGTCCAGAGCTAATTAAAAAACCTCAACTAATAATTGTGACTAAAACGGACGAAGTGACAGAAGATATTTTGAAAGATAAGCTTAAAATCTTGAAAAAACTTAATCCTGAAATCTTAACAGTTTCAGTTTTGGATGATAATTCACTTGAAAAATTGAAAACTAAACTTCTCATTTAACCAACCTTTACCCCTGACTTAAAAGTCAGGGATAAAAGTTTTCCAAAGTCAGCTAATTAAACAGCTGCTCCAGGTGTACCCGTTCCTGTTGGAGGGGTCATTGGTGCTTCAGGTGCTGCTGGCACATCTCCACCGGTTGAGGTTGGAGTTGTTGGTGGCCAAGGTTGAGTTGAACCATCACTTGCAGGTGCAGGAGTTGAAGTTGGCTCTGGCATGCCTGTTGGGGCTGCTGGAGGAGTCATTGGTTCAGTTCCTGGCATTCCAGTTGGGGCTGCAGGTGGCGTCATTGGATCGGCTGTGCCGGTTGGTTGATTTGTATTATCCATTAAAAAGTCACCTCCTCTCCTATTTATTAACTTGCTTTTTTAACTAATTTAGCCGTATAGACAATCTCTCTAATCTCGCCATCGTCGCCTGTAATCTCAGTCAGCCCTGATAAACGGGCATATTCCCGGACATAATCCGCTAGAGCGGCTTTGGTATCTCCCAGCTCAGATTTAAAGGTTTTGACTTTAGAATCAAGCTCGGCGGCTTGGGGTTGTTTAAGAATCTGGAGTTTGGTGTTAGTTTTAACTCGGCTGGCTTCTTTAGATTTTTCAGCGTGCTCTTTGTAAGTTGGATCGTTTTCAAAGATATCATTTAACATATCGGAGTGCTTTTTTAACTCGTCTTCCATGGTATCGATCGAAGTTAGATGAGTCCGGATTAAATTTTCCAAGTTAAGAATAACCATGGCCGGTGAATTATCGTTAGGTAGTCCAACGGTTGGGGTAGTGGTCTCTTCAGCCTCAGTTACTTGCTCGTCCATGATTTAAAAACTATACCCAAATCATAAGCTAAAATGCAAGAGCCAGCTCAGGCTCATTTAATGCCAAGCAGGTGAGGTAAAACACTCCCTAGTAAGTATCCCCCAATCCCTGAGCCTGCTCCAACCAATAAAACTTGTAGTCCGCTTTTTAAGTATGGCAAAGTCGCAAACTTGCCTTTTAAAACCCCAATTCCAAATAGCGCAATAAAGGTTGCTAAAATTGAGGTAATAATCGCAATTCCGCCGTGTAAGAAAAAATACGGGAAAAGAGGTATCACGGCCGCAACTAAATATGACAGTCCGACAAAAGCCGCATCACCAACTGGTGTTCCGACCGGATCAGGATCAATCCCAAGCTCCTTTTGAACCATAGTCGTAAAAAAAGATTGCTCACTTTTAGATAAATAATCAACTAAGTGGGTGGCATCATCTTTATTAAGACCTTCACGTTCAAAAATTAAGACCATCTCACCTTTCTCTCGGCCAAAATCTTTTTTGATAGCGGCCTGCTCCTTCGCGATCTCAGAATCATGAACCTGTCTCTCAGCTTGTGATGCTAAGTACGCTCCGGTTCCCATCGAAAATGCTCCGGCCAGAGCCTCTGAAATTCCCGCCACCAATACAAAGTGATTATTATTAAATGCTCCGGCCACAGATGAGATAACTCCCAAGGGAACAAGTAATCCATCTTGAGCTCCGAAAACTAACTCTCTAATTTGAGAGAGCTTACCAATCCTGGCTTTTTCTTCAAAGATAGCTTCAACTGGGTGGTGTTTCATGTCCGATTCAGAAAGCCTTTAATACTGTGATCATCATTAATTACCACCACTTGTTGGCTATGGTTGTGATCTTGGATTAAATTCTCAATCTGAATAGCTGGGTGAACTGATCGCCAAAAATAATGAACAAAGTCAATTATCTCCTGAGGACTCATCCCCTCGCCTTTGGCACGTAATTTTTGTTCAGCCTGATCTCGCCAGGTAATTGAGATCTGATAGTTGGGAACATATAAAACATTCATAAAATTAATCATCTCCCAAAGTGGCTGATAATTAACCAGTTTTTTATTGACATCTTTGGCAAACTGCTGATCTTCTGGTTTTTCAAGAGCTGGCAACTGAGTTTCAAAGACGCGCTCATTTTTGGCTGGCCTAACGCCTAACATCCAGCCATCATAAAAGACAAAGTTTGGCTTTTCAGTAACTAAATTCCAGCCATTTGGTAAATGGCTCAAGTCGATTGGAAAATTATCCTTATGAGTTTTAAATTCAGCATGACCATTTTCAATGATTAACTCTACTCCCCGATTTGAATGACTCTCCAGTAATTTATTTAAAGCCATCGGTAAGTTAGGCTCATCAAGTCTAATCGAAGCCCCCATATTATCGGGCAATTTAATTAACTTGCCCTCAAAAGTCGCCGATACTAAAATTAATGTCTGATCCTGAATGGTAAAGTTTTGAATTAGTTTGGGAATAGGGTTAATAAATTTAAACCGATCGCCTGCCCCATGGTGGGCGCCTTTATCATAACCGGAAATTAAAATTGGCTGATCCGACATGGTTTTTAAATTGTGTAAATCTCTTAAAGCCAAAACGATATCATGGGTGACTCCCCGACGAATAAATCGAGGGTCTTTTTTCTGAAGTTCGGACAGTTCAAGATGAGTTAGATAATGATCATCAAGAGATAAATGAACCGAGTTAAATCCGAGATGTTTAAGTAAAACTTCGACGATCTCGCCTTGAGTGGTTTTACCCGCTCCTTGGATGGCTGAAACTCCGACAATGAGACCTTCAGTTGAGAGCCTTTGTTTATAAATGGCAATCAGCTTTTTTAAATACGGTAAATAATAGTTTTCTAAATCGATCTTAAGCTTATCCTGATCAATCTCTGGTCGGCGGGCTAAGAGCGGATTAAAAATAGCTAAATCGGTGTCAAAATTAAAGTCCATAGTTTACTGATTATACAGCGTTAAGTGGTCAAAAGAAGACTACAGTGGAATAGCTGTGCCTTTGTTATAGCAATAGCTTTTATTTAAGCTCGGATCTACGTGAACCGGGCCTGGAGTGACGCAATTTTGATCGCTCGAGCAATCACTATCTGAGGAACAAAGTTTAGTGCCATTATCACCTGATGAAGCGGTTGGAGTTGGTAAAACCGCGTGAAGTTGGGGTGGTAATTGTGGTGTCGCATATTTAGTACCAAAATAAAAACCGATAAATGGTAAAGCGATAACAAGAAGTAAGGCTAAAGTTTTGGATAAGGGTGTAACGGTTGTCCAAGTTTTAGATAAAGCCATCTAAAGATATAATTTCACAAATAGATTATTAAAGCAACTGAATATCTCTCTAGTTTCTTAAAGATCAATTTAGTAATATTGGGTTATGACTGAGGAATGGAATTCACAAGGTTATCCGGAAGAATACGTGGCTGGATTTCAAAGACCTGATGAAGAAGTGGTTGATGGTTTAATCGAGCATTTAGGACCTGATGCAAAAGCCATTAAAAGTATTGTTTTGGCTCGGAGTAACGGAGGTTTAAAAGTCCAAACTCGAACCAGAGTTAATACTGAAAGATTGGGTCAGTTAAGTATTGATCAGGCGGTGAATTGGTCAGATCCTGGAAAATTCCCGAGAGATTACAATGAATATGCTAGAACATTTTGGAACTTTGATGGTCCTGTCGAGCAACAGACCAAAAGAGCAGTCTTGCTTGCGTTTAGATTAGGTGTCAATCTTGACACAACTAAATTACATGAGCAGATTCTTAAAGGCGTTTAATATAAAACTTGGTTTTTAAATAATTCTCAATAACTTCGAAACTTGGAAAATAACGAGGTTTGGGTAACTTTTTTAAATCAAACCATTGCCAATCGATAATCTCATCCGGTTCCATAACTCTAGCCTCCCCTGTCCAACTTTTAGCAACCAATCCCACGGTCATAAAATGAGCATGTTCATTTTTACAGTTATGAACCGAGATAACCTCCGGATTTTTAATAGTAATACCAGTCTCTTCTTTGACCTCGCGAATAGCTCCGTCCTCAAAACTTTCACCATATTCGAGTTTGCCGCCGGGTAAACACCATTCCCCGGCACTTCTAAAGACCGAATCAGCTTTATCCGGATCAGGATGACGTTGGCCAAGTAAAATTTTGCTGTTTTTAACTAACACGACTCCAAATCCAGCCCCAACCCGTTTTTTTTCCTCAGCCATAGATCGATGTTATCACAATTATATTAGAGATTATTCTTTATCGATTAATCGCCAATTAGTCTGAGGCCAAATAGTAGCTACTAAGGAATGGACTGGTAAGTTGGCGCCTTGACCAATAATTTCAATTAAAGGTGAGTGCGGGCCTTTCGGTTGCTCAAATAATACCCCAACCTGAGAGTGAGGGCGATATGAGATGATTCTTTTTGATCGAAGCGGCTCAAAGTCCTCAGCTAGTGAATCGTCAGGCTCCACTGACAGGCCACCTTTAGGCAAATGGGCATGTCGCTCGACTTGTTGTAGCAGTTTATCTTCTGAATCGCCACTGATCGTAAAAGCTTTAACGGAATGATCGTGATGTAATAAACCTCCAAAGATCTCCGGAATTAAACCCATGGCTAAATTATATTCTGCTAATTACTAAAGTCAACCGATTTTTAGTTGACTTCACTAATTTCCGAACAAAGTTAGGTTTGGAGCTAAGCAATAATTCGATTAAATAATAGGCAACGCTGGCGTATATTAAACCTAAAAAAGCATCCAAAATATAATGCTCAGCCAAATAAATAACTGAAAATATTTCTAATAAAACATAGAAAAGAACTAACGGAATAAACTTTTTAGATTTCCTGATAGCGATTAGACTGACTACCCAAGCATATCCAATGTGAAGCGATGGCACTGCTGCAAAGATATTAGCCGGCACAAAATAATAAATAGTTGGCAAATAAATAGTTTTCGGCAGTGTCGCGCTAATAAGATCTCCTAAATGGATATTATGAGAGATATATCCATAAGCGGCCGCATACCAAGGTGGAGCCGATGGAAAAACTAAAAAAGTTATCAGAGCCATATACGAAAGTAAAACCAGGCTATAAAAAAATTGTTTGAAAGCTTTCTTATCACTTACCCAAAGCAAGTATCCGACAAACATTGGAGTAATAAAATGAATCATATAGGCAAAATCAGTTAGGTAGTCATACCAATGAAAGTGACCTTGGGTAAAAAGCGCTTTTTGCCATCTGCCACTCAACGTACTCCCAAAAAGTTTTCTAGAAAAAGTAACCATTGGGTTAATATGAGGTAATCTGTCTAAATTAGAAATGAATCCACGCAAAAAGTCGTAAAAAATAATTAAACCAATCGGAATTGACCAATCTTTTAAAAATTCTCGACCTTTATGAAAAAAGATTGCAAAAATAAAGAGAATTAAAAACGATTGATCTGGAGTTAGAGCGGTTCGATGATAGATAAAATATGTCGCGACAATTAAATAAAGACTAATCGGCAAGAAAATTATAAGTCGAGGACTTAGAACTGTTGTTGCCAACTTCTCCATACCAAGAATAATAGATGACTAAGCTTTAACAAGCAACAATTTTAATCTTCTAGGTTTTCAAATCGACCATCTTGATATGGTGGCCAACAAATCTCATAAACCACGAGCCCAGAGTCATGGGCTGCTCGCCACTGCATAGTCTCCCCTATTCTGACGGCAAAGGATGATCTATCTGTTGGGACAGTCCCAACAATGTGTTCATAAGTTTTTCCTGCAAGGTTTGTTACAAAAAAACTACCTTCACCAGAGAGATATTCTTCAAGAGTTAAATCGCCGTTTCTAATTCTTTGGAGTGGGGTTTTCTTACCCGCCGATATGGTTAAAATTGCTAAATCTTTTTTAGGATCTTCGGGAAATGTATAAACATCACATCTTACCCCGTCGGTGACTTGTGTCGACTCACGATAGGTGACTTCCCATAGTTTTTCCAAAAAACGAAATTGTTTGAGCGGTGATTTGGGCGATTCGACTATTATTTCCATGGCGGGATTATACCAAAGTCTGACGTCATCAAAATTTTTAAAAAAAGCCTTTGACAATATTGCCCAGGTTTTTAAATTAGCTAATAAGATCGATTTAGTGATTGAAAATAAATAACTGCCTACTCAGAAGCTAAGATCCGTGAACTTATAAAAACTAGCGATTAAATTTGGCTGTTTCTAAAATAAAATTCGAGAGAAAAAGTGTGTTTGAATATGCAGATATTAATCTTCAATCTGCGATTTATTAACTTTAAGTAAATGTATTATACCACAAAAACCTTAAAAAAGCAAGTTATAGGCTCACTCTATGATCAAAACTTCCCCATCTTTATAAGTTTTAAACAAGAGTTTATTATCAATACAAAATTGAACTTCTTTTTCAACAGTCTCCGATTCTGGATGATCTGATCGATAATGTGGCTCAAAGATAAAGTCTAAAATTCCCAAGCCTTCCCAAATTGTCTCTTTAATTTCGGAATAAGGCATCTCGGTTGAGTCATCGACAATCGCGTAGGCTCTTAAAGTGGGTCCTAAGACACAAACACCGGCACTATATGCACAATAAACAAAGTCTTCCCGATCTGACATCTCGACAAGAGCTTTATCAAAGCCACTAATCTGCATGGCTTGGCGAAGAATAAAAGTATTACCACCACTGACATAGACCCCACCTAACTTGGCTAATTTGTCTTTTAACTCACTTTCTTTTCCAAAATAATCTTTTAAATCAAGTAACTCGATCTCTACTCCCAACTCTTTTAGACTATTCATGTCTTTTTCAATATGATTTTTTAGTCTATCTGTATCAGATTTAGCTGAATCTAAAGCATTGGGAATATATCCAAATTTACCTGAGGTTTGTTTTAAAAGCGATTTTAATTTCTCAATCTCGTTTCCAAGTCGGTATGAGGATAAGTAATATTTCATGTCCAAATTATATCAAAACTTTTTACAAATCTTTTATATACCATTCATCTCGCTGCTGAAAACCCTCTTTTAGGAAATAAGGTATCTGAATGGAGTCAGAATGGGCTGGATAGATTTGGATGCGTTGTGACCCTTTTTGTTTGGCGATGTCAATTCTTCGTTTGACAAGTTCTTTATAAATACCTCGTCTTCGGTCTGACTCTTTAACAAAAGCGCTACTTAAGTCTGCTATTTTAGGGGTAATGATCCGAAGGATGCCATACCCAACAACTTCTGAACTCGTATTTAAAGCGATCACCACTGACGGATTTTGAATGCCTAGACTAAATTCTAATTCCTCGATTGGGCAAGAGTCCTGTGGCACGACATGAAGGCTAGAATATAAATTTGCCACAGCAGGCAAATAATCGCCTAAATCTAACTTTCCTTCGGAAGTAGCCATAAAAGACTTATATGAATATTCACCCTCGAGCATGTTAGGTATTATATTCCCCAATAAAGATAGGATCAATCAATCGTAATACTATAAAGAAGACATTTCCTTATAACGAAAGCACTTTACTTGGTGATCATTGGTCATCCCAACTGCTTGCATAAAAGCATAACAAATTGTCGGGCCAACAAATTTAAATCCTCTTGTCAGCAAATTCTTGCTCATAGCTTCTGATTCCTTAGTTTTAGTTGGGTACTCACTTAAATTTTGGAGTGAGTTTTTAATTGGTTTATTTCCGACAAACTGCCAAATATATTTATCAAAACTTCCAAACTCTTTTTGTATCTCAAGAAAAGCTTTGGCATTTTGAATAGTTGCGGCGATCTTGAGTTTGTTTCTAATAATTCCACTATCTGCAAGAAGTGAGTTGATTTTGTATGGAGTATATTTTGCAATTTTATTGACATCAAATGAGTCAAAAGCTTTTTTATAATTTTGTCTTTTTTTCAAAATTGTTGTCCAAGACAGTCCGGCTTGGGCACCCTCCAGCGTTAACATTGCAAAGAGAGTTTTATCATCATGCATTGGAATTCCCCATTCCAAATCATGGTAGGCAAGATTCAATGGATCGGATTCTGCCCAGCCACATCTCTTCTTTTCATTTGTCATATTGAGTATTAATCGAAAGTATACTAATAACTTTATAACGACCTTGGTTTGAGTGGCTCTGCTGGTTCGTAGGTAGCAAACACTACACCTGTCGAGGTGATTTTTGAATCTACTGGTTTAAAGCGCTCAGGAAGTGTGCCTTCGGCGAATAATTTTTTGCCAGTGCCAATCGTAATAGGGTAGGTCAATATCTGCATGCGATCGATGAGATTGTGCTTAAGTAGTGTTTGGATAAGGTTGCCACTCCCCCAGACTACTAGGTCTGGACCGTCTAACTCTTTAAGCTTTTTTATCTCTGTGACCACATCTCCGGTAATAAGCGTTGAATTATTCCAGGACGGTTTAAAAGATTCATGTGAGACAACATATTTTTTGGTGCTATTGAATGGTTTCGCGACCTGCTCTATCTCTTCATGATTTGGCCAGTAAGAGGCAAAAATATCATAAGTCCGTCTGCCTAAAAGCAGCTCAAAAGGAGCGGTCATAAAACCTTCCAGAATTTTCTCCGCTATTGGGTCAGATTCGTCCCAGCCAAGCTGCCAACCTCCATAAGCAAATCCATCTGAAGTATCTTCCTCCGGCCCACCGGGCGCTTGCATAACACCGTCAAGGGTAATGAATGTAGTAGTTATTATTTTCCTCATCTAAACAATTCTACTACACCGTTAGTTTATTGAAAATCATTAGATTTTAAGGCTAAAAATACTGCTAGGGCGTAAAAATAAGTTAAACATTAAACTTTAGAAGCATCGTGTATAATGTCCCCCACTTGGTCTTTTAGAGTTTCAAAAAGGGATAATTCATAATTTTTACTTGACCTTCTACTAGAAAAACCCTACTATCATATACACAGTATTACATGGTCATCCCCCTAAAAAATGGACGAATTAAGTCCACTTTTATCTTTTACAAAAAAGTTATTTTTAGCACAGTTTTTCTCCTTCTAATGTTCATGAGTACACTCTTTTTCTTTTCGCTTGTGCTTGTTGAAAAAGCATACGCAACAAATCCAGACGTAACGGGCTCCGTTCTTCTTCAAGATACATTTACACGATCAAATGTTGCAAATGGTTGGGGAACAGCTACAGATGGGAACGCCTGGACGCTACAAAGTGGTACGGCTGCCAATGTTTCTGTCAATGCTAACGAAGGACGCGTTATCAACTCAGGGGCAAGCCAGCTATTAACATTGGGAAGTACCTCGATCTCTACTGCTGATAGTCTTGTACGCTATGAGAGTAATCAAATTGTTACAGATGGTGGGCGTATCATGTTACGGTTTACAGATATAAATAATACCTATGCTGCAGGCTTTGGAGCAAATGGTGCAACGGGTGAAGTTGATATATTAAAAACACAAGCTGGAGTCAGCACGAAACCATTTTCCACTACAGTGGCACTCTCGGAAGCAAATAACACGTTTTATTGGATACGGTTTAATGTAGCAACATCAGGAAGTAATGCCATCCTTTCTATTAAAGTATGGCAGGACGGGACAGCAGAACCAGCTAGCTGGACGGGACAAGTAACTGACACCTCACCTCTTGCAGCAGGAAAAGCCGGGATTAAAGGTTTTGCAGGTTCAACGGGTTGGGTTATCGATAACTTTTCAGTCGGAGACAATGTTGTGAGTACTCCGACCCCTACAAGTACCGCCGCCCCTACTAGCACACCCACTCCTACGCCTACCCCAACGGCAGCACCAGGATTGGTCGTAACATCCCAAACCCAAAGCGGTATATCCGGAGGCTTTAGCAACAACCAGGCAGAAACAGATATTCACTGGACAAATAGTTCTGGGGACGGATGGCAAGTGGGACTTATTCCTACATATGGGGGTGCAATAATCTCTCCCTGGTATGAGATCGCAAGCAATACCACAAGTATTAACCAAACTAGCTTAGCAACAACTATTCCCGATGGTTTTATTCATTGGTTAACCAACAGGTCGGGAACGTATCTTGGAACAGAGTCTTCGGCCTACACTCTAGCCGAACAAACACCGACAGGAACGGGCTTCAGACGTTATTATAGTGGAACGGTTCCTACCTCCGGAACAGACGCCAATGGATTTAATTATCTTGTTAAGACAGCAATTTACCCAGGAAATCCTGGATTTATAGCTGATAGAGTCGACGCAACAAATCCGAGTGGGTCAGCAATTACACTTGGGGCTGCCGACTCTCTTGAAGTGACCCTTATCGGTGGATTGCAAGAAGTAGGAGAGAACGTGTGGGATTTTTCCAATGGAGGATATGGTACAGTAGGTGGCTCCAATACAGTTGGCTGGCCGACACTGACAAGTACAAACCCTGATTATGTCTATATCACCCCTAAAAATGCCAGTGGAATATCTACAGGTGTTGAGACCGTAATAAAAACGAAACTGACGAGTAATGGTGGCTCAAGTAACGTCGTGGATTACGATCAAAATACTTCTCGCCTAAAAGTATATGAATATGCAACAATTGCTAATTTCTCTGCTTTAACAACAAAAACATTTTATTACTTACAAGTACTAGATAAAAATCTGACTTCCGGTGACGCTATTTCAATAGCAGCAGACTATTTAAATCCCGATACATCAGGGATTATGACAACAGGATCCATGAGTAGCTTTAGTTACGATGAAGCAGCCTATCAAATGACCGCCTCAGGTAACGAAGTACTCTTTACTCCTACGATCACGGGTAATGTGACAGAGCGCTGGATCAATATCTATAAAATTGCTAATTACACCTCACTCGTAGATCCTACAGTGAAAATTGGATCAACATCATTAACAAAAAATACTGATTATCTTACCTACGTTGATACAGGAAATCAAATAGCGTACGTGAAGTTAATGAAACCACTTGTTGCAAGTGGAGCATCAGCTAGTCAGTTTAATAATGGTGCTATAGATATTTTTGTGGCAATAGCTCCAACTGCAACCCCAACGCCTACTTCAGCTTCATCCTCAAATTCTTCATCTTCCGATACGACCACACCATCTTGTGGAAACCCATCACCTGGTGCAAAAGCGCCTTGGCTATATGCCGCCAACGCTCAAGATAGTCAGAATATACTCTTATACTTTGCCAGTGCAGATGGACCTCTGGATCATTATATTCTTCAGTATGGAACAACTTCTGGAAATTATCCCTACGGTTCCCAAAATATTGGAGGAAGTGGCGCTAGAACTGCATTAGTCTCAAGCCTTGCTGCGAATACTACGTATTATTTTAGAATTCAAGCTGCTAATGGTTGTGCTCCGGGCACTTGGTCAAATGAAATATCGGCGACAACAAACGGAAATAATCTGTTTGGTAGTTCAACACCTTTTGTATCAACAACGGTGCAACCAGTTGCAAATATTCCATTGGGCAATAGCACGTCGTATAAAGTCCAGCCAGGAGATAGTCTCTGGTCTATTGCTTCGTTCGTAATACAAACAAACGATCTCCAGATCACTATTCCAGAAGAAATAGCGCAAATTATTAAAGACAATCAAGATGAGTATCCCTCTCTTAGCTCATCCGCGAACTTAAATATTGGATGGGATTTAAAAATTCAAAGCGCTTCAGATCAAATGTCTCCAAGTAGTTCTACAGGTAATAGTAGTAATCAAGTACTGGTACACGATGTAAATATAAAAGTTACTGATACAAATAAACAGCCTGTTGCTGGGGCAATGGTAACCCTTCACTCAACACCACAAACGACTACGACTGACAAGAATGGTGTAGCTACTTTTCATAATGTCGAGTCAGGAAATCATCAACTACTCATTGCCTATGGGAATTTCAAAGGAGAAGAATCACTTAATCTGACGGGTAGCGAAAAAGAGTTCAGTGTCAATGTTGTAGTAAAACCTACAAATTCATTTTCTCCTCTCGTAATAGGAGTCACAGGTGTGATGGCGTTAATTATAATAGTATTATCAGTTGTTTTAATAAGAACGAAAAAAACAGTGAATAGTCAACTGCCAACCCCCATAAGCAAATCCATCTGAAGTATCTTCCTCCGGCCCGTCTGGAGCCTGCATAACACCGTCAAGAGTAATAAATGTAGTAGTTATTATTTTTCTCATCTTACCATCGTTTGAGCAATTGCTCGCAATCTTTTACGCTCTCAGTCTTCAATATCTGAATATGTCTTCGTATAAAGTTGGCACGTTGATCAACCGGCGCTACTGGTACATCAATTGGCTGATAACCAAGTAGACGATAGCTATAATGCAGCAGCTTGTCAATCCTCTCGGCTTGAAGATCGTCTTCAGTCCGAGCATAATCCTTCACAAAAGGTAAACGGTTAAGGATAAAAACCCCAGCATACTGTCTTTTAAGAATATAGGTTGTTTCGGGTCTACCTAGAAAATCGGTAGATTCTATTCTATCGAGAATTCCTGATCTTCGTGAGTAGTCAGCTGGTGGAGTGTGTTCTTTGTCCGGCCAGATCATTCCGAGTAGCTTATAAGCAAGAGTATCCCCATGTGAACCCCTCTCGAGTAAAGCTTCTTGATTGGGAGATAACTGACTTTCCAATCCAGCTTTCATATCAAAAACCTGATCTTGAAAAAGACTTTCGTCTTGGCGAATTTGGGCTAAAGTTTGGCCACGGCTCAGCTTAAGGTCGATTAAAACTCGGGCTGCTTCTGGAATTACTCGATGCCCCTTGAATGCCATATAAGTTAATAATGTACTTTTACCCGATGATGGACCACCGGTCACCACCCACCAATTAGTTTTTTCTAAGCCGCTATTTAAAAGATCCATCTCTGGCATAAGTTGATTATAACTTTCTTGCTTTTAATAATTTTTCTGCCTTTTGAAGATCACTTTGTTTAATAAGCAATCTGATACCCATAGAAGTCGGTTTAAAAGGAAATGGAGCCATTCCACCCTCATCATCAGCCTGGATTATTGAGTCTATCTTATTTGCTTCTAGTAAACCTTTAGCAATCTCCGCTTCGATACGAGTATTAAATATTTTAACAACTACTAAGTCTTCCATGAAGTGATTATACCAAAAACAGTTTTGAGATAGTCTATTTAGTACCGAAGGTCACAGAATATTATTCGTCATTTTTATCAGCTTCTTGTAGTCCTGCGATATCAAGCTTTTTCATACTCATCATACTTTTGTATGCCCCAGGCAGCCTTATCAATTCATCTATATTCTCAGGTGCAATTTGCCAATTAACACTATATTTGTCTTCAAGCCAACCACATTGTTCAAAATCCGGATTTGCTGATAGTTTTTCCCAGTAATAATCGATCTCTTCTTGATCTTTGCATCGTACCATCAGTGAAATTGCCGGACTGAAACTAAAATCATGATCTTTTCCGCCATCCATAACCGCAAACCATTGATCAAACAGTCGAAAATCAGCATAAGAAATCTTACCTTCTCTATCAGGTATATCTGAGGGATAATAATTAAGGTTTTTACTTATATCACTGTCTTTAAAGACCGAGGTATAAAACTTCATTGCATCCTGGGCTTGTCCGTCTCTATCTTTCGTAAACATAAGTGAAGGTACAATTTTTGGTCTTTTATCACCTTGAGCATTGTTTAAAATAAGCTGCCAAGTATAGCCAAATTTATCTTGTACCCAACCATAATATTCACTAAATGGATATTTATTAAGATCCATCAATGTTTTCCCATCATTTGATAGTTTTTCCCATAATTCATCAATTTCTTGTTTTGTATCACAGGTGTAAAAAAATGATATTGATGGAGTCGGCTTAAATGTCGTATCGGCATTAATCGCCGTAAAACTATAGTCGCTTATTTCAAAATCGATAGTTAACACTTTTCCAGCTAAATCTGTTTGAAAGTCAGCTAATCCTTCTTCTTCAGTTTTTGGATAATGGAACGTTGCCTTGATTTTGCTGTCCTTAAAGACTGAAAGATAAAAATCAACAGCTTCCTCAGCGTTATGGTCAAACCAAAAATTAGGAACAATTCTTTGCATAATTAAACTATTTTACTACTCTTTTATAAAAAATATGTAAGAAGTCATTCAGTCGTGGGTTGATTAGTTAATACCGTAAATTGACTCAAGTGACTTCTCTAACTATAATTCCCCAATATGTCAATTGAAAGAAAGGTTTTGGAGATTGCAGAAGAAAATGAAGCTTTTGCTCTATCCAGGTTAAGAAGGGCTGCCAGCGAAAGTGAATCTTATCATTTTGGTCAACTACTCAGAATGCAGGAAAGACATCCCTCCCTTCACCGTTTTGTTGGTGTTCGGGGTATGGAGTCAGGACAGCATATGAGTTGGGGTTTAGGAGCAGCAGTTGCCTACGATTTAGTTACAATGCAACTGGAATCTGAAGGTCGGCAACTCGAGGTTGGAGAGATAGATATTCAAAGGTATAAGACGGCTATTGATAAATATCCCGAAGATAGACTTCAATGGTTATGGGACCGGTTAGAAGTAGGTGGCCAGAGTCGCTATTTAGGGCTTATTTTTTCATTTATTGGTCAGTATGAAGAAATTTATGGGCCGGCAAGAGGACGGAAGCTTTCAGAAGGAGCGATCTCTGTTACTGGTATCACTGTAGCCAGCCTTGATCCGACCGTAGCTGAAATTTAAATATGTATCGAATATTTTTTTGCCAAGAATGGTTGAGGATTTGGAAACTTGTTTAACTGGGAATCATCTCAGTTTTAATTAATCTATTTGAACAGTTCGCCATTTTGGAGTGCACAACCACTTTTGTTGAGTTAAGGAAACTGTAGGCTGCCGTGATGTGGCACAACTAATAATTTATGATCAGTATAAGCCAATTTTAAGGAATTAAATAAAATATCCTGTTCGTTATTTCCCAGATCAATTTTGGCAACCTGGCTATTTGCCGTCGCTAATCGAGAGTCACTCCGAGTAATTAAAGGAATCATGGCTGTTCCTTGATAAGCTTTCAAAGTTGCAACAGTTGCACCGATATCTAAAGATAAAAGTAATCGACCAACGTGACGATCAATAACCTTTAACGCCCCGGTCACAAATTCGGTGGAATATGGTTTCATTCCTGGAAGATTGACTTCTGCCATCGTCGACATATTCAAAGCTTTCATTTTATTAATTGTGGCTTCTATAAAAAGGGCGATTAGCCAAAGCGAAATAACTTCTTTAACTGCTACAAACTTTTTTATTTCTTGATCTACCCAACGCAGATTTTCTGAACGTCCAGCCTGTTGAGGTATCGTAACTTTAATATATGGCGTTAAATCAGGTATAAGTGAATCTCCAACCGAAACACTACTATCAAGAAAGGCAGTACCGCTATTATCGGTTGAAAAACTACTTCGCTCTTCCGGTTTCACTAAACCAAGATAAGGCATTTTCAGTCTTTGATCAGAGTTAAAATAAACTACTGGAGAATCATCCTCCCACATATCCGATGATCCTTGAATCTCCGAGTTTGTTGATTCTCCAATCATCACTTTAATTGGTTGAACCCGAATAGACATCCCACCTAACATAATTTCCTTTGATGGATTATCTTCGAGTAGAGGCAACATCCGGCTAATTAAGCTCCCTTTAATTGCTGAATCTGGCAAAGCCAGGATCTCCCTACCCAAAAAAAGTCGGTTAGTACGATCGAGTTCGGCTGGAGTAATTTCAGCAGTCCTTGGTATTTCTGGATTCAAAACCCTAAAAGCTCCACTGGCGGCAACCCCAAGACTAGTTGCACCAAGCAACCGAAGAAAGTCCCGTCGATTTGATCGACTTAGGAGCGATATTGGGGGTTGGGGCTCAGAAAAGCCTGATCTTTTTTCTACATCCATAATTAACCTTTATAATTTCGGCTAATTATAGACTTAAGTCTCCTAAAGATCAAATATTATAGGATAAATTAATTTAAGGTAACGGGAGATTTGGAATTAAGATATCCAGATCGCTACACTATCTGGACCTCGTCCCGCTAAGCGAGACTCGGGCTGGTGAGCTTGCCCTCAGGTGGAACCAGATTTATC
Source organism: Candidatus Daviesbacteria bacterium (assembly GCA_041690695.1). GTDB lineage: Bacteria > Patescibacteriota > Microgenomatia > Daviesbacterales > UBA10151 > JBEPVZ01. Next base: position 44,051 of record JBEPVZ010000001.1, on the reverse strand, counting down.
CAAGTCTGATGGAAACTTATGAAAAATTAAAGAAACTTGGTTTTATATACCACAAAGAAGAAATATCTATTCAAGGGGTGTTTGGGGAATGATTATTAAATTTACAAATATTTCAAGGATAAATTGAGGAAAAGTATATAGTTCAGATTTCACTATATACTTTTTTTAAAACCAATGTGAATTCTGTAATAAATGAATCTATTTCTTCTTGGGTGATAAAAAAATTTGGTGACAGCTTCATGTGATCACCATATAAACCTGCAGTTTGTATAATTAAGTGGTTATTAAATGCCTCTTTTTTAATTTTTGTGGCTAGAGCTGAATTGTCTTCTCTTTTTTTTGATGGTGCTTCAACTCTATAGCCGTAAGCCATGCCAATACTATCAAAATCTTTAATAAAATTAAAATTATTTAGTAAGGATCTTAATTTTGATGAAATAATATTTCCTGTTGTTTGGACAACTTTAGATAGATTCTTTTTTTCAGCATATTCCACTACTTGGTGCGCGATTTCAATACCAAGAAGATTTGTAGCAAAAGTTGAGTCAAAACCTGAATGTTTTGGATCGACTGATTCAAATATGATTTTATTCGCAATAACCGCGCTCAACGGATAGTAACCTCCGGCTAATGATTTTCCTAATAAAATAATGTCCGGATTAAGATCAAGTTGATTAACATAGTAAAATGTACCTGTTCTATAGACACCGGTTTGTATTTCATCACAGATTGTAAGCACACCATACTTTTGTGCTAGTGAAATTAATTTTTTTAAGAACCCATCGGGAGGAATAAGAAATCCGGCAGCTCCTTGTATTGGCTCAAAAATAACGGCAGCGACTTTATGGTGATTTATTTGTAAATAATTCTCAATGCTAGCTAATATATTTTTTACCACTTCTGAAGAGTTCAACGTGAGCCTATGAGGGAATGGAAATTGTTTTACCTTTCCAGGATATGAGCCAAATTGTGATTTTTCTATATATTCACTATCTGTCACGGACATTGCAGCATAACTATAACCGTGAAAGTCTCCTGAAAAAGCAATTATGACATCTTTTCCTGTATACGCTTTTGCTAGTTTAATAGCAGCATCAATAGCCTTGGTTCCACCAACAGGGAAATACGGTATCTTATTGTCTGGGTAGGGTAAAAGGTCAACTAGTTTTTTGCTTAATCCAACTTTTGCAGCAGAATTAAATGCGATAATATTATCAAATTTCTCTACTGCGTCTTTTACAAATTTTAATATATCGTTGTTGACATGCCCGAAGTTAGTAGAGCTGTAACTCATTAAAAGATCAAAATATGGATCTCTCTGTCCCTCAATCCAAACAAAAGATCCCTTAGCTTTTGTTACTAGCGCCAATGGGTCATAAATAACCGTTTCATCGATTGGCGTATTGTATCGTTTAATAAGTTTGCTGTTTATTGGCAACGGCATATTATTTGACTACCCGAATCATTTCGGATGATAGATTCTTGGAGCCGACAAGCATAATACCACATTTCTTTAAATATTTTACGTAAGCGATTATTTCTTTATTTATTCGTTCGCCGGGGGTTATAATCGGCACGTCTGGTGGAAATGGGATAATGAATTCGCCGCAAATTTCCCCAAGCGCGTCAGAAATAGCTATAATTTTTTTTTCAGCAAAAAATGCCTCCCTCGGTAACATAACTAGTTCGGGTGTGTTCGGTATTGATAGAATCTTTGTATTTTGTTTATTTCTTTTGGGATTATTTGAAATATCTTTTAACGCAAGTAACAGTTTATCTATTGACTGTTTAGTATCACCTATTGTTACAAAACAGAGAATGTGTTTTGTGTCAGACATTTCAACTTCTATTTGATAGTTTCTGCCTAATATTTTTTCTAATTCATAGCCTGTTAACCCCGTTCGGCTAACATCTATGAGCAATTTCGTTTCATCAATATCTGCTATGTCTGCTTGTCCAATCATTTCTTTTCCGTAACAATATAGATATTTAAAACTATTTATTGTACTTCTTGCATAATTTGCTAATTGTAGAGTTTTATCCATTAATGCATATCCTTGGGTTGCCATTTGTTGTCTCGCTGCATCTAAACTCATAACAAAAAGGGTACTGGGTGAAGAAGACTGCAATAACATCAAATTTTCTTGTAATTGATTAATGGATACATGAGTAGATTTTACTAAATGGAGCATTGACGTCTGTGTAAGGGATCCTAATGTTTTATGCGTACTATGAATTATTATGTCTGCATCATAATTGATCGAAGAAATTGGAAGGTTGGGGTGGAATTGGAAATGTGCACCATGAGCTTCGTCAACAATTAATGGAATATTATTTTTTTTTGCTAAGTTGCCTATAACTTTTACGTTAGAGACAAAGCCATTATAGTTAGGTGAAGTTATATGTATGGCTTTTATATCGGAATTTTTCCTTATCGCATTCTTAATTTCCTTACTTGAAATTGTTTGATATAAACCTGTTACAGGATCATATGTTGGATTTATGTATATAGGGTGAGCTCCAGATAGAATTAATGAGGAAAAAACTGATTGATGAGAATTTCGTGGTACGATTATTTTCTGGTTTTCTTTTACTAAGGAGAGAATGGCTACTTGATTTCCCAGAGTTGATCCGTTTACTAAAAATAAAGTATTTTCGACATTGAATGCTTCAGCGGCCAATTTCTCTGCTTTTTCTATAATACCAGAAGGAGCGTTTAAATAATCAAGCCCATCGACTTCTGTTAAATCATATTTAAAAATATTTTTACCCCATAACTTTTGTAATACAGCATTAATCCCTTGACCCTGTTTATGCCCTGGCATATGAAACGGAATTCTATTCTGTTTAACATATTTTACAATTGATGAAATATATGGCATTTCTTCTTGCATTTTAGAGTGATTCTGCATATATTTCTGCTCATTTTAGCAAAAAATTACCATATTACCAAATTGATGCTATAGTATATAAATCATGAAAATTTTATTATCTGCACATATGGATCTTGCCAGGCCTGTAATGTCTATTAAGATGGATGACAAAAATCTTCTTGGTTTAGTTGATAATTTTGCAGGGGTTTTTGCAGCATATCAAGCCTCACGTAAAACAGGAGTGTTAGTAGAATATACGAATTTTGAAGAGCTTGAATTTGATGGTGCAGAAGCTGTTGCGCATTCTTTAGACAAAGATACGCTTGTTATTGTTGTTGATACAACAACAGAACCTACTAATGGTAAAGAAGGATATATTGGTAATCTATACGGAATAGATATTGAAGAATTAAAATCTAGATTTGGAAACAGAATTCGTATTCAAGAAGATTATTTTGAAGCCACAGAAGATGAAACGATCATTTATGGTAAAAAATTTGGATTCAAGACATTCTATTATGGTATTACCATTAGACCGGAATATCATGATCCCGACAATAGTATATCCCTTGCCGAAATTGACACGGCCGCTAGGGTCTTAGTTGATCTTATAAATTGGTACAAAGCTAAGTGAAGCAATCATTTATCCAAGTATTTTTTCTAATTGTTTTTCTAATGATTCTGCATCATCTTGAGTTCGTCCTATTGCTGCATAAGCAAATTTCCCTCTTCCTAGCATTGAACGGACAGATTGAGTGAGGATTATACCTCGTTGTTCTACCTGAATTGGATAAAGCAATTCAGACAAAAGTATTTTTAAGTTGTCATATGATAATCCGGCGAGGTGTGGACGAATATATTTATCATTAGCAATCATTGCCATTTTACTTTCCCAATCGTTACCAAAAAGATGTCGTGCAAGATCTACCATATACGTTGTACCGGTTCTCCTTACGTTTGTTTCAGTTAAATATAGGTGTCCATCCGCTGCCAAAATAAAGTCAGTATCATACCAACCACGGTATCCCAACTTTGCATGCTCTTGCCCAACTGCACGATTAATTGTACTCATGTAGGCGTGTTGCTTTTCAGTAAAAAGTCCGTGACCAATAGTGCTTCCATAGAATTCTACTTCGTCTCCATCACGATGTATACCCATTGCACTAACTGCTTGAATCTCGACAATTCCATTAGTCTTAACAAGACTATCGACGCTTGGAAATACGCCACGTTTACTGAAATCAGGTTGTATATATTCTTCTATAACGACAGGTCCATTTTGAAGTAATTCATTTTTACGTACTTTTGATTCCATTGCTCTCCATTCATCAGAATTTGCTAGATTATATTCTTTAGGAGAAAAGACAAAAACTCCGATCCCCGCAGCTCCCAGATTTGCTTTCATGACAATGCCTCTGTTTGTACCCACAAAATATTTTGTCACTTGTAAAGCCATCTCGATGTCAGTACATGGAAAACCCTCGGGTATTTGCATATCAACTTCGGGGTGCGCAATTTGTGTACGTTTGAGAATTTCTCGTGTGCCAAGCTTTGTATTCGAATAATCAGGATACCATTGCGCAAAATCCAAGGGGGTTTCCGGTGTTTTAAATATCAAACCCTGCTGGCGTAAAGTATTATGCAGTTCTTGAAATTGTGGTGTCTGCCCCCATGGTACGACCTGTACGTCTGGGCCGCCTTGAGTGATAGCATGGAGCAGCATTCCAAATGTTTCTCTGTCATTAAGTATATCTTTTGATAAGCCATTTCCCGTTTCTGGAGGCTTTATAATAGAGATATTTTTGAAGCCAAAAAGATTTATCATATCCTGAATATAACCTGGATCAATAGATTGAGGAACAAAAATTACTTTGTTATCGCCAAGTTCAAATATCATTGGGTCACTTTCATCCTTGTCTGTTTGGACAAATTCTTCCTTATGTGCAGAAGGAACATATTTGTCGATGGGAGAAAAAAATTCACGACCGTTTGCGATAAAGATGGTTTTTACTGGTTCTTTTAAAGAACCAGTTAACATTTCAGAAGACGCCACGCGGCGATACTAGCATTAAGAAGACTATAAGTCAATATCTTGGACTGTTAGAATGTTGTATTTGAATCATACTTGTGATAAGTTTCAAGGATTATTTAATTTATATCTTTATGATCATCCTAAAATTTGGTGGTACATCTGTAAGCACAACAGAGTCAATACAAACAATTGGTAATATTATTATAAAAGAGAAACAGAACAGTCCTATTGTTGTAGTTTCTGCTATCAAAAATGTGACTGATTCACTAATATCATTAATATCTTCAACAACTTTACTCCAGATCTCAATTTTACAAAAGATTAAAAATTTTCATATTGTCTTGATCAACCAGTTGTGGTCCAACGAAAACGATCAAAATAAGCATATTTCTTATATTACAAAAATACTAAAAGAAATTTCTATTGCATTAAAAATCCCTACGGGATCTACGTCGGAATTTCAAGATAGAATAGCTTCATATGGTGAAATCATGTCCTCATATATTATTACAGAGGCACTTAAAAGTAGGAAAATCCCTGCAAAACAAGTGATAGCTTCTGACATAATTGTCACTAACGACAAATTTGGCAATGCAGAATATATCTCGTCACTAACGGTAAAAAAAATAGCTGCTACATTATTACCTATTATTAGGAAGGGTATCGTTCCTGTAATCACTGGTTTTATTGGTGCAACTCGGGAAGGTAAAGTTACGACACTTGGTAGAGGAGGGTCAGATTATTCAGCATCAATTATTGGAAGTTGTGTACAAGCGCTTGAAATCCAAGTATGGACAGATGTAGATGGTGTATTAACTGCAGACCCAAGAATGTTTAAGGAAGCAAGAACACTTAAAAAAATTCCCTACAAGGTGGCTGAAGCTTTTGCTACTTCGGGAGCAAATGTACTTCACCCAAAAACAATGAAACCTGCTATTAAAAAAGGCATTCCAATAAGAGTATTAAACACATTTAATCCTTCGCATAAAGGAACTCTCATCGTTGAAAAAAAGAGATTAAAATCTTATAACAATAATTTCTGGGGTATTACATTCAAAAAGATATCTAGCGATATGAGTAAAATCTCATTAGTAGGAGAAGATTTGAATTCTGTTTTAGCTATAGAACAGTTTACTAAATTCATTGAAGAATATAAAAACATTATTAAAATACAGGAACATGATTACTACAGATTGTGTTTTTTACTCGATTCAGAAGATTCCGAAAGTATAGTTAAAGCATTACATAAAAAGCTTATTTTATAACTTATGAAAAAACTGCGAGTTGGAATTCTTGGTGCAACAGGTATGGTTGGACAAAGACTCATTACACTCTTGAACGAACACCCTTGGTTTGAATTAGTGGTTGTTGCAGCTTCTCCTCAATCTTCTGGAAAAACATATAAAGATGCTGTAAAAGGACGATGGAAAATGGATTCAAAGATTCCTAAGAATATAGGGAAACTCAATGTTTTTGCAGTTGATGATAAAGAAAAAATTATAAAACTGGTTGACTTTGTTTTTTGTGCCCTGAATATGGAAAAGGAAGCGATAATGTATATTGAGAAAGCATATGCATCAAGTGACATCCCTGTTATTTCAACTAACTCGGCGAATCGGTGGTCGGAAGATGTTCCAATGCTTATACCAGAAATTAATCCTGGGCATATAAAACTTATCGATACTCAACGGAAAAAGCACGGATGGAAGAAAGGTTTTATTGTCGTAAAACCTAATTGTTCAATCCAATCATACGTTTCAATTATTACCGCATTGAAAGAGTTTCAACCTATAAAAGTACATGTAACGAGTTTGCAGGCAATTTCAGGTGCCGGGAAAACATTCGAGAATTGGCCAGAAATGATAGATAACGTTATTCCCTTTATCAGAGGAGAGGAAGAAAAATCAGAAAAAGAACCAATGAAAATTTGGGCTGAGCTTATTAATGATCGATTAAAAATTGCCCAAAAACCTGAAATTTCAGCAACTTGCATACGCGTTTCTGTTTCTAATGGTCATATGGCTTGTGTTTCTTTATCTTTTATCAAAAATCCCACAAAAGAACAGATATTGAATGCAATAAAACACTTTAACAATCCAATTAGTGAGTTGAATTTGCCTTCTTCACCAAATGAATTTATTCATTATTTTGAAGAAGAGGATCGTCCTCAGACAAGACTTGATCGGGATACAGAACTTGGTATGGGAATTACTATGGGTAGATTACAAAAAGATAAACACTTTGACTGGAAGTTTGTTACTCTATCAGATAATACAATACGCGGAGCTGCAGGGGGAGCAATTCTCATTGCAGAATTATTAAAAGCGAAAGGATATATTAGATAATTTATTTAAGAAAATTAAAAACCTTTCCAAATTACGATTGAAGCACCTCTCATTTTCGGAGGCTGTATATAGCAACACACAAAAACAAACTTCGTATGAAAAATGATATCTGGCCTGTTGTTCGAGAAGGCCTGTCAAGCTACATGATGAATTTTACAAGCTACTTCATCAAAAAATATTAAAGATGTTGTTGAAGAAAGAAAACTATCTGGAGAAAGCGTTATTGCTAATCGGGTGGAAAAACTCGGGAAATGTGATGGGATAACACGTAAGGTTGAAATTCTTGGAGGTTCCCAGCGGCAATGTACCTGACACTTTACCGTTATTTGTTTTGAAAGCTGCGGGACATGGATTCGAACCATGATAGACAGCTCCAAAGGCTGTCGTCCTGCCATTAGACGATCCCGCAATATTACGCATTGAAATTTTACCAAAGCACGCATGTAATTGAAAGTACAAAGCGGAATTTGTATATAATAGTTCAATCATGGATTTGGCTTGAGGCACGATTATGGACAATAAGCTAATTAAATTATTTATAGAAGCTGTGAGCATTAGCTCTCCCAGTGGACAAGAAGCTGAGATGGCTAAATGGGTCTGCGATCAAATGATTAAGCTTAATTGGAAAACATGGATTGACCAATCAGGCTCTCAAAATGACAGTAATTCTGGGAATGTTTATGCCTATTTAGAAGTTGATTCTAAATTCCAAACTTTAGTTTTTAGTGCTCATCTTGATACTGTTCAATCAGTCGATGATTTGATTATCCCTCAGTTTGAGCAGGAAACTTTTAAAAGTAATGGCCAGGCTATTTTAGGAGCAGATAATAAATCAGGAGTTAGTTCATTAATTATGGCTGCCCAAAATTTAGACAAAAATAAACTAAATCACAATATTTTATTTTTCTTTCCAACTCGAGAAGAGGCCGGAGTGATGGGTTCAAGCTTATTTAAGTTTGATAAAGATGTTAAATTTGTTTTTAATGTCGATAGTAGTGATACGCCAGGCATCTTCATTTATAAATCTCTGGGTTATATCAATTTTGAAATAAATGTTTTAGGATTGTCCGCCCATGCCGCTAAAGATTATGAAGCTGGTAAAAATTCTATTTTAATTGCATCAGAGTTGATTACCAGTTTGCCGTTAGGTCGAGATTTAAAAGAAGGTTGGACGTTTAATATCGGCCAGATTAACGGGGGGAAAAGCACTAATGTAGTTTGTGAGCTGGTTAATTTGAAAGGCGAAATTCGGGCCTATGACCAATCGACTATGAATAAAATTGCTGGGTTAGTTCAACAAAAATGCGATGCAGTAGCTAAGAAACATCAAATTAAGATTGATTTTATACTAGATAAATCAAGTTTGGTGCCAGCTTTTAATGGTCAAACATCAGGCCCAATAATTGAAGCTGTCACTCAAGCCTGTCAACAAAATGGCTTAAAAGCTGAATTTAAATCATCCTTTTCGACAAGTGATGCTAATAACTTTAGTGGTCAAGGCTATTCAGTTTTATCCGTTTCAAGAGGTGGTAAAAATGCTCATTCCGTTCAGGAAACATTATCGCTTAAAGATTTAAAAAATGCGGTGGCAATTGTCCATTCACTTATTTATCAATAAGAGTCTCTACTTTCTTAGGCATGATATTAGTCTGTTTGATATACTCCCCAAATGCTAGCTAAAGAGATTGGTGATAATCCTCAATTAAGGGAGATTAATGACTGGGTTCTTAAAACTAATCGTCCACTAAATTCAGCACTGCGTTTAGCTTCGCGACTGGAAACCCAATATGACGGATTAGACTATGATCAACTTGATGCTTGTTGGGAGCTTATAAATGACAGATGGGTCATGACCGGCTCAATGTATTGTGATGATGCGGCGGGAGCTTATGGTAGTGTGCTAGCCCAAAAGTTTCCATATATTCAGGATCCCGAGCTTATATTTCTTCATCCAGCTATATTAGGTGCTACGCATACATTTATTCGATTTACGGAGGCCAATGAGGAATTCATAATTGATCCAACCTATGGACAAATAAATAAAAAGCCTAACCGAGTTTTATTTACCGGCTGGAAAAACGTTCCTAATCTCTATCAACCACTTCTTGACGAGGATTTTATTAAGGATGACTTAGCTGATTGGGCGGTGTTAAATCCTTACCAAGTGGCTGATTTTGCTATTGGCGGAGAGGTACGTCCACATAGTCTTGGCCGGTGGGGAAAATACGATTTTGGTGAAGGAATCAAATTACGTCCCTTGGACTACATTATAAAAAAATTATTAGAAGTTTAATTATTATATACTCTTCGTATGTCTCTTCAAAAAAATATCAAATTATTAACTTGGTTTAATTTTTTTAGTGACTTTAAACTTTATGCCCCGATTGCCATTATTTATTTTTCTAGAGTAAGCCATTCCTACGCGCTAGGTGCAGCTGTTTTTTCAATTGCTTATATTACCTCCGCCATCATTGATGTTCCAGCCGGATTATTTGCCGATCGAATTGGCCGTAAAAAAACCATTGTCATAGGGGCTCTAGCAGCAATTTTATTTGCTATCTTTTATGCTATCGGGACAAGCTTCTGGTTTTTAGCGATTGGGGCTATTTTTGAAGGCTTATCGCGAGCTTTTTATAGTGGTAATAATCAAGCTCTTTTACATAATATGTTAGCTGAGGAAAGCTTAGCTGATGATTATCATCTTTATTCGGGCAAGCTTGATGCCATGTTCCAAGCTTCTTTGGCTGTCTCAGCTTTAGTTGGATCATTAATTGCCAGCTGGTCATTCCCCATTTTAATGTGGCTATCAGTTATCCCTCAACTGATCTGCTTTGGAATTAGTTTACAGATTATCGATGCCAAAGTTGTAACGGAGCATTCCCGAAATATAATGGCCGACTTAAAAGAGGCCATAACTTTATTTATTCATAACCCAAAACTTCGATTATTAAATTTAACTGGTATTTTAAGTTTTGGAGTTGGCGAAACTGGTTATCAATTCCAAGCCGCTTTTTATAATTTATTACTGCCAATATGGGCGGTGGGTTTGGCTAAAACCAGCTCTAACCTTTTAGCTTTTATTGGTTTTAGAATTAGTGGTCGAGTTATTAATCGCTTTAAAGCCGTTAAGGTTTTATTTTTCGGGGAGATCTATAGCCGCATTGCTAATTTTATAGCCCTTCTCTTCCCAACAATTCTGTCTCCGTTTATTATGTCTACCACTTCCCTCTTTCATGGTACTAGCACTACCGCCTCAAGCTCTTTACTTCAAAAAGAGTTTAGTGATAACCAACGGGCCACGATGTCTTCTTTAAACTCATTTGGTGGCAGCTTATTTTTCGGAATTTTTGCCTATATCGTTGGCTTGTTTGCCGATAAGATCGGCCCAACTCAAACTCTAATCTGGGTCCAAATTATTTATCTGCCAACTTTATATTTTTTATGGAAGCTATATCATCTGACTAAAAAAGAAGCATAATCTGCTAAAATATGGCCTTGTGGATTCACAATTAATTAAAATTTTAAATAATCAAGGTGTCGCAGTTTTACCAACGGACACTATCTATGGTCTCCATGCCCTGGCCTCTGACCAAATGGCAGTTCAAAGAATTTACGATCTGAAAGGTCGGGATGATCATAAACCGTTAATTGTGGTGATTGCAAATGTTCACGATCTTAAACAATTTGGAGTTGATTTAAATCAGAAGTTAGTTGATTTATTAACTAAAATTTGGCCAAATCCAGTGAGTGTTATTTTGTCAGTTTCAGATAAGTGGGATTTTCTACATCGGGGTAGTAACACTTTGGCTTTTAGGATGCCTAACAACGACTTTTTATTAAACTTGATCGGCCAAACTGGCCCACTGGTCTCAACTAGTGCTAATCCTCAAGGCGAACCATCCGCTAACACAATCGAGGAAGCTCGAAATTATTTTGGAGACAAAGTCGATTTTTATGAAGATGCCGGTAAACTAGTTTCCGAGCCTTCAACTGTCATTAAAATTGTCAATGGCCAGCCTGAAATTTTACGCCAGGGTCTGTTTAAGTTTTAAGAGATTAACTTTTAGCGTCATGTTAGAATTTAGCTATGGGTATCAACCAACTAATTGACCAAAAATATAAAAGCCAAGCTGTAATCAAAGGTGGAGATTTATTGTTTGATCATCAAACAGCCTTGAAAATTATCGAAGATTGTCAGAACATGGATGCTATTATTATCGGAATGGATTTCTGGCAACGTCGAGGTACAAATTTAGTAGAGATAAATTCGACTGATTTTGGTGAGATTAATAGCGCAGGTATAAATACTTCCCCTGCTACTATTTTAGCTGCTCGTCATTTAACTACAGATAACTTACCAGATGGGGCTGATTATGTCTGTTTTTTGCTCAAAGACTCTTCACCCTAAAATTTGCTAAAATTAATTTAATATGGCTGTAGTTATTAAAAGTTGGTTACCAAGCGATGAAATTCCTCTAGATAAATTTAATTTTAGCTTTTGGGTTGAGGTCGAATTAGGTCTGGATGATTCTGATGGGGCTGAAATTTTTCAGTTCCATTTTTGTTCACCATCTTTTTTGGGGAGGGAGTTAAAGTCAAAAAAATATATTCTAGGGCGACATTTAATTGTTGTCGAAGAATTTAATGAATCTGATTTTAAACTGATTATTGAAAAGTTGTGTGCTCAGGCTGACGAGAGAGGAATGGATTGGGATAAACTTAGTGAATATTTATCCCGGTATGGTAGTTGGGAATTTGAAGATTATAAACCGTTTAATGAGGAACGCTAGCTAACAAAAACTCCGCCAAAGATGTAAAATTGACGGGATGATTTCCCGGCTGCTCTCCCACAAACTTTTAATTCTTATTTTAATCTGTTTAATTGGATTTGGCTTTTTCGCACTAAGAGTTCGAGGCTCTTTTTTCTCGAAAGCAGTCGCTCAAGTTGTCAATTCAACTTCAGATGATTCTAATTACTCGCCCCTGCCTGCTAATCCAGATGCTCTTTTAGCTACCGAAAGTGCTAGTCCCTCTGACGATAGCGTTTTGGGTATTTCAACGACTTCAAATAATATTGGCGGAGCAGCTGATTTATCAACCCCGATGCCTTTGCCAAGTTTCTCACCCTTGCCATCGATTACTCCCCTACCTAGCTCGACTCCATTCCCATCGACCGCCCCATCAAGCAATAGTTCTGCTTGCGCCGGCACTCCGACAGAAGATAATTCTCAAGTCTATGTTGGATCAAAAACGTCTCAGGTTAACTCAGCAGTTAATATCAGCATTGAGTTATTAGATTGTAATAACAGTGATGTCTCAAGCGACCATTTGACTGTAACTTTGTCTTCTGGGGATGCGGCGACTACTATTAATGGCGCGTCATCTCCCGTTAATATACAAGCCCAGAATGGTAAAGTGACTTTCTCGGTCAACTCTCCAAACCCAACAACCGCAGTTTTTACTGTTAAAGATACTGACCACACACTACATGTTACTGCTCCAGGCTATAAGGATCCGAGCGTGACTTTTTCAAATTCAGGCTCATGTGCCGGTACACCACGTGGTTTTAACTCGGAAGCAATTTCGACATCGAATTCAAATAATACTGGCAGTATCGCCATTCAACTCCTTGATTGTAATAATAATTTAGCGCCGGTGAGCGATACTTTAACAATCTCACTCAACACTACTGACTCAAGTTTAACTATAAATGGCTCTACACCATCGGTGACTGTTCAAACTCTGAATGGTCAAACCACTTTCTCCTTAATTTCGACAATTAATGGCACCGATACTTTTACGGTCGCTGATACCACTCGCGGTTTTAATGTGACTGATTCGGGTAACCATAATCCGAGTGTAACTTTTAGTAATAGCTCAGCTACTCCGACACCTTCAGCTTCTCCAACCGCCTCTCCGACTTCGTCGCCCAGTCCAACGGCTACTGCCAGTCCAACTCCTTCTCCAACTGCGAGCGCTTCTCAAACGGCTAGTCCCTCACCTTAGCTTTAAGTCTGATACAATTCCAGGATGGATATCTATTTCAAAAAAGAGCTGACCTATACTTTTAATGGTCTTAAGTTCATTTTTGAAACCGCCAATACTCTTTTTTCGACCTTTGATATTGATCATGGCACAGATATCTTAATCCGATCTATTACACCAAATAAGCCTAAAACTATTTTAGATATCGGCTGTGGTGTCGGTTGCTTAGGAATTATTTTAGCTAAAACTAATCCGAGAGCTGAAGTTATTATGATTGATCGTGATCTCCTGGCTGTTCGCTACACTGAACATAATATTGCCAGAAACCAGATTAAGAATGCCAAAGCTCTGGCCAGTTTAGGTGCGGAGGCGGTCAAAGATCAGACCTTTGATTTAATCGTTTCAAACGTTCCAGCTAAGATTGGGGATGAAACTATTGCTGAAGAGTTTATCTTAAAGCCCTATCAAATTCTGAATGCTCGGGGCGAGTATTGGTTAGTTGTGGTTAGCGCTTTAAATAGATTAATTCCTAAAATTGGCCGAGAATATAAGCTCGATATTAAAGAAATTCGCAAGAGAAATGGCCATACTGTTTATAAGATAACTAAGCCCTAATTTTAGGATATTGACTAAAACTTGATTAGTTAAGCTATTTAGGTTACGATTACAGATATACTCATGTATAAAGATGAGTGGTTGTGAGAGGTGGTGAGTTAAGTTTGGCTAAAAAGTTATTTGTAGGATCTTTGCCTTGGGCAATTGATAATAAAAAATTAGAAGAATTATTTGCAGCATTCGGACAAGTTTTGTCAGCTACTGTTTTAATGGATCGACAAACAGGCCGCAGTCGCGGTTTTGGATTCGTTGAAATGGCTAATGATAATGAAGCTGAAGAAGCAATTAATAAATTGAATGGTTCTGATATGGATGGTCGAAAAATCGTTGTTAACGAAGCGCGACCTCGTGAGGATAGATAATCTCCCTTAGGAATTTTCAGTTAATTACACCAAAATTATAACCTTTGCTTGAAAGAGTAAGGGTTTATAATTTGGTGGTAAAATCGGATAGACTTATTGCTCCAGCAATTTTAATTCTGGGTAAATCGTAAGCTAGACCGATATTTTCCTCGTTCCCCGACCACGTTCCAACCGCTCCAATAAATCCTGCATCTTTAACAAGTTGCCAGGTCTGGGCATTAGATGCGCCATAAGGATAAGCAAAAAAGTTAACAGGCATCCCTAAAAAGGACTCGAGAGTCTTTTTACTTTGAATAATCTCATTTTTAGCCTGATCAAGACTTACTTTTGTTAAGTCAGGATGGTTAATTGAGTGAGCTTGAAATGAGATTAAGCCTGAACCTTGGATCTCTTTAATCTGATCCCAAGTCATATAAGCTGGTTTACCAATTAAGCCAGTTGGAATAAAGGCGGTGGCATGAAGATTAAAACGCTCAAGTATCGGAAAGGCATTTAAATAAAAATCAATATAACCATCATCAAAGGTTAAGATAATAGGTTTTGAAGGTAATGCTCCATGGTTGTCGAGGGCATTAAATAATGTATCTAAACTAATGGCATTATATTTATTAGTCGACAAATATTGCATCTCATCTTGAAATTTGTCGGGGGTAATCTCAAGATTATCACGGGCGGTATCAGCCGGATTGGGATTATTACCAATATAATGGTAAGTCAAAATTGGTACTCGGACTGAATTACCTGTTGCGGCCGGTAAGACTGCTTTTTGTGGTAAAACGGCTGAAATACTGGCAACCTTTGGAGTAGCGCTGCTACTGCCAGTTTCAGGTAGATCTTTAGGGGTAAATTGATAAACTTTAGTTTGAATATATTGGCTTTGAGTATATTTACTGGCAATGACATGAAGTAAATAAAATCCTCCAATTAAAATAATTAGGCTGATGACGAGTAAAGCTACTAAATGGGAATTTTTGTGTTTTGGAGATAATGTCTTCTTGGATTTAGGAGCAGTCTTTTTATGTGATTTGGATTTCTTGTTTGGCACACACCTATTCTATCTTGATTAGGTCGGGGTGACAAGAATTGAACTTGCTGCTTCTCGCTCCCAAAGCGAGCGTTCTACCGATGAACTACACCCCGAAGTACATGGATGATTTTACCAGCCTGAAGATTTTAAATAAAGCGGTAAAATATGATTGTCACAACCTAAGTATTGTCCTATACTACTACCATCTCAAATTATAAATATTATAAAAAACATATGCCAAAATGTGTTACTGCCTTTTTATTTATTTTAGTCTTAGTCCTCCCTCTCAAGATTGGTGGCTGGATCGCCCATCCAGTTTATGCAGATAGTACGACCATCACCACCTCCCAAGCGACTATGATTGGGAAAATTATTGGGACTGGGAGTTTAAGTATTCATGGTGGTGGGCCAGACCCTTCGTCAATTCCACAGTTTGATAGCAACTCTTTAGGTTTTGTTCAAGGTGCCGATCTCGGTGCGCCAACCCTATATAATAACCGCTGGTATTTTGTGTTAGGCGATACGGTTGGTTTAACTACCGATGCTTTTAAGGTTTTAAGTGCTCCGACGACCACAACTCTCGATCAAGGAATTCATGTTGATAATATGTTAAACCCGCAATTTGGTGGAGCACTGGCATCTAAGGCACTAAACGATGGTCCGGCGGATTTACCGAATGGAGCTTTTACCTTGACCCAAACAGGCACAGATTACATGTTTGCCGGTTTTATGTCGGGCGGAAATGTGGGTGGATTCACACATTGGTCAAATTTGACCAAAATTGCCAAATATAATTCCTCAAGTGGGTTGTTCGAAGCTTACAAAGGTTCGGTCTATGTCTGGCAACGCTCCTTTTCCAACACCTTGCAATATGCTTTTGCCCAAAGTGCTTTTGTCGTCGATAATACTGGTGGTTATCTCTACATGATTGGTAGCCCGGCTAATCGTTTTGGTGGTGTTAAGTTAGCCCGAACATCAATTAGTGAATTTCTGAACGCCAGCGGGACACTAGGCTTCAGTTATTACGAAGGAAATAATGTTTGGTCAGATCCTGTAGTTAATGAATCGACGATTGATAGTCAAGTAGTTTGGCTAATTCCGCCGAATGATCCAAATTTCACTTTTGATAAAGATTATGCCACAGCTCCCTACCCTTCCGGGCAAAGTGAATGCACATATCTAACGATTGCTGAGTTTTCGGTTATCTATAATCCATATTTGCAAAAATATATGTTGATGACAGGCAGTGATGGTTGTTTACCGAGTGTTGTTCATTATTATTTAGCGGATAGTTTGACAGGACCATGGAGTGCTCCCCTAACTTTAACCATGCCATTTACGATTAGTAACCCAAGTTGGGATTATTATGGACCCTATGTGACTGACTCGTTTCTGGTTAATAATGGCCAGACTATGTATTTTATAGCCTCGACCTGGCTGCATTATGGAATTTATGAGTACAGTGTCAATTTTACCAGAACGACCCCTTCAACTTCGACCTCAAACTCAAATCAAAATTCGTCTTCAAACTCACCAGGGGTGTGTACAGATCAATCTCCTGGTTCGCAAGCCCCAGAGTTATCTAAACCTATTTCAAATGACAGTAATCATATTCTACTTTCATTTACTGCCGCCGATAACCCAGTTAATAAATACGTTTTAGAGTATGGCACGAAATCTGGAAGTTATCTTTATGGGGTTTCGGATATGGGGATAAACTCGCGCTCCCAAATGACTTTCTTAGTTGGCTCTCTTTCTCCCAATATGACATATTATTTTAGAGTTCGAGGTGGAAATGGCTGTGCCACGGGTCCATGGTCAAATGAAGTTTCAACTTCGACCGGGTCGTTAGGAAGGATTAATCAATCTAATCTCCCAAGCTCTGAGTTGGATTCACCCAAGCCGAGTGAGAGTGATCAACCGCCTGGTCAAGTTTCTCCTTCGCGTGCATCAGGTGGATATAATGTCAAAATAAAGGTTTTTGATACTAATAAAAAACCAGTTGAAGGAGCAACGGTGACGATCCATTCGACTCCCCAAGTTACTAAAACTGATAAAGATGGTTTTGCAACCTTTCATAATGTCGAGTCAGGAGATCATAAAGTTTTAGTAGCTTACAATGGTTTTCAAGGCGAGCAGTCTCTTAATTTATCAGGTGATGTTAAAGAATTTGATTTAAATATTCAGGTTAAACCACAATCACCTTTATCGTCACCGAAAGTAATAATTATTATGGGTGTTTTATTTTTAGTGATTATTACTTTGGCAGCCTTATTTATTCGCGAAAAGAGACGAAAGTTAAAATAAAGTTTTATTAGTGCCCTCCATGCACTTTTGTCGAACACTTCCTCGTTTGGATTCATGAGATAAGGCGAGCTTTGCTTAAATTATAGCCATTCTGACCTATAATTGATATCAGCTTCAAAAATATGATATATTCCGATCATGGCAGAACATGCACCACAAGGATACCAATTCAAACATCATAAGGTAGTGTCACTTGATGAATATCGAGGAGTTGCACGAGATATTATGGAAGTAAATCATCCTGTTGCCGATGGATTTATGCAGACTGCTGATATACGGGGTGATATTGCGATTATTCAAAAACCTCAAGATAGAGCAATTGACTATGATCAAATTGGGACAGTCCGCATAGCCAAATTTTTACAAATGCCTCGAATGGATGTTTGGAATAGAAACAATATCGTACAAACACGAAAAGAAAGTGATACATGGTATGTAGCAGTTAACGATCAGGAATTAGCTCAACATGTATCACGTTCAAACGAAGGAGGAAACTTTGATAAAGCTTATGTTGACGCATTTCAACAAGAAGTTAACAAAGGGATAAAAGATGTTCTAAAAAGAGAAAAGCTTCTTAATGGAGGAGAATATAATATTGCATTTCTTTCTAGCTATTGGACATTTTTGACAAAAGACTTACTACTTTTGCCCCTTGTAGAAATGGAGACCTTACTCCATAGCTCGAGCCCTGTAGAAGTACTACATGGTACGGCTACAGTCGCAGCTCTTTATGCTGGGGCTAACGCCGCTTTCAACGTTCTTAATCTTTTTGCTGTTGGTTGGGGAAAATTACGTGATAAAGCCATTGGCGGAAGAGATTTGCTATATAAGGGTATATCTTATCCAGAATATGATGATCCATTTATTCGGCATTCCATTCCTGAATTGCTACTCCCTACTGTACCTGTAGATCGCCTTACAAGAGGTATGGTATATCTCAAAGATCATGGGAGGGATCTAATAAATAAGGTTGAATTAAACCCTACTCCCGAATAACTTTGTAAATATCATTATGTCGGATCACCAGAAATAAACAATCTTGGATTTACAGGAATATCAAATACTCGTACTTCAAAATGCAAATATGGCTAGTAGGTTAACTAGGTGTCTCCTTTGGTGCCCTCCATGCACTTTTGTTCGAACACCTCTTAGCCTGGATTCGTGAAATAAGGCGTGCCTACATGAAGAATACTGAAGCCAATTATATCAGAAAAATGGCGATTTCTGTTCAGTAAAAAGCAAAATATTCAGCCAACTTTGCTTAAATAAAATTTGTGAATACCGATACCGCCCGGTAAGAGTGCCAAAAGACCCGCTACCGTTCTATTTTTCCCGCCACGTTGCTCGATAACTAGATTAGAGTGTGCATGGTGATCTGCTGATGTATGCTTATGATGTTGCTGAGTCATAATTAGATTATAGAGTATTTACAGGAAGGATTATTTGATACCTTTTCTCTTCACATCAAGATACTCATAAATAGAGTTAGCACTATCTTCTATTGGATCAGTTACATATGTTCTACCATTTATACCAACTAGTGGCGCACTACTATAATGTTCAAGCGGTGTCAATCCATGCTGTTCAACTACTTCTCTCACCCGTTCAGTGTCTTCTTGAGGTAACATCCCCCAACGTATCGTTCCTTCATCTTCCCCAAGTGGATATATCAGCATTCTATCAAGAAAAGAGACGGGAGAAAGGATAGGAAAACGTAATCCTAATGTTGCTAATTGGCGTAATGTAGAAAATACTTTTAAACCATAATCTTCAGTAGTGGGAGAGAAGGCTTTAACAAACACGCCCTCTTTTCGATTTAATGCTTTCATCTTATACATATTCATTATGTCATCTCGATCAATACCTACTGGTTCCCAGTCAGGTGGAGGTTGAAAAGCAGTAAATTCTTGTATGCGAGGATGAATAGTAATACCTTTACTTAGTTGGGCAACTAATTCCATGTACCGAACTGATGGATCTAATCGTTCTCCTGCCATGCCTCGGATTCTAGCAAAAAAATTGTACTAGCACAAATTATCCATTCCTGGATGTTCAAGAAAAATATGAAACAGAAGTAGAGGTAAAACTATTGATCTTTGCCTAATCGAGGTTCGTTTTTGTGTTGTTCCGCTGTAAGACGTTCTTCTTCATCAACAGTCGCTTGATATTGAATCATGTCACTAATCTGTGTTTGAGTATAAGGAGGGCGTGGATTTGTAATATTATCATTATCTATAACTTCACTTTCAACTAGGTCTGTCCAAAATTCTACAGGCATAGCTTCTAACCCAGCTGCAAAAAAGTCAAACTTAGCTTCTGGTGGCATTCCTAGTTCTGCCATTAATTCATCGGCAGGATCGTCTTCTTGCGATCTCCCTTGATTAAGCCAAGCATTTTCTTCAGCTGCAAGCTCTCCAAAAGTTGTTAGAGGAGGTTGATATCCATTATTCTCTGCCCGTCTTATATCAATCGCCCTTATATTTTCACCATAAAATACAATTGCCGCCTGCATCTCGTCGAGTGATACATCATTGTCATCAGCTGTTTGTTCAATAACTCCTCTAAGCGTTTGCGTCTCATGAGGTGTATCTATATTTCCCATAATTGCCCAGACGGGGACATCGGAATCATTTAAACGGGCCGTGTCTGGGAAATCCTCATCGTCGAATGTAATATATCTCTCAATAACTTCTCTTGATGGTCTTCTTTGAACCTGGCTTCCTTGATAAAGAACAAGTGATTTTTTAATATTTCCCATGAAAGGATGTTCTGGAATTGGAGGAGTAAATTCTGATAAATGCTCGCCTGGCATATATGAAGTATGTATACTCTCCAACAGTTTAATTGTCAATGGCCTAATCAATTTGGTGCCGCAGGTGGGAGTCGAACCCACATAAGCGTAGCTCACACGCTCTTAAGGCGCGCGTGTATACCATTCCACCACTGCGGCAACTGGAATAGATTTTATCAGAATGACGATATGAAGTCTAATACTTTTACATTCAGACTATTGCCTATCGTCAATTTTTTGAGTTACAATCATTAAACGCCTATATGAGTGGAGATCCTAATTTATGGTTAAAAAAGTTAAATCCAAAATTGATAATAATCTTAATGGCCTAGCTCAATTTTCGATTCGTTTAACCAACTTAGTTGGTACGCCTCTCTCGATCGTGGCTCACACAATCTTCTTTATTGGTATTTTTGGCTTGCGTTTATTTGGCCTAGGGCTTGATAGTATCTTATTAATTTTAACAACCGCCGTTTCTCTAGAAGCAATTTATCTAGCGATCTTTATTCAAATGACAGTCAATCGCCAAGCGCAAAGTTTAGCCAGCGTGGCTGATGATATCGAAGAAGTTCAAGATGATTTAGGTGAGCTTCAGGAAGATGTTGAGGAGCTTCAAGATGATGACGAATCAGGTGATAAACAAACTCGAGTAACTCTTGATAATATTGAAGGAGATCTTCAAAAATTATTACGCGATTTAGAAGAACTTAAACGTCAACGACCCAGCGTCCGTCCTACCCAACGTAGAATTTTGGTATAATAATTGCTATGGAAGACTGTGTTTTTTGCAAAATTATTGCTGGAAAATTACCCCACAAAGCTATCTTTGAAGATAAGGAGGTCATCGTTTTTTTGTCACTTCAGGGCCATCCCCTAGTTGTACCCAAAAAACATATCGCTACGATTTATGACTTAGATGATCAAACCGGAGCGGCGGTTATGTCGGCGGCGATAAAAATCTCAAAAGCGGTTAAAAAAGGTCTTAATGCTGATGGAGTTAATTTGATTCAAAATAATGAGCCAGCGGCTGGCCAAGAAGTTAACCATTTTCATCTCCATATTAAACCAAGATTTCATAACGATGAGGTTAAACTTCACTTTGCAGAAAAAAGTGATGACGAGTCGGTCCAAATTTCTAATTTTGACAAGATTAAAGCCGCTTTATAACTCTTGATGGATTAATTCTTTTAAACGATCTTCTTGTTTGAAAAATTCATCAGATCTTAAATTTCTTGGTCTCGCTAGCTCATTGGTCATGACTTTTTTAATTCGACCAGGCTTGGTTGATAAAACCACGATCTGATCTGCCAATTGGAGCGCTTCTCTAATTAAATGAGTGACCATAATAACGCTCAGATGCTTTTTTGACCACAAATTAAGCAGTAAGGCTCTTAAATCCTCGGCCGTAAACTCATCGAGTGATGAAAATGGCTCATCCATTAATAAAACATTGGGTGAGATTGCTAAAGCCCTGGCAATCCCAACTCGTTGTTTCATCCCGCCCGATAGTTCTTTGGGATGTTTATCAGCGTAACCTTTTAAACCAACTTCCTCGATCAACTCATTAACTATTTTTATTCGCTCGGCTTTACTCGTGCCTTTCATCTTTAATCCAAACTCGATATTTTCAAAAACTGTTAAATAAGGGAAAAGAGCATAGTTTTGGAAGATAAAACCAATTTGTGGAGTTTCTGCCCAGACTAGTTGGCCATGACTGGGCGGAGTTAAACCAGAAATAATTCGTAGGAGGGTTGATTTACCACAACCGGACGGCCCAATCAAAGTTGTCAGCTCGCCAGTTTTAAATTCCAGATTAATATCATCTAAAATAACAGCTTTTTTACCCTCGTCTGTGTAATTTTTAGAGATATTTTTTAAAGTTAGCATTAGTCTTGTTGATATTTAGTACTGATATTTAAAAGTGGCAACCACAAATATTTATTGATTAAGAATAAGATTAACATTAAGGCTAGAATCCCAATCGCCAATTTTTCGGGATGATTGCTGGCGGCAATATCAGCCAAATAGCTACCAACCCCTGCAATATTAACGATAATTTCAGCCGCGATGATTGCTTCCCAAGCTTCGCCCCAGGCCACGATCGATCCGGTAATTATAGCCGGGAAGATTAGCGGGATAATTACAAACCAGAGTAATTTTAAACCTTGGGCTTTAAAAGATTTAGCCGCTTCTAAAACATCTTCACGAATCTGTTTATGAGCAGTTAAAACTGTAAATAAGATTGGCCAGATCATCTCGGCAATTAAAATTATGATGGTCACGATTGAGGTCTTACCAAACCAGAGCACAAATAATGGAAATAGGGCAAAGGATGGAAAACTTTGTAAAACATCCAAAATTGGGACTAAGACTTCTTCAACGACCTTTGAAGCACTGATGATTAAGGCTAAAACTAAAGCCAAAACTAAGGCAATGACATATGACAAGCTGACTCGATACAAACTTTCGACAAATCCAATAAAAAACCGCTCGGCATTTAAGGAAGTGAAACCCAAAACGACAATTAATAAGACCAGCGTCAATGTAATGGCTAAAGAGATCTTGCCAACGTGGGGACGTTTCCGAATTAACTTTATACCATGGGTGTAACGCATCTACTATTAAATATAGCACTTATGGGTTGAAAACTAGAGTAGGTTCTGGGAAAATAGGGGTCATCCTGCGGGATTAGTTCACTGGTAGAACGTCTGCTTTCCAAGCAGAATGTAAGGGGTTCGATTCCCCTATCCCGCTCTCGTCTTTCAATTAAATAAAGCGGGCATCTAGGCTTGTCCCTAAATTAAGGTTATGTTGATATTGAAGTTGAGTTGTGTTAAAAATCAAGGATGCCGGAACGTAGGGGTGAAAGAAATCAAATACCATCTCTTCCCACGAACATTTATTTTCTAGAACCGGACTACTTACTACTCGAGCAAGGGATAAAAAAGGCTCGTATGGATGTACTACAAGCTGGTCAACTGATTGGCGATGCCACTCATGGTGGTGGAGAAACCTGGCATGACAATTTTGCTTTCGATTATGCTCAAAGCGAACATGAACGGCACTCCCGACAGTTCGTAAATTTATTAAAGGTCAAAGAAAAGTCAAAAATTGTATTACCTGATTATTTAGCTGGGTATGTTGGTCTGGGAAGAACAGTTGATTTTTTTGACCTTGATTATGAAGAGTTGCTAAGCTACAGAATAGGAAGTTATATGGTTTTTGGGCAACCGGATTCAATTTCCTATGTATCTCCGATTGCCCGAATTCTAATTGGTAGAAAAGTGAACCAAGTTTGCTCGGGTAAGATTAATTCTCAGCGTAGAAGTTTTAGAATAGACAATATATCTTGAGATAGATTAATTGAATTTTATTGGCGATTAGTTTAGTATATATGTTATATGAGCGACCTGGCTACTGATAAAACTCATTTAGTACTTATAAATGCGGTGGTAGAAAAGAACGGAAAAATATTAGCTTCACAACGGAGCATGGAAGAAACACATGATCCTGGAAAATGGACTATACCCGGCGGTAAAGTTGAGCGAACTGATGGTAATGTTTGGAATATTATAGAAAAGACCCTATCCGACGAAGTTAAGGAGGAAACGGGAGTAGACATTCAAGACAATGTAACTCTTCTATCTAATAATACTTTTCTCAGATCGACAGGACAGCATGTCATCGCCTTGATTTTTTTATGTCACTGGAAATCTGGGGAAGCAAAAGCCTTAGAAGATACTAGCAAAGTTCAATGGATCTCGGAAGATCAAATTGGTGACTATGATTTCTCACCGAATGTTGATAAATATATTCTTAAAGGGTTTGATGCTTTGAAAGCTGTTTAATTAATCCCTAGATATTTTTGTCGTAGCTTGACACACTAGAATAGTAGGCATACAATCCTTTTAATACTCATTAATGAGTATTAAAAAATGTCATTTAAACGACTCACAATTATTATAATACTCCTAGTTTTAGGACTATTTGTTTATTATCTTTTTCGACTAAATCAACCCAAAATATCGAATACCAGTCCTTCCGTGCATGCGGCAATTAATATCTCTATTAGGTTAAAGTGGTTAAATCAAAGTCAATTTGCCGGAATTTATGTCGCCCAGGATAAGGGTTTATATGCCAATCAAGGATTAAATGTTTCTATTGATCCAGGTGGCCCAAATATTTCCTCTATAGCAATGGTGGTATCTGGAGCAGATAGTTTTGGTATAACGAGTGGTAATCAAATCTTATTAGCTCGTGATAAAGGAGTGCCCGTTGTTGCTGTTGCAGTCATCTACCAAAAATCTCCGATCGCTATCTACTCAAAAAAATCTTTAAATATCCTAAAACCTATTGATCTTGTTGGGAAAAAGATTGGTGTTGTTGCTGCTGACGACGATGAAATAATATATAGAGCCTTGTTATCAAAACAGGGCATAGATAATAATCGTATAAACGCCGTTCCAAAAACGTTTGATCTTACTCAATTTATCACGGGTAACATAGATGCGGAAGTAGGTTATGAAGTTAACGAACCTCTTTTACTGGCTGACCAAGGTATTGATGTCAATATAATAAAGCCGCGTGACTATGGCATAAATTTTTACGGAGATACTATCTTTACAACTGAAGATATGGTCAAAAATCATCCCGATATTGTAAAAAAGTTTGTTACTGCCACGCTTGAAGGATGGAATATGGCATTTATTGATAAAGAAGGAGCCATCAACTCAACCTTAGCTAGAAACAACACACTCAATAGAAAACATGAATTAGATTCTCTTAATCTAAGCCAAAGCTTAATCTTTACTGATCAGAAGATTGGTTTATCAGATACCAAAATCTGGCAGGGTATGCAAGAGATCTTAAGTTCCCAGGACCTTCTAAAAGGATCAATAACTTTAGATCAAGCTTTCACCAATCAATTTGTTAACGAATGAGCTTCGTCTCCTTGCGGGGAGTCTCGAAAAGCTATCAAAACGTCAAAGTTATCAATAATCTTAATTTAGATATTAACAAGGGAGATTTTGTGTCGATAGTTGGGCCGTACGGTTGTGGTAAAACGACTTTGCTAAGACTAATCTCAACCCTCCTTCCTCTCGATTCTGGCCAAATAACCATAAATCGCAAACCAGCTAAATCACTACGCGAAAAAAGTAAGATTGGCCTATGTTTTCAAACACCGACCCTCTTTCCATGGTTAAATACCATTGAAAACATCATGCTACCACAACAAATAGTATCGAATAAAGATTACCAACGAGCTCTTGACCTATTAGAAATGGTGAATTTAGCCGGTAAATCAAATATGCCTATCCAACATCTCTCCGGAGGTACCATGAAGTTGGTTTGTATTCTCCAAAGTTTAATTCTTGATCCGGAACTATTGTTGTTAGACGAACCTTTTTCTTCGATTGATGAACCAAACAGAGAGTTTCTCCAAGACAAACTGCTGACTACACACGATCAAGGAAAAATGACAACCATTTTGGTCACACATTCCCTTACTGAAGCAATCTACTTATCCAACAAGGTGGTTATCCTTTCAAGGAGGCCTACTCAGGTAAAAACTATTCTTGATATAAACTTTTCTACTAGGAATACACAAACTAGGTTTTCTCCAAAATTCATAAAATATCTAAAACTTTTAAGAAGAGAGCTTACAGATGCGTAAACTGATTTACTTAGTAATAAGTCTCTTTTTCTTAATATCGCTTTGGAGTCTTCTGACAAAAACTCTGGACCTTCCCTCTTATCTTTTTCCTTCCCCCGAGGTGGTTTATGCATCTTTCTCTAAAAACATCCAGCTACTTAGTGAAAACTGGCTGATAACTTTAGTTGAGGCTATTGGAGGATTTACAATAGCTAACGTATTTAGCCTTACAATTGTTTTATTGGTATTTAGATTCAGTTTTATGGAAGAGATTATTCTGCCTTATGCCGTTATTTTAGAGACTATTCCAGTCATTGCTTTTGCCCCAATATTAGTACTTTGGCTGGGATCTGGACGGATTTCTCATATAATTGCAGCTGGCTTGATATCTTTTTTCCCTTCATTAATAAACCTGGTCAGAGGGGTTAAGTCGATAAATAATGAATATCTAGATTTTTTCCGACTCTACTCAGCTTCAAGATATCAAATTATAAGACGATTGGTTCTACCTGCATCTCTCCCGTATATATTTTCATCATTAAAAATATCGATATCTTTAGCGATAGTTGGAGCTCTCGTCAGCGAGTTTATTACCGTAAATGGAGGGTTAGGTTATATCATTATTAGTGGGTACTACACGTTTGATATTCCCTTAGTTTTCTCAGCAATTTTTTTATCAAGCACTACTGGCATTTTATTTTATTCTTTAATAAGTATTTTAGAAGATTTCTGTATACCTTGGTCTATGGCAAAAACAGCTAATTAAGCTACATATATTTATGTCTTAGTCCAATTAGATAGTCTACCGGTAATATCCCCCCAATTTGCTGAATACATTCAGCTGCCATTAGTGAACCTATAAATGCTCTTTGGGGCATGTCTAATCCTCTAACCATACCTGCTAAAAAACCTGATTTATAAGCATCACCAGCACCAGTGAAATCAATCAGCTGTTTTATTGGAGCAGCTTTAATTCTGAGTGGTTCCAGCTCAGCACTGGTGTAAATATCTGACCCATTACTTCCTTTAGTTATCACAACTATCTTATTAGAACCATCAATTAATTCTAATGGTGAGGTAACTCCTATGACTGCACTTACTCTCGTATATTCCTCCTCATTAAAAAACATACAATCACTTTGTTCAAATACTTTGTAATCAAAATAGCTTTCGTCAAATAGAACTTTTGGTCCAGGTTCGTATGAAAGACGAGATTTAGTCGAATTAGCCAGCCTTCTAGCTAGTCCCGGAGGGCAACTGACTAAATGAATATATGGATAGTTCTGTAATGATTGCGTTGAAAGGTTGTACTCATCCAAGGCACTATGCCCACCATTATCTACCCAAGTGCTATCAGTGTCCTTATTATCCGTTTTATCGACAATGCATTTTGGAAGCTCATCTAGTGTTGTCAAAATAAGCTCTATATTTACTCCTAGTTTTACTAAGTGTTCTAGGTATTCTTGGCTAAACTTATCGCGGCTTGCTACAGATAAAACTCCAGCATTTATCCCTAATCCCTTTATATTGGAAGCTATCACTGGAGCTGAGCCTCCATATTTTTCTTGACCAAAGATAATATCTTTAACTAGACTACCAACAATTAAAATATTTTCTGTCTCGATCATTTTTTTATTGTATATAAACGCACAATTTCACTGGCTATCCTCTCTGTGATTACTGCTTCGGGTAGACTACCATCAACTACAGTAAATCGATCTGGATTTCTAGAAATGAGCTCTTTATAACGACTATATTTTAACTTTTGGTGACTAATATCTAGTGAGTGATCATGCAGGGACCCTGACCTTTTTTTAAGTACACTAATTGGGTCAATGTCTAGGAAAAAAGCATGTTTAGGTCGTGGCAATTGGTTTACCCATAAAGCAGCTAAGTCAGGATGAGTGTCTGAATTGGAAACGATAGTTGAATCTATATATCTATCCCAAATAATAATATCCTTGTACGAGCTTCTTGATAAAACATCTAACATATCCATGACAAATAAAGTAAATCGTTGCCACGAAGGCAGCGTTCCTAAATTCTCCCGTAAAAATTTTCCAAGTGGTGTATTGCTTGGATTTGTTAAGGTCGCCACTGAAATCTCGTGCCTAATTAATTCATGGCCCACACGATTAGCCTGGGTTGTTTTGCCAGCTCCATCGATCCCTTCTATGCTATACATATCTTGATGATCTGGAACCGTAAATCTAATTTCCGGGTAAGACATTAGATCTCTCCTAGACGGGTGACGAATGTATCGATAAATTTTAAATCTTTGTTACTGAACAAACCAGCTTCTACGGAAAGTTTACCGACCGTTTTATATTCAGATAATGCGATAATGGGGATATTTAACCTGTTGGCAACTCTATTATGAAATCCATAACTATAAAGAATAAACAGTGAAACCTCACAATTAATTCCTTTAAAATAGTTTACTACTGAATTAGCAGTTGTACCGGTGGCTAACACATCGTCCAAAATTGCAACTTTAGCATTTTTTTTCGGAATTTGACCGACAAGTCTACTAACGTCACCATACTTTTTTGACTGTTTACGTACTAATACTAATGGAAGTTTTAACTTATCAGCGACTGCAGCCGCAAAATAGGAACCACCACTCTCAATACCTGCCACGCAGTCAAATTTGTTAGCAATAACTTTGACAAAGCTTTCAACTAAACTTAATCTTAATGATACATCAGATAACATCAGCCTGATATTTATGTATATAGGAGAAACTTCGTTTTTAGCTACGACAATCAACGGCTTTTGAGAAAAATTTACTATTTTTGGTGTATTGACTAGTAGTTTGGCTATATTTATTTCACGCATAATGGTAGTACTCATTTGTGAGTCACCAAATTATACTTCTAACCATCGCGTGAGGCAATTTGTTTGGATTAAGTTGGATAATTCAAGTCTTTACGCATCTTTCCCAGAATAAGATCTCTTATTATTTCGGACTTTGTGGATCTATCCTTTTTTGATACATAGGATAGATATTTATCTATTTCTGGGTTAATAAACATATTAAATTTAATCTTGCCTTTAGGGGAACTGGAAAGATAATATACTACCTTTTTTCTTAGATTAGCTTGCGTATAAGTCTCTTTTGATAATAAATTAGTTTTATAGTCTCGAATCATTTTGGGTAATTTGTCGTTGATACCCAATTTAATCAAACATAAAACCGGAATTTTGTTACTAATCGCAAATTCAATCTGAATGCCTAATGAAACCGAGGGAATTGATATCTCAGCAATCATGCAATCTGAATCAATAATACTTTCTCTTATCTCATCAAAAACATTGCCCTCTCCTGAATTGGAAGCTAGCTCTTTGTTTTTATTAGAATAAGTTAAGAAGTATTGATTAGTCAATTTATGCTCTAAGGTACTAATAATATTCATTATCTCGGTGTATGTTTTAGTATCCATACTAGAGGCATCTGAAGCAGCTGCTGCAAAGAATACTTTCATTGGCTAAAATTATAAATACATTATCTCGGATAGTAAATACTTTGAAAGTTTAGTCTTATTTAATATCAGTCAATCTCGCTAGCAGTCTGCGAACTTTCATGTCCTAAGTATACAAATTTCTCAATAATTCAAGCTGGTATGCCAGTAACTTTGACTCTTCGTAACTATCATTAAAGAGGGTTTGTAGTACGCCTCTGATCCCCTCACCCGCTCATCCGCCTCTAATAGATTCACTAATACTTTTGTTTGCTATACTCTAAAAATGAACAGAACGATAATTTATGTAACTGGAAATAAATTTAAAATATCTGCAGCTCAACATTATTTAAATGGAAAAGGCATTACCATTCTTCAGGAAAGTGCGGACACAAAGGAAATTCAATCTGAGGATATTGAAGAAGTTGCACTGGATAAAGCCAAAAAAGCTTACGAAGTAATTAAAAAACCATTACTAGTTAACGATGCAGGATGGATTATACTGGCATTAAATGGTTTCCCCGGTCCATTTATGAAATTTATGAATGAATGGTTTAGCTCTGAGGACTTTTTGGCTCTGATGAAGGATAAAAAAGATAAAACGGTTATTCTGCGAGACGTCTATGTTTATTACGACGGAAAAAAATCCAAAATCTTTTCTTATGACTACAAGGGTAAGATGTTAAACGAGACTAAAGGCGAAGGTCGACCATCTGATCGGGTGATGAGCCTCTCTGGAAATGACGAAAGTATCGCAGAAGAAGATAAGCGAACGAATGAAACTGAGGATTATAATCAATTTTGGGAAGACTTCCCTACCTGGTTAAATAGCGAAAGCAACAGTCTCTAGTGAGTTTAACTGCTGAGTAAGTAATTTAGCTTCTTCTGAACTATCATTAAACAGGCTTTGTAGTACGCCTCTACTCCCCTATACTGTAATTATCTATTAAAGTGAGGTCGCTAAAAAGTTATCATAATCCAAGAGTGAATAAGTACTTCTTAGTCCACCACTTCCAGGCAAATTAAGAGTACTTTGAAGGGCTCGTATCTGCCAAGCAGGTTCGGTGGTTCCAAACCCCCATACCTTTCCTTCAACAGCACTTCCAATAATATCCATCTTCGCGTGATACCAAGTATCTAATGTTAAGTGAACAGGCACATCTGAACCCCACTGAGTATAGGTACCGTTACTTCTCGTCCATAATTGAAGAGTACTATTATTCATATTTATAGCTAAATAAAGATAGTGAAACTCATCGGATACTCTTCCGAGCAATCTAGGGCCATGGTTAAAAGCATCAAAGCCAACTGCATTACAAATAAAGTCGACACTGACTTCTTGATTTAACGAACTATTACCCATCCAATTATCTAAATCTGTTGGAGAGGAGTAAGTATCAACATACCCTCTATTAAATATAATCTCTTCGGTTCCCGATGGATATTGAGTCGTATCCCTTTGCCAAATATGGCCATCACTGGCTACATTCCAACCCGATTGATCTGATCTTGTAAAGTTGTCTGACCCAAGAACTACAGGAATAGGAGTCGGGGTTGGACTTGGAGGGGGAAAGTTAATAGGAGTTGTCACTGAAACATTATCGTATTGGGCCGGGGCAAAGTTTCTTAAGCTAATCTGCCCACTTTGAATAGCAGTATCGTTGACCGAGGCAATCTGAACACCGTCAATAGCCGCACTAATCGTTGGGCCTTGAAAAGTGAGGCTTAATTGATACCAGTGGTTAGCCGTATACAATCCGGTGCCTTGGGCTAATGTTGTGTAAACACCATTAAGTCGCCGGCCTAAATTCCACTGATTACCGTTCCAGATTCGTAGTTCATAACCAGTACCCGAACTTTGTCTTCGACCATCGATAGCAAACACATTTGAAGTTGTATTGACAGTATAGACATCAGCTGAGAATGTATAATCGGTCCAAGTAGTATTACCCGTAACGAGTTCAAAGGCGATCTGATTATTTGTATTCGTTTGGCTTACTACTTTAGTACCATTTTGGGCCACTGACCAGATTCCACTTGGTACCCATCCGCTCGGAGGAAGTCCAATTGTATCTTGTTCAAAACTGTCGGAAAAAATAATTGAGGCAGCAGAGCTTTTAGAGGATGTTAAAGTACTAAAAATAATTAAACTGAATAAAATAATAAGGCTAGGTAAAACTTTAAAAATAAAGAAGTGATGAAGTTGTTTATTTTTTGTTTTCCTCATTGTATTGATTACTCTAATTTGTTTATGGACCAAAATCAATAGGAATTTATTTACCAGGACAGGGATTTAAGTAATATTCTTGATTATCTTCCTTGCAAAGCTTAATAAAAGATGTGAAGATTAAGCTATGGAGAATAAAAGTTGAACTCTCAAAAAGGCCATAGTTTAATATTATTACTAATCGTCTGTTTGATTATTTTCGGTGGCGGCCTATGGATGTTCTATGCACATTCAATTCAAACTAAGCCTGTTCAGACTCAATCTAAGAGCCCTTCTCCTATGCCCGTTGTTCAGAAAGATCAGCTTTATAATTATTTAACATACGAAGAGATCGAAGCTCCAAAAGGGGATACTCTTTATACTACTGAAATTCCTGACTCTTGGTCCGGGTATGCTTTTCCGACAGCTAGTTCGGTTGCAACAAGTATTTTTGGTAAATCTCATCCAACTGCCGAGAACGGATTAGTTTTAGATGTAACAAATCTTATTTCGATAAAATTGACCCAATCAAAAAAACTAGTCTCAGAAGATCCTAGTTTGTGGGTGGAGAGTGACTTAAATACTCTGGTCGGAGTCAGTCCTTTACCTTCAAAGTTCTCTAATATTAAAGTTGATGGAGTAATGGCTAAAGAATATATTGCTGAAGGTACAACTGATTCTATAGATATAGTTATATTGGAAAAAAATAGCGTAATTGTTGTTTTTCAAAACAGTAGGGCCTCTTATCAGAGCGATATATTCCATCATATGGTTTCGGCTTTTAAACTAATTAATAATACCCCCTATATTTCTTACCCTTAAGTCCACTCTTCCCACTAACTTTACCTTCTGCTGTGACTATATCTTCACCCTCGTCACCGAATTTATCGTAAATTTAAACTGCTTGATTAATAACTTCTAAAAGTGTATAAACTAGGTATGCCGAATCCAATCGTCCATTTTGAAATTGAAGCATCCGACGTAGACCGTGCTAAGAAATTCTATAGTGAAGCCTTTGACTGGAAGATGGATCAGATGGGTGAGGATATGGGCGGTTACGTTGTTATTGAAACAACGACCCCTAATACTCCCGGTGCGATTAACGGAGGAATGTTTAAGGGTTCTGGCACTAAGAATTTAAATGCTTACTCCTGTGTAATCTCTGTTGAGGATATTGATAAAGCGATCGAAGCTGTTAAAACGGCTGGTGGTGAAGTTTTAAATGAAAAAGATGATATTCCTGGAGTTGGAATTTATGCTAAATGCAAAGATACTGAAGGTAATAATTTTTCACTCCTCCAACCTTCGTCAGAGATGGCAGAGAAATCTTAATTCACCTCAATTAGGTCAAAATAGACCTGATATGCTATAATTAGTCCTGTTGATGAGCGAAATAAAAAAGGTTCTGCTCTTCTGCCTTGGCTTTGTATTTTTATATAATTTAATCTTCTTTCATGTCAGCCTAGGATTAGGCTTTGGACTAGTTATTCTAATTGTTAACAGCTATTTTTCCTGGGTTAGAGAACCATCTGAGCGCAATTTAATTTTAGCGTCTTTAAGTTCCTTTACCGCGATTGCTTTAGGCTTTTTGTATGCCTTTCGGGCCAATGAGGTCGTCCGGTTTATTGATTTTGATTTATCGATATTTTTTAGTTTAACGGCTTTATATCTATATAAATTGACCGTTCCCTTTGATTCCAAATTACCTAACTTTGTTTGGTTGCCACTTAAAACTTTAGGTCATTCCATCGCGAGTTTTTTTAAATTCTTTGATAAGTCTTCTCAATCTGATGAAACGACTACGGAAACTATTAAACCGGCTTTATTACGCGGAGTCATAATCATGGCGCCGATTTTCTTGATATTGTTATTATTGCTTGTTCAAGCCGACCCTATTTTTGGAAAATTAGCCGGTGACTTATTTTCCTCTATTGGTGAAAGGGCAGTTATTTCCGGCATTATTTTTATTGGCTTGTTTGCTTTCGGTCTTACAAAAGTCGGCCAATCTCTCTCCAGTGCTCATGAGGTGGATAACAGTAAATCGCATGAACTATCAATTATCTTAGGCAGTATTATTTTACTTTTTACCTCGTTTATAGTTATTCAGTTTAGATATTTATTTGCCAGTGTCAGTGAATCTGACTTAGCGGAGCTTGGGATTAAGAGTTTAACTTTCTCAGAATATATTAATAAAGGTTTTTTTGAATTACTAATTGTAGCGGCAATTGCCTGCGGAGTCATTATTTATGCGGTTAAATTTATTCATAAATTAAAGTCATCCGATAAGTTATTAGTTCAGATTTTATCCAGTACAGTTGCGATTGAAACTATTTTAATTTTAGTTTCCGATTTAAAAAGACTGGCTCTTTATGAAGCTTCACATGGTTTAACCCGGGCTCGAGTTTTTGGTTTTGTATTTTTAGTTTGGTTATTTTTAATGTTAGCTTTACTACTTTGGCGAGTTACGCAAGATATTACTGAGAAATGGTTTTTAGGCAGTGTCGTCGTTGTTTCCTTACTGGCAGTTTTATCAATAAATATTGTTAATATCGATGGAATTATAGCCAGTGATTATCCGCCGACTGTTAATGGTGAAACTGATTATTATTACCTAACTTCCCTCTCGACAGATGCGAGCTTTTCCTGGCAACCCGCCCTTTTGGAGATGACCAGTCAAATTAATCAGCTAGAGCAAGTTTCTAAACTAAACTCTGAAGATAGTCGGAAAATCTATTGGGCACGGGCGACTTTAAATCAATTAAATGACAAGATTAACTACTTAAAATCAAATTACGGGGATAATACTAAATGGCAATCTCTCAATTTTAGTGAAAGCTCAGCTTATCAATTAGTAACCTCAAATCAAGATTTTAATAATTTAAATAATTCGATAACTCGGGTTAATATCTTGGATTCAAAAATTGATCAGACAATTCGTGAGACGACTCCAATTGATCGTTCAATCAGTCCCCCACTGGCTAAATAAAGAAGTCCTTCTTAATCTTTTGCGAGCTTGTACTTCTAATTGGCGAACACGCTCTCGAGTAAGCCTCATCTCCGTCCCCGCTTCTTCAAGTGTCCTTTTTCTCGATCCATAGCGTAACTCCATAACTCTTCTTTCTCGAGGAGGAAGCTGTTCAAATGCTGTTTGGGCGATTCGTCCAAACTCTAATTCTTCAACTGCCTTTTCAACATTGGCTGTTGGATCTTCCAAATAGTTTTCTAAGCCCCGACGATTATTAGAATCACTATCAGCAGACTGATCAGTAGGTAAAGTGTCTAAAGAAACCGTATTTGGAAAGGTTCGAGGTTCGATGCCTTCTCGACGCTCTTGCCCCTGGGCGACCAGTTGGCCAGCAGGGATTCGAATCGTATGTGCTTGGTCATAAATTGCCCGAGTGACAGCTTGACGAATCCACCAAATTGCATAAGTCGAGAATTTAAAACCCCGTTTATAGTCATATTTATTGACTGCCCTCATTAAGCCTAGGTTACCTTCCTGAACTAAATCTAATAGATCCACCCCTCGGTCGATGTTTCTTAATGAAACACTGTATACTAAACGCAAATTAGCCTCAACAAGCTCATGTTTGGCTTGATTGTCACCCAGAGCCATTTTTTGACCTAATCTTTGCTCATCCTCGAATTTTAATAAAGGTATTTGACCAATTTCGTGAAGGTATCTAGATAGACTACTCACGTATTCACTAGGTAAATTTTTTAATAAATCAGCGACCTTGACAGGTGGATCTTTCTCAATTGCTTTTAGCTCCTCGGCTGTTGGTTGCCTGTCTGTATCATCTCTGCCAAGGTTGTGTTCATTCATTGAGGTCGTAGCTTACCATAAATTTCTGATATAGTAAAAGTATATGGGGATTCCGCCATTTCTCAAGCATTTCTCAGTCAATCTTAAAGTTCTAATTTTGATTGCTGGGGGGTTATTAATTGTATGTGTTTTTGGAGTAGCTTATTATGAATTTAATAATCTTAATCAAAACTTTAATTCCGAAAGAACTTCAATACAAGCTCAATTAGCTGATTCCCAAAAAAAACTTAACGATATTCAATCTCAAGATCCTTATAAAACTAATAAAGATCTGATGGCTGAAATTAAAAGTATTCATGATCTTTATTCTCAATCGATCACCAGCTATCAAAACATGATTGATTTAGAAGACCAGAAAGTTGATATTAAAACTCTTCGAACTGACTATGCATCACTAGTTAATCAGCTAGCTACTCAGAATTACTCATCAGGTTCGGCGACATTAGCTGATTTAAATAAACAGATTGATGATCAGAATCAAAAGTTGGCCGCTAAAATTGCTCCGCCCCCTCCTGCTGCCCCAAGCGGTGCTCCAGTTGCCGTCAATAATAGCCCGCCCGGCTCAGGCTTTAGCCAACAATCAGTTCAAACAGATTCTGGAACTTTCACGATCGATATTATTGCCGCAGATTTAAATTCCACCAAAGTTATTGTTGATACCGCCTCAGATTCAGATTGTGGAAATAGTTGTCCTGTGATGCCGTTAGCATCTTATGCTACTCGAAATGGGGCTTACGCAGGTATGAACGGTTCCTTTTTCTGTCCAGAATCTTATCCGTCATGTGCTGGTAAAACTAATTCTTTTGATACCCTTTTAATGAACAAAAATAAACATTATTTTAATTCTGATAATAATGTTTATAGCACTATCCCAGCCGTTATTTTTTCATCCGGCTCGATACGATTTGTTGGTCAAAGTTTAGATTGGGGTCGAGATACCGGGATTGATAGTATGATTGCCAATTATCCGATGCTTGTTCAAGGTGGTAATTTTGCATATCCGGGCAGTGGTGATCCTAAATTTAATGCCAAAGGAGCACGTAACTTTGTCGCTAACAAAGGTAATATGGTTTATATTGGATCGATTTTTAATGCCACCATGGAAGAGGCTGGACATGTTTTAAAAACCTTGGGGATGGATAATGCTTTAAATATGGATGAAGGTGGCTCAACGGCTCTTTGGTCAGGTGGTTATAAAGTTGGACCAGGTCGGGATATCCCAAATGCTATTTTGTTTGTTAAAAAATAGATGCTTAGTAGTCTATTTTAAATATTTATCAAAAAACTGAACGGATCTTTGCATTGCCAACTCAAACGATCCGCCATCAATATTATGATCGGCACCAGGGTAAGTGTAATATTCAACCGTTTTGCCCTCCTTGGTTAGCCTATTATCCAGCCCTTCCGAGAATTGCCATGGTACTTCTTCATCGCTTAGTCCTGCATCTAGTTGAATTGGAGCAGTAATTAAATCTAAATGATAATTGGGATCAATCGATTTCCAAAAATCACTGACAGTTGAAGGATCACCATATTGGCTAATTAAACTTTGGCGGTTCTGGTTGCGCTGGTTAAGTTCAGTTGGAGGTGGTCGATAACTAACCCGGTTTTGCCAGTTATGTGTTAAATCATTATAAGTCCCGACCACTCCACCCCAGATGACTGCGGCTTTAATATCTGGAGAAATTACCAGGGATCTTAGCGTAATATTTCCTCCCATCGAATGCCCCCACATCCCAATTCGATTCGGATCAGCATCTTTATACTTTTTTAAAGTTGCCAGGGCATTTAAAACATCAATGGTGTAGCCTGGCGAGTAATATGCCCCTAAAGGCTCGCCTTCTGAGCTGCCATTACCTCGATAATCACTTTTAAAAACGATGTAACCACTCCTGGCAAAAGCCGCGACGTAGGCGACGTATCGTTCCGTTGTTCTGTATTGATCCGGTGGAATATAACCATGATTAAAGATAATGACTGGCCAGCCAGTAGCTGGTTTCGGACCATTTGGAACTGTTAATAACCCATGGATCTTAAGACCATCAGACATGTAGGAAGCAATATATTGAGAATAATTTGCTCCAGGAGTTAATATTTGTTCAATAGTTAGATCGCTACCAGGGTAAGATTGCGAACGCATGTAATCAATATTTAAAGGATTTGGGGCTGGGCTGGCCGTGGGTTGGCTCTGAGATGCCACTGAACTTAGTGAACTCGAAGTAACAGGAGTGTTGCGCGTAACTTCAAAAATCCAAAAAAGCAATCCTAATCCCAAAATTATCAGGATAATAATAGGAAATTTTCGCATAGTTAGGCAGGTCAGCTCTCACGGCTATTATAACTAATCTATAAAAGATAACAAAGCTATTTTGATATACTTTAGCTATGTCTAAAAATTCTAAAGCCAAATTTAGCGTTCAACCCTTGGATCTGACTCGCCTTTCCGAAGCTTGTCAGGTTATTAATAAGACCTCCCTACCGGGTTGGAAAACTCAAGGTTTATCTGATGAGACCATCAAGATGTTAACTGACCGAAACACTGAACAATATTTTGCGGATAAAGCTCAAGAGGGCTATTTTTATCTTGCAATTGAAAGTCAGACCGATAAGATAGTCGGTATTATTGGTCTTCGTAAAAATGAGGACAGTCCTCTGCCTAACCGCTTATCGACTTTTTTTGTCGATCCCGATTATCAACATAAAGGGATTGGACGACTGCTTTATCAAGCTATTGAAACAAAAGCTAGAGAGCTAGGTTGCCAAAAGATGGTTGTTAACTCAAGTCCTTACGGTGAGCCTATTTATAAACATTTTGGATTTTCAAAAATTCGAATTGATTGGAAAGATTATGACAATGGTGATCGCTACTATAATGTCTGGATGGAAAAAGAGTTATCTTAGTTTCCGGCTTTACATTAAATAGCTAACTATAATACGAATGGATTTTTAGAGCAGGTCAGTTATTGACACCCGCTCTCTCCTAAAATAAAATTAACAGGTGCCAGCAATTACAAAAACAAAAGGTGATTTAGGGCAGGTTATGGTTATGGGTGATCTGCTAAGCAGAGGTTATAAAGTTGCATTACCCCTAGGTGAAGACTGGCGCTATGATCTTGTCGTTGATAGAAAAAATAGATTACTCAAGATACAGTGCAAATATACTGAAGCTGCAAAGGGTGTAATCAAAGTTAGGTGTGAGACACATGACGGCAGAAATTATTATAAATATACGAAAAAAGACTTAGATTTTATTGCTGTTTACGATAAGATAACACAAAAATGTTACTATATAAAAAATTCGTATTTAGAAAGTAATCGAGCAACCATGACTTTAAGACTAACACCAGCTAAAAATAATCAGACTAAAAAAATATTTAATGCTAAAGATTTTACTAAATTTTAAGCGCTCATAGCTCAGTGGATAGAGCAAAGGGTTTCTAACCCTTAGGCCGGGGGTTCGAATCCCTCTGGGCGCGCAGCAATATAATTCCACATCGGAGGTGGGATATTATTTTAGCGTATAATCTTCCCTTATGGGAGAAAAAGTAAGTTTTTTTGAAGCGTTGGTGATTAAGGGTGGAGCTCTTTACCAAGGTCAGGGTTTAAGCCCTGAAGGCCGAGCAAATTATTGGGCATTTATCCAAAATCTTATTGACCAAAATCCACAATTCCTGTCTAATCAGTTAGGTATTCTAGATAGATATACAACCTTTTGTAGTGGAGAAGATAGTTTAAGCAGTTTAGATACTGGCGCATTTCTAGCTCTCAACTATACCACTGTCGGACCACTACGAGGTTTTTGGCATACTTTACTAGCTTCAAAAGTCGTTAAAGATCAAACTGGAAAAAACATTAGGTGGATCCAATCTTGGGGGAGCAATAAATTGGTGGCTATTATCCATGATAGTTTAGCCAAATCTGTTAACGGGATATTAGTTGGACATCCGGAAAAACCGAGCCAAGGAGTTCGCGATGTTCATAAAGCTCTTCATAACAAGGAGATCGTTGGTATTTATCCCGAAGGCCAACCGTCGAGAGAGTTAGGTCCAGCTGAAAAAGGAGCCGGAGGGTTAATTTATGGAGCAGCGTTAAAAGGTCGACCAACTATTGTTACCTCGGTTTGGGCAGTAGATAAAAATCTAAATATGCATTTTGAACTGCTAGAGCCTGATCAAATTCTGGCCCAAGTTGATAGAACCGCTCCAAATCCGGAAATTTATCTTAAAACTGGAGCTTATATCATGGCCGAAATTGCCAATCATCTACCCAAATCAAGTTAAATGTAATCCCACCGCTGAGGTGGGATGTTATAATTCCTCGACGAAAGAGGGAGATCAAAATCGAAATGGTGACTCTAAAGTTAGCCGAAGATGCTTTGTGACCCGACTAGTAGCAAGTATTAGCAAGATCCGGGTTGATGCCTCAGCTGTATCCTATACCAAAGATAAATTAATTAACAGGTAAATTTATTGAACAACCAAAGTTCCAAACATGCCTTTTTCGCGGTGGCCTGGAATAGCACAATAATAGACAAACGAGCCAGTTTTGGTAGCTGTAAATGTCACTGATTCAGTCTCACCAGATTTAATGGTTGAAGCTTTGACATTTAGCTCATCAATGACTAAGTTGTGGACTCCTCCGGCATTGGTCATTACAAATGTGACCTCATCGCCCTTATTAACCGTAATCTGGTTTGGGACAAAGTAAAAATTACCGCCAGTAATATTGAAAGTCTTTTTAGTAACTGTCGTATCAGTTCCTAAAGTTAATTGGCTGGTTTGTTGATCACTAACTGGAGGAGGAGAGCTTTGGGTCATCGGCATCCCAGATTGGCTTCCGCTGCCACCATTGTTACCTAGGCGAGGATTATTAGCTTGTTTATTATCAGCCTCAATAACCATAGCCGTTAAGATAGCGACTTTTTGGTGATAATGATAGTAAACAACTCCAATTGCCCCGATCAAAAGAAGGATCAAGACGATATAAATAGTTTGAGCTTTAGAATTCATTTTGCAGAACTCACTTTAACAAACTAAAGCCTGATTGTAAATACTATAATCTTGAATTGTCACAGAGCTGGCACTATCTGTCGAAGTTTGCGGCGGCCTCTATTGAGTAATGCCTTAACTGCATCTTCGGTTGTATTCTCATACTCTGCAATCTCTTTGAGGGTTAGTCCATCTTGGTATTTCAACTTAAAAGCTTGCGCTTGTTTAGGAGAGAGATTTCTCAATATTTCGTCAATAGCCTCGGTTTCCTCTACTTTTAAAAGATTCGGATCTTCATAATAAACTTTTTCAATGGCCATATTTGGTACTAGTCCCAAGCGTGCTGCTATCTTCTGGTGACGATTTCTATCCATAATTGTATTCTGACCAATTCGTATTAACCAATAATATGGTGTTTCTGAAGAGTCTGTAGGATATACATATCTTTTGAAGCCTCTTAACCCCTTTTCTATCGTTTCGGAGGTTATATCTTCTGCTTCATTAAGGTCACTATGGCTTAATAGAACTAGGTAAAGACGTGATTTATACTTTGAATAAATTTCTTCAAAGCTTGGTCTTTTTTGGGAGAGAACTTCATCACTAACTACTTTTTCACCTTCAGTCATGCCGGGTAGTATACAAAATTAGAGATTTTGAGGCAAGAATTTGAATTGAAAGGTTTTTAAAGTTTATCTTAATCGAGGAGTAAACTTTGGGCAAGTCGGATGTTCACCTAAACCGACTGCTCGATAGAGCTCAACTGGGTCATAAAAGACCGTACATTTTAAACTTATTTGGTGGTGAGGAGGACGATTTCCAATAATAGCCCTTAAATGTTCACACTGACAACAAGGCTCCTGATTAAGAACTTTTAATTTCAGGGCGGTTATTTCTGATCCTTCATGATGAGTTCGGCTATGCTTTACACCAATGCTGGCTTGTCGCCTGACTAAAAATTTTCGGGCTTCTGATAATGTTTCTATCACCTGTTCAACCATTCTGGCTTGATTATATCACTCAAAAAGGCTTACTATAATTTAGATGAGATTTTTGTTGTCTTTTAGATTTTTAGGGATTATTTTTGTTTTATATCTGATCTTTGGTTTTGCTCAAAACTTTTTTTATGCTGATCCCTCAAGCGGTTGTTTTATTCGGATTCCGCCCTCAGCTGATTTAAATAATCACAAGATTCGTGAGGCTATGCAGCTTCTTAAAATCGCTTCTCCAAGTGACTTTTCAGCAGTTTGTGGTCAAATTACGACCATCGATCCTAATATCTCCTGTGGTCAGTTTGAAGGAGGCTGTTTTCAGGGTATACCCGGCGAGATCTCAGTTGATACTTCAAACCATACTTTAGCCATGGTCGCTCAAACGATTGTGCGAACGGCTTGCCAGGCTAGACAAGCTGATAAAAAAGTAGCTAATGATCCTAAAACTTGCTATCAAGAAGGTTATACAACTCTTAATAATTTAGTAGCTTATTAAAAAGCTATTGGCTTTCCCAAAAGGATTTACTTAACTCGGCGTACTTTTTAATAGCATCCGCCCGAGCAGTTACAGTTTGATCAGTCGTATCTTTGGTCGGAGTTAAATAAATATTTTTGGTGCCTTTAACATAACAACCCTCGTTAACCGGAGCCAGTTGGGTTTGAGAATCTGATTGAGAGATTGGACTATTGGCAATTAAGCAGGTATCTTCGGTAATGGTCGAAACGTACTGACAAACTGTTTGATAACTTTTAGGATCTTGCTGTAGAATTTGAGTTAAGGCAGCTGTAATTGTTTGACTATTACC
The DNA here is from genome assembly GCA_041690695.1 of Candidatus Daviesbacteria bacterium. Lineage (GTDB taxonomy): Bacteria > Patescibacteriota > Microgenomatia > Daviesbacterales > UBA10151 > JBEPVZ01. The sequence goes on along the minus strand of JBEPVZ010000001.1, from coordinate 1,785 downwards.
CTCTAACACATCTTGCTCAAGGCTGATCTTACAAAAAGGATAAACATTAACATAAGAGGATAAATTGGTCAGAGTTAAATAAACTGCGATTACAATCACAAAAACAAAAATTTTAGTCATCAGCTCGATTAAAAAGGCCGGTTTTTCAATCAGTTGTTGATCAACGGCAATTGGTACAACGGCTGGTTCATCAAATGGTGACTTAGTTATTGGTTCAGGATCCATATTTATAGCTATTTTTAAGTGTAGTACAAATCGTCTTGGATCTGCAATTGATTTATTAATTTGGTGAAGGCTACAATGAGATTAGATGAATCATGTTACTTTTTTAATTGGTCATTACCTGGCCATGATTTTTTTGTACTTAAAGCGTTTTTATTACCGAGATCGATTTATCTTTTTACTAATTGGTCTGGCACTAGTTATGATCGTTGTGGCTGGATTTTTAAAAGTTAAACGAGGAGTTGAATCTCCTCCCCCCCAAGCGCCGAGTCCTTACGTTATTCCCCATTCTTAAACTATCTTTGATCTATTCAAATGGACATAAGCTTGAGGTGTAGCCACTCTACCTCGCGGTGTCCGCTTTAAAAAGCCGATTTGCATTAGATATGGTTCAATGACTTCTTCGACTGTTCCGACATCTTCGGAAATGGTTGCGGCCACAGTCTCTAAACCGACTGGCCCACCATCAAATTTATCGATAATTGCTAGTAAAAATCTCCGGTCAGAATCATCTAATCCGAGTGGGTCAACTTCAAGTAAATTTAAGGCTTGCTCAAGTAATGATGGTGTGACTGTTTTTACTCCGGAAACGGTCGCAACATCCCTGACTCTTTTAAGTAGTCTAAGAGCAATTCTAGGAGTTCCACGCGAGCGATTAGCTAATTGGTCAGTTGCTTGATCATCAATCGCTAAATCCAGCTTTTTAGCCGCTTGTTGAATAATCCGGCCTAACTCAGGGGGGGTATAAAACGATAACCGATGGATGACTCCAAAACGATCTCTGAGTGGGCCTGAAATAAGGCCAATTCGGGTGGTTGCACCAATGATCGTAATATGAGGTAGCTCTAGCCTGACTGTCTTGGCTGACGGGCCTTTACCGATGACAATATCCAATGCATAGTCCTCCATGGCTGGATAAAGAGTCTCTTCAACAACTTTGCTTAATCGATGAATCTCATCAATAAATAAGATGTCCCCAGGCTCAAGGTTGGTTAAAATTGCGGCCAAGTCTCCGGCTCTTTCAATAGCCGGTCCTGAGGTCACTCGAATTTGACTACCCATCTCTTTTGAGATTAGATGAGAAAGAGTTGTTTTGCCCAGTCCTGGTGGCCCATATAATAGAGTGTGTTCCATGGCTTCTTTGCGCTTTTTAGCAGCTCCTATCGCAATTTGGAGAGATTGTTTTACCTTCTCTTGACCGGTAAACTCTTGCCAATCGCGAGCCCTGAGATTGGTAATTAAAATCTCTTCTTCAGGATTATCTAAAACTGTTTTATCTTTTTTAGCCATAATTATTTTCGATCCATCTGACGGAGAACCAAATTTAACTGGACAGATAATGGACTAGTCGGATCAGTAATCGTTTGTGAAGCTTTAAAAGCTTCTTGGCGGGTATAACCTATCGCCTCAAGAGCTTCAATTAATTCCGAGGTCCCAGAATTTTGACTTAAGTTAAGCTCCGTTAATCCTCCGAGCTTATTCTTAAGCTCTATAATTTTTTTTTGAGCATTTTTAGTGCCAAGTCTCGGATTTAAGCTAAAAATAGCGGTATCTGCATTTTGG